>NZ_JBWJPF010000001.1:0-447699 GCF_056393265.1 Stenotrophomonas sp. Steno-C15
CTCCTCCATCGAGGCGGCAGTTTCTTCCAGGTTGGCGGCCTGCTGTTCGGTACGGCGCGACAGGTCGTTGTTGCCGGAGGCGATCTCGCCGGCGGCAGTACTGATTGCCCGGCTGGACTGCTTGATGCGGGTGACGATCTCGCTCAGCTGCGCGGCAGTGGCATTGGCATCGTCTCGCATGCGAGCGAATACGCCTTGGTAGTCGCCATGCATGCGCACGGTGAGGTCACCCTGCGACAGCGCGGCGAGCAGGCCGGAAATCTGTTCGATGCTGCCGGCGTTGGCGTCGAGCAGGCCGTTGATCTGCTGGGCCAGCTGCAGGAAGAAGCCTTCCTTGTCGCTGGTTTCGATCCGGCCGGACAGGTCGCCGGCGGCGGCGCGGGCGATCACCCGGGCCACTTCGGCCTCGACCTGCGCTTCCTGGGTACGGTCACGCCATTCCACCACGCAGCCGACGGTGTCGCCGTCCTCGTTGCGGATGGTCGACACGACCTGGGCGAACTGGGCATCGCCGTACTGCATCGGGCGACGGGCCACGCCGTGCTGCTTGAGGTTCGCCAGCAGGGACGGGTCCATCTCGCCACGGTGTTCCAGCACCGTGACCGGCTTGCCGATCAGCGAGTCCTGCGCATCGAAGTCAGGCAGGTCGCGGCGCACATCGTCCTGGTACTGGCTCAACGTCTGCTGCAGGGCACGGTTGCTGTAGACGATGGTGTTGTTGGCATCGGTCAGGTAGACGCCGGTCGAACTGTAATCCAGCGCGGTCCGGATGCGCAGGTTCTCGCGGGCGATGGCCTGGTCGGTCTCGATGCGCTCACGCAGATCACGCTGCATGCGCTGCATGGCCTGCATCAGTTCGCCCACTTCATCCTGGCGGCTGACATCGATGTGACCGTCGAGCTTGCCGCCGGCGACATCATTGGCCACCGAGACGGCACCACGCACGCTGCCGACGAGGGCGCGGGCGAACAGCCACACCAGCACCAGGCCGAGCGCGGCGCCACCCAGCAGGGCGATCACGGTCAGGACGGACGAAGCGGCATAGGTGGATTCGGCCTGTTCGCGCGAGGCGCGTGCGAGGCGGTTGTCTTCGGCAATCAGGGCTTCCAGCGCCGCGGCGGCCTTGCGGTGCTTGGTGCGGGTCTCGCCGACGAAGGTATCGATGGCGTCGTCCGGCAGGTCCAGTTCCAGCATCTCGGTGACGCTGTCGTAGGAGGCCAGTGCGTCCTTCCAGTCCTTGGCGAAGGTGTCGAACAGCTTCTTCTGCTGGGCGTTGTCCACCAGCTTCGGATAGTCCTTGATGGAACTGTCCATGCTGGTACGCAGCGCGGCAGCCTGCTTGCGCGCGTCGGCCTTGACGTCATCGCTGGCACGGATCAGCTGCTGGTAGGCACTGTTGCGGTACTCGCCGAGCATGCCGCGCATCTCGCCGGCCAGGCGGATGCTTTCCATGCGCGATCCGGCCAACTCGGTGGTGACGTTGTTCAGCGAATGCAGGCCACGATAGGCGACGATGCCCTGCAGCAGCATCACCAGCAGGATGACGCCGAAGGTCACCATCAGCTTCGGCATCAGTTTCAGGTTGTTGATCCAAGGCATGGGCGTTGCGATCTCCTAAGGCAGACGCGCACGGGCATCGGGCCCGGTTGCGGCGGCGGCCACGCCGGCACCAGGACCGGCGTGACTGCGACGGACAGCGGATTACTTGATGTTGGCCAGCTTCAGGCCGGCCGGCGAGCTGACTTCGATCTCGGCGCGCGAGGCATCACGCTGGATCTTGCCGATCACGCACACGGTCTTGCCTTCCAGCGTTTCCAGCGGGAACGAGAACTTGCTGCGGTTTTCACCGGCGATGCGCGCCGAGAAGGTGTGGCGCGGGAAAGCGCCGCCCATGTACAGGAACGTCGGCTGGCCTTCGGAACCTTCGGCGAAGCGGGCCTTCTCGACCTTGCCGCAGACCATGCCGTCCTTGCCCACCGAGCGCGGGGCCAGTTCCGGCGGGATCATGTCCGAGGACTGGGCGAGGGCGGACGACGCGGTGGTGGCCAGGGCGGCAGCCGAAACGAGCGCGAGCAGGGACTTCATCGGGGTGGTTCTCCGGGAGGGTGATGGTTTTTTGCCGGTGGTACGCGTTCCCGCGCGGCCGGCCTCTGTCCCCCTATCGGCACCGCCGCAGGGAACTGAAGGGTTTCGTGACAGCAACGTGAAGCGGTACGCAGACTCAGGCGGCGGCGTCCTCGAGCAGGGCCGGCTGGCCCATGTCCGCGCTGTCCAGCAGGGTCTCGATGTCCAGCAGGATCAGCATGCGGTCGTCCTGGGTGCCGATGCCCGAGATGAACCGGGTATCGACCGCAGCGCCGAACTCAGGGGTCGGGCGGATCTGTTCGGACGACAGCGGGATGACGTCCGAGACGCTGTCCACCACGATGCCGACCACGCGGTCATCGACATTGAGCACGATCATCACGGTAAAGGCGTCGTAGCGCGCGTTCTCCAGGCGCAGCTTCAGGCGCAGGTCGATCACCGGCACGATGGTTCCGCGCAGGTTGATTACGCCCTTGATGTAATCCGGTGCGTCCGGCACCCGGGTGACGGCATCGTAGCCGCGGATTTCCTGCACCTTGAGGATATCCACGCCGTAATGCTCGGCGCCGAGCGTGAAGCTGAGGAATTCGCCGCCGGCGCTGGCGGCGGAGCGGGTCTGGTCGTTCATCGAGGGGTCCTGGTTCTGCCGGAAGTCCCGGTGTCAGGCTCGATATCGGCCCCGCGCGGGGGGACTTTAGGCAGGGCCGTGACAGGACATTCCCGTCTGGTGAGGACCGGATGGCGCCAGGCCACGGCCGGCGCCAGCTACATCTCTCCGTTCCGGCGTGCCTTGCGCTGGCGGTCGATCCGGAAGATGTAGCGCTGGATGGCGCTGTCGCCACCGCGAGGCAGGCTGTCGAAGCGCATCCCCACGCGCTTGATTTCGGTACCGTTGGGCTGGCGCTGCGGCAGCAGGTTGCAGACCACCAGCTCGATATCCAGATCCGGCCCATCCGACAGCGACAGCACCGCCGCGTAGCGCTGCTGCAGGCCGAACACGGCGCAGTCGCTGGGCACCGCGACGGCAAGGCCACCGCCGCTGATGTCCACCACGCGCATCGACAACGCCTCGGGGCGTCCGTCCGCAGCCGGCAGCAGCAGCTGGGGCGAGTCGGTGACGGGGGTCTCCAGCCGGTACAGTTCGCGCCGCTGCAGATGCATCAGTTCCTCTGGCAGCGCAGCCCGGAAGGCGACGTGGCCGTCGTTGTCCACGCGCTGCAGCCCCTGCAGACGGAAGCGCACCAGCACGCGCTCAAGCTGCGCGAAACACAGCACATGATCGGCCTGCTCGGCTGCCCGGTTGGACGCCTCCTGCGGGCTGCCATCGATCAGCAGCACGTCCTCGTCTTCGTCCAGTTCCAACAGCGCGGTCGGGAACGAGCGATCGCGGCCGTCGATATGCGCGTTTATCAGGGAGCGCTGCTCGATCAGCGAGCGCAGCAGCTGCCGCAGCTGGCGCGGATTACGGACCAGGAAGCGTTCATCCGCGGCGTCGGCCGCATGGACATCGTGCACTGCTGTGTCGTTGCCGTCGGACATGGAATCTGTGGTCAGGGGCGGGCGCCTGCGCGCGCCGGCGCGTGGCTCGATGGGGATATCGGCCACCGCGCCGGATTATGAAGTGTGAGTTTCATCACCTTCCATCGGCCGGGCCGGGATCGAAGGAATGGGCCGAAGACATCATTCCTCGATACCGGCGATCTGCCGCACACGCTGCATCACCGCCGGATTGTCGTCCCCTCCGTGCAGGTGGAAGCGCGCTACCGCGGCCGCCAGCAGCTGTGCCTGTTCGGCCATGCCGTGGGTGGCCGCGGTGGACGCCTCCACCAGCGTGGCGTTCTGGCGGGTGCTGGCGTCCATCTGCGCGATGCTCTGGTTCACCTGCTCGATGCCCATGCTCTGTTCCTGCGAGGCGGAGGAGATCTCGCCCATGATCTGGTTCACCTGCTGCACCGCGGCCACGACCCGCTGCATGGTGCTGCCGGCCTGTTGCACCAGTGCGGCGCCATCGCTGACCTTGCCGACAGAGGCGTCGATCAGGCCCTTGATCTCCTTGGCAGCACCCGCCGAGCGTTGGGCGAGGGTGCGCACTTCGCTGGCGACCACGGCAAAGCCGCGGCCCTGCTCACCGGCACGGGCGGCTTCGACCGCGGCATTGAGGGCCAGGATGTTGGTCTGGAAGGCGATGCCGTCGATGACGCTGATGATCTCGGCGATCTTCTTCGAGGAGGCTTCAATGGCGGACATGGTGGTGACCACCTGGCCGACGACCGTGCGCCCCTCGCCGGCGATGTCGGCCGCATCGGTGGCCAGCTGGTTGGCCTGCCGTGCATGTCCCGCGTTCTGGCGCACCGTCGCGGTCAACTCCTCCATGGTGGCGGCGGTTTCCTCCAGGCTGGCCGCCTGCTGTTCGGTACGGCTGGCCAGGTGGCCATTGCCCTGCGCCAGTCCGGCGGCAGCGCCGGTGAGGCGGCTGGAGGCTGCCTGGATGCTGCCGACGATGCGGGTCAGCTCGGCGATGGTGGTGTTGGCATCGTCGCGGATGCGGGCGTAAACACCGTGGAAGTCGCCCTGCATCTGCACGGTGAGGTCGCCGCGCGAGAGCGAAGACAGCAGCTGCGAGATCTGCTCGATGCTGCGTGCGTTGGCATCCAGCAGGCCGTTGAGGCGTTCCGCCAGCTGCAGGAAGAAGCCTTCCTTGCCGGCGGTTCCTACGCGGCCGCTGAAGTCGCCCTGCGCTGCGGCATCGACGATATGGCCGAGTTCTTCTTCGACCTCGATCTCGGCTGTGCGGTCGGCCCACTCCACCACGAATCCCTGGCGCTGTTCGTCGTCGCCGATGATCGGATTGACGATCAGCTGCAGGGCCCGGCCGCCGACGCGGATCTGCGTGCGGTAGGTGCCGGTGAGGCGGTCGAGCAGGGTGGCCTGGTGGGCCGGATTGCGGTGGAAGATGTCGATGTTGCGGCCCAGCAGATCGGCGGCGCTGAACTGCGGCAGGTCACGGCGCAGGTCGGCTTCGGCGGCGGCCAGCATTTTCTGCAGTGGACGGTTGACGAAGACGATGTTGCGGTCACGGTCAGCGATCATCACGTTGGTGGTGACATCGTCCAGCGCGCTGCGGATGCGCAGCGATTCGCCACTGGCCGCCAGCTCGCGCTGGCGGCGCTGCAGCAGCCGGGTGCTGGCCTGGACCAGGGCGGCGGCCAGCGAGTCCTGCGGGAACTGGCTGGCATGCAGCGCCTCGGGCAGGGGCTGGTCGTCGGCCAGGCCGCGTGCCAGGTGTGCCAGTTGCTGCGGGTCGTGGCCGAGCAGCAGAAGCTGGCGGCGCATCTGGACGGCCATCACCGACAGCAGGCCGGCCTCGATGGTGACGTACAGGGCGTGCAGGACCAGCACGCCCAGACCACTGCCGGCGGCGAATACCGGGTACGGCAGGCCGCGCGTCTGCAGGGCGAAGAACAGCACGTGATGCACGGCGATCGCCACGGCGGCCACCACGATCGGCAGCCAGTCGCGGTAGTACAGCAGCAGTGCGATCAGCACGATGACCGTGAAGTGGGTCTCCAGCTGTCCGTGCGTCTGGTGGATCAAGGTGGCCGACAGCACCATCCACGCCAGCGCTGTCGTGCAGCGGCTGAGGCGGCTGCCGGGCTGCAGGTGGATCTGCACCGCGCTGACCAGCAGCGCGGGCAGTGCGACCAGCAGCCACGGTGTCCATTGACCATGGCGCACGGCCAGTGCCAGCGAGGCCAGGACCAACCCTGCACTGACCAGCAGGAACAGGCGGTCGGCACCCGCGGCCAGCGTGCGCAGGTAAGGCGGTGTCGGCTGACCGGTCGGCGCGGCGGTATTACGGGTGGAGGCATGCATGCGCTACTCCTTGTGGCATGGGCAATGATGGGAAAGGATCACGGGCGCCTGTGCATTGCGCAGCAGCCCCGCAACCAGTGGAGCGGCTGCGAGCGGACGGCCGCCGCAGCCCGCGTCGAGAAGGGAGGGCCCGGCATAGACAAGGCGCTGCTGGTACAGCACCAGCCATTCGAAGGGCAGCGGCGTGCGGGCCTCCCGCAGATCGATGCCGTCGGGTGTGCGCGCCGGTGGGGCGCAGCCACAGACGATGGACTGCCGCAGCAGCAGGGGATGCTGGTGGCTGGCGGCAAGCACGGCGGGCGACAGCTGCGCCAGCACGTCCGCGGCGCGCCAGCGGCCGGCCGGTGGCTGTGAAGCATCGGCCTGCGCCCACAGCGCGGCGAGGGTCCATCCGAGCCACGCAGCGAGCAGCAGCACGCCGGCCAGCATTCGCCCACGCTGTACCGGTATCGGGTCGGGGTCGTTGCTGGCTGGCATCGCTGGCTCGCGTAGGACCGTGTCCCGTTAGCGGCGAGCGGCGGCTGAACCTGAAGAAAAATTCAACCAGTTGGCCGGGGCAACGCTGGAACTGTGATGCGTTGCGACAACCGGCGAGGAGTCACGGCGAGCAGACCGGGCCGGTCGAGGGTCGGATCCCTGCCAGCGTGCAGGAATCCGACGCGTCCCGGTTCCGATGAGGTCAGAACTCCTGCCAGTCGCCGTCGAGTGCCAGCGCCGGCTGCGCCGCCGCGGCGCGTGCGACGCGCTGGGGAGCCGGCCTGGCCGCTGGAGCTGCCGCTGGCGTTCTGCGCTGCGCCGCCACGACCACCGCCGGTAGCGGTGCTTCGTTCTGTGACTCCAGGCGGAAGCGGGCCACGGCCTCACCCAGCTGCACAGCCTGTTCCTCCATCGCCCGTGCAGCGGCGGTGGCTTCCTCCACCAGCGCGGCGTTCTGCTGGGTGGTCTCGTCCATCTGCACCACGGTCTGGTTGACCTGCTCGATGCCGGCGCTCTGTTCCTGCGAGGCCGCGGAAATCTCGGCCATGATGTCGGTTACGCGCTGCACCGAGGCAACGATCTCGCCCATGGTGGCGCCGGCCTTGTGCACCAGCGCAGAACCATCTGCGACCTTGCCCACCGAGTCGTCGATCAGGCCCTTGATCTCCTTGGCGGCAGCGGCCGAACGCTGGGCGAGGGTGCGCACTTCGCTGGCGACCACCGCAAAGCCGCGGCCCTGCTCACCGGCACGGGCGGCCTCGACCGCGGCGTTGAGGGCCAGGATGTTGGTCTGGAAGGCGATGCCGTCGATGACGCTGATGATCTCGGCGATCTTCTTCGAGGAGGCTTCGATGGCGGACATGGTGGTGACCACCTGGCCGACCACTTCGCCGCCCTGGGAGGCGACGCCATGGGCACCGATGGCGAGCTGGTTGGCCTGGCGGGCGTGCTCGGCATTCTGGCGCACGGTGGAGGTCAGTTCCTCCATCGAGGCGGCGGTTTCTTCCAGGTTGGCGGCCTGCTGTTCGGTACGGCGCGACAGGTCGTTGTTGCCCGAGGCGATCTCGCCGGCGGCCAGGGTGATGCTGGAGGCGCTGGCCTGGATCTGGCCAACGATGCGGGTCAGCTGGGTGACGGTGGCATTGGCATCGTCACGCATCCGTGCGAACACGCCGTTGAACTGCCCGTCCATGCGCGCGGTGAGGTCCCCGGCAGCGATCGACTGCAGCAGCTGCGAGAGCTGGCCGAGATTGCTGTCGGCGACTTCCATCATGGTGTTCAGGTGATCGATCATCACCTTGAAATCATGGTGGAAGCGCTGTGCGTCGCCGCGCTGGCTGAAGTCGCCCGCGGCGGCTGCGGCCGCGAGCTGCTGGATCTGCGTATTGATCGCCAGCAGGCTGGACTTGGCCGCATCCATCGACTCATGCAGGATGGCGCGGCTGCCGGGCAGGCGGCGCGCGTCCGGCGCGAGATTGCCGACGGCATACTGGTTGAGTACGTCGATCGCATCGCGGATCGCGTCCAGGTGCTCGAAAATGACCGTATTGATGCCGCTGGCGAGCTGGCCGTAGACACCCGGGAAGTCTTCCGGGATGCGATGGCTGATATCCGGTCCGGCATGCATCTGCGCCATCAGCTGTGTCTGCTCGGAGAAACGGCGCAGCATTGCGGTCATTTCCGCGGTGGCGGACAGCATCTGGCCGGCCTCGTCGTTGCTGGTGGCGCGGGTGCTGACGCTCAAGTCACCGCGGGCGACTGCCTGGATGGCCTGCACGGCCTTGCCGAGCGGACCGGTCACGGCCCGCGAGATGACCGTGGCCAGGGCTGCGGCCAGCAACGACAGCAGCACGATGCAGCCGATGATGGCGATCATGCTGGCGCGATGGGTGGCGTTGGCATCGGCGATCCGCGCGTCCATCAGGCCGGCGATGTGGGCACCCAGTGCCTTCAGGGCGTCGAACAGTTCACGCCGTGCCGGGCGCGACTGCTCGTCGGAAATCTGCTGCGCCATGATGCCGTCGCCGGCGGCCACTGCGTCACGCATGGCCTTGTTGGCGGCGAAGTAGCGATCCACCTGCGCCGAGGCGGCGCGATACAGTTCGCGTTCCTTGTCCTGGGCCGGCAAGGCGGCATAGGCCGCCAGTTCATCGCGTACGGCTTTGGCGGTGGCGTCCATGCGCTTGTTGTAGTCGGCCACCTTGTCCGGTTGGTCCAGCATGGTCAGCTGGGCCAGCTCGTAGGTACGGAATTCACCAAGCTGCGAGCGGGCTTCGCCCAGATGCTGCACCGACGGAATATCGTTGCTGGCCATCGCCCCCAGCTGGTCGTTGGCCTGGCTCAGGCGCAACAGTGCGAACGCACCCAGCAGCAGGGTCATCAGGGTGGTGAGGGTGAACCCCACGGCCAGCTTGCGGGCGATGGGCAGATCGTGGAACCACTTCATGCAGGTGCTCCAGGTGGGCAGAGTGGCGGGCGTGCGTGCCGGCCGGGGAGTGCAGCGTGAATCGGAGCCGATGCGAGTCCGGTCACGACTGTCACTGCGAGATAGCGGCGCACGGCCGGCGGACTTTATGGATGGGCGTCACATCCGGATGCGTAGGGACGGCGGCGCGGACGCGTTGCAGGGGCCGTGTTCCGGCCTGCACGCGGGTGGTTTCCTGCGGCGCCGTGGGCCGACGGAGTTCACGAAATGGAGCGGGAGGCGCACACTCGCCTTGCTACCGGGCTGCACACAAACGAAAGCCGCCGCCCGTGTGGGGCGGCGGCCCTGGATCACCTGCGCTCGGACTCAGGCGGCCTGCGGCACGCGCAGCGAGCGCACCAGCCCACCGATGTCGACGATCAGTGCAACGCGGCCATCGCCGAGGATGGTGGCGCCGGACACGCCGCCGATACGCCGGTAGTTGTTCTCGATGTTCTTGACCACGACCTGCTGCTGGCCGACCAGTTCGTCCACTTCCAGTGCGATCTTCTGCCCGTCGCCTTCCACCACCACCACCAGCGACTCGCTGCCGGGCATGCGGGCGCCGTACCCGTAGTACTCGCTGAGGGACAGGATCGGCAGGTACTCGCCACGCACGCGCAGCACGCGCCCTTCGCCGGCCATGCTGCGGATGTCCTCCGGCTGCGGCTGCAGGGCTTCCAGCACATAGGCCAGCGGCAGGATCAACGTCTCGCCCGCCACCGCCACGGTCATGCCGTCGAGGATGGCCAGGGTCAGCGGCAGCCGGATCAGGGTACGCGTTCCAGTGCCCAGGCTGCTTTCGATCTGTACTTCACCGCCCAGTGCCTGGATGTTGCGACGGACGACGTCCATGCCCACGCCGCGCCCGGAGAGATCGGTGACGGCGTCGGCGGTGGAGAAGCCCGGTTGGAAGATCAGGTCCCAGACCTGCGAGTCGGTGGGATTGTCGGGCACGCTCAGGCCGCGTTCGGCCGCCTTGGCGAGGATCCTGGCGCGATCCAGGCCGCGTCCGTCGTCGCTGACTTCGATGACGATGTGGCCTCCCTGGTGCGACGCCGCCAGGGTGATGGTGCCGGTCTCGTCCTTGCCTGCGCCCTTGCGCACGTCCGGCATTTCCAGCCCGTGGTCGATGGAGTTGCGGACCAGGTGGACGAGCGGATCGGCGATCTTCTCGATCAGGCCCTTGTCCAGTTCGGTGCCTTCACCGATGGTGCGCAGGCGGACCTGCTTGCCGAGGCGGGTGGAGAGGTCGCGGACCAGGCGCGGGAAGCGGCGGAACACGGCGTCGACCGGCAGCATGCGCACGCCGATGACGGCTTCCTGCAGGTCGCGGGTGTTGCGTTCGAGCTGATCCAGGCCGGCGAACAGGCTCTCGGCAAGCACCGGATCCAGCGCATGCGAGACCTGCTTGAGCATGGCCTGGGTGATGACCAGTTCACCGACCAGATTGATCAGCGCGTCCACCTTGTCGACACTGACGCGGATCGAGGTTTCCGCATCCTGGCTGGTGCCAGGGGTGCCACTGGCGGCAGGGGCGGCGGCAACGGGGGGTACTGCAGCAACGGGCGTGGAAGGGGCGTTGGCTGTTGTATCGGGGGCGCGGGTGGCCAGGCTTGGCGGCGCGGCCGGACGGATGTCCAGTTCGCAGTCGTCCAGCACCCACGCAAAGGTGTCTTCGATCTTGCTGCGCGGCACCTTGCCGACCAGGCCGAGGTCCCACGCAAGATGGGCTTCGAGAGGGTCAAGCTGGGCGAAGCCGGGTAGGCGTTCGAGCCGCGCAGCGACCTGCAGCGAGCCGAGATGTTCCAGTTCGCGGATGATGCGCAGCGGATCATTGCCGCTCATGAACAGTGAGGGCGCGGGGGTGAAGCCGATCTGCCAGGCTTCGGGGGTATCGTCCACCGGTGCTGCGGCGGCAGCCGCGGCCGGGGCGCTGGCTGCCGGCTGGCCGGACAGCACTGCCTCCAGCCGCGCCTTCACCGCGGCGACGGCCGCCGGATCGGCCGCCTGGCCGTGCTCGGCCTCGCGCAGCAGGGCGCGCAGCACATCCACGGACGACAGCATCGCATCGACCGCGTGGCCTTCCAGCGCGCGCTTGCCGGCGCGCAGCTCGTCCAGCAGCGTTTCCAGTACGTGGGTGAGCGCGGCGATGGCATCGAAGCCGAACGTACCGGCACCGCCCTTGATGGAGTGGGCGGCGCGGAACACCGAGTTGATGATCTCCGCGTCCTGCTGCCCCGACTCCAGGGCCAGCAGGCCGGCCTCCATCGCGTCGAGGCCTTCGCGGCTCTCTTCGAAGAAGGTGGCGTGGAAGCGTTGCAGGTCCATGCTCATGCAGTGGTGATCCGGAAGCGAAGAAGGGGAACGGTGCGGGGCGATCAGCCCAGCACTTTCTGCACGGTGGCGACCAGCTGTTCCGGGTTGAACGGCTTGACCAGCCAGCCGGTGGCGCCGGCGGCCTTGCCTTCGGACTTCTTGTCGGCGGCGGACTCGGTGGTCAGCATCAGCAGCGGCGTGAACTTGTAGTCCGGCAGCTGGCGCAGCTCGCGGATCAGCGCAATGCCGTCCATGTTCGGCATGTTGACGTCGGTGACCACCGCGCTGAAGCGCTGTCCCTTCGCGCGGCCGAGCGCGACCGCGCCGTCTTCAGCTTCTTCGACGGCAAAACCGGCCGAGGTGAGGGCGAAGGACACCATCTGGCGCATCGACGCCGAATCGTCCACCACCAAGATACGTGCGCTCATGCAGCGTTCTCCACAGATTTCAGGTTGTCATGGGGTACGTCCAGGCCCAGGGCCTGGGTGACGCCCAGCAGGCGCGCGGCGTCACGGAAGGTTGCAGTGCAACCGTGGAAGCCGGTGTCCAGGCCCGCCTCGCGGCGTGCCTGCACGAATGCGCACAGCACCTGCACGGCGGCGGTGTGGACGCGGCCGACCTGGCTTGCATCCAGGGTCAGCTCGCCAACCTGCGCTACCAGCGGGGCGAGGCGGTTCTTGAGCTCGGTGCTGGTCTCGATGCCGAGATCCTCACCCAGTTCGACAGTACTCATCGTTGCTCCGGACAAACGGTTCCGTCATCCATATCGGCACCCGCCAGGGGTTCTTTAGGGGGCGGTGAGGCCCTGCGTGCCCGTTCCGACGGGCCCGGGCAACGCGTGGCCCCCGCCTCAGTTGAGCAGGCGGGTGGCGTCGAGCAGGATCATCGGCCGTTGGCTGACGCGGGCCACACCACGGAAGAGGTCGTTGGAGATCTGGCAGATGCGGGCGGTATCCGGTGGCTCGATCTGCGAATCAGTGAGATTGGCGACGTCTTCCACGGCCGAGACGCGCAGGCCGATGGTCTCGCCGTCTTCCTCCAGCACCACGATGCGGGTCTGTGCGTCGTCCTCGGCCGCCGCTGCGCCCAGGTGCAGCCCAAGGTCCATCACGGGCACCACCTGGCCGCGCAGGTTCATGATCCCCAGCATCGCCGGCGCAGTGCCGCGCAGCGGCAGCAGGGGTACCGGCAGTACCACCTCCTGCACTTTCAGCAGTTCCAGTGCATAGGCCTGGCTGCCACAGCGCATCCGCAGCCAGCGCGAGGTGCGCTCGTTCGCGCGGCGGTGCTGCGGATGCGGGCTGTTGGCGGGTCGATGGGCCTGCGCCTGCAGTTCCTGCCAGCTGGCAGGGCGGCTGGCGGCGGGTGCTTCGAGGGCGACACGCGGCGGTGCAGCCGCTACCGGCGGCACAGCGGCGGGTGCCGGGGGCACGATCCGCGCGGGCGGCACCGGATCCACCCCTTCGCCGCTGGCGGCGGCCTCGAAGGCAGCCTGCAGCGCGGGGCTGTCGGTGTGGGCCAGCAACGGGCTTTCCGCGCCGTCGGTCTCGTAGATCACCTCATCGGGCAGATCGTCCCAGGTCGGCTGGCGTTCGGCAGCGGCCGGTGCAGCGGACTGGCTGGCGGTCTCGAAGGCGGCCGCCAGAGCGGCGTCATCCATGGGCACCACGTCGCTGCTGCCGGTTTCGTAGATGACCTCTGCCGGCAGGTCGTCCCAGGTCGGCTCGCGTTCGGCGATCGCCGCCGGAAGCGCCGTGTTGCCTGCATCGGGGCTGGCCGCCACCGGGGCGATCGCTTCGCCCAGCAGCTCGTCCAGATAGTCGTCCAGCACACCGGTGGTGTTCATGCGGCTTGCTCCAGCGCGCGCGCATCCTCGCCAAGGATCCAGTTCAGCGCGCGACGGTAGGCCGCGAGCCCGCGGCCGGGATAGTCCTCGCCGACGCTCGGCAGGGTCAGGCCGGCCGCGTTGCTGACCCGCGTGTCGATCGGAATCGCATCCTCCCAGACGCGTGCGCCGTGACGGTCCTGCATGCTGCGCAGTGATTCGTTGCCGGTGCGGGTGCGGCGGTCGAACAGGGTGGGCAGGATCGAGATCGGCAGCGGGCGCCGGCGCGAGCGCTCGACCATCTCACCGGTGCGCACCATGCCGTCCAGCCCGTGCAGTGCCAGCGGCTCGGCCTGCGTCGGAATGATCAGGCGGTCCGCTGCCGCGAGCGCATTGATCATCAGCAGGCCGAGTGTGGGCGCGCAGTCCAGCAGGATGTAGTCGTGCTGGCCCTGGTGCCGTGCCAGCGCGTTCTGCAGCGCCAGGCCAAGGCCCGGCTGGTTGGCGCTGCGGCGCTCCAGCGTGGCCAGTGCCGGCTGTGCACAGACGTAGTCCAGGCCGCTGAGGCTGCTGGTGTGGCAAAGGCTGGACAGCTCGGCCGGAGGTGCGCCGAACAGCTCAAGTACGCCGGTCGGTGGCGGGTCCACCGGCACGCCGAAGGCGCGGCTGAGCGAGGCGTGGGGATCAAGATCGATCAGCAGCACGCGATGGCCCTGCGTGGCCAGGTTGCGACCGAGGGCCAGGGTGGTCGTCGTCTTGCCGACTCCGCCCTTCTGGTTGGCGACTGCCCAGATGCGCATGGGTTTACTCCTTCATTGCCGGGGGAGCGGCGGCGCCGACACGGCTGCCAGCCGGCACCGGTGGCAACTGCACCGGTGCGATGGGGGACGGGGAGGGCACTGTGGCGGGTGTTGCCGCAGGCCCGGCGGACGGGTCGGCCGCGCCGTTGGCGGCGTTCAGGCGCTGGCCCAGCGGGTCGACCGAGTGCGAGGTGTCGGCCAGGATGATGACCATCACCCTCCGGTTGCGGTTGCGACCCTGCGCACTGTCGTTGTCCTCGCGCGGGCGGAACTGGCCGTAGCCGACCATGGCCAGACGCGAAGGCTGCAGGCCCTGGTCGGCGAACAGGTGGACCACGCTGGCGGCCCGCGCGGCCGACAGTTCCCAGTTGGAGGGGAAGGTGGCGGTGGCGATCGGCACGTTGTCGGTGTGGCCTTCCACCCGCACGCTGTTGGGTACGTCGCGCAGCACACCGGCCAGGCTGGACAGCGTCCCGCGCGCGTGCACGTCCAGCGCCGCCGAGCCGGTCGGGAACAGGATGTCGCTGTTGATCTCCACTTCGATCCACAGCTCGGTGCGGCGCACGCTGATCATGCCGCGCTCGATCAGCGGCGACAGCGCGGCGGTCAACCGGTCGGCGATGCTGCTGAGCTGGCGCTCGGCACGGGCGATCTGCTGCTGGTCGTGCACCGAGACCGGCATGCGCATCTGCGAGGCCATGGCCGGCAGCAGGGTAGGGTCGTGCGAGGGTGCCGGTGCGGACGGGCCGATCTTGGTGCCGGACTTGATCACCGAAGGACTGTCCCAGCCGCCCCCCTGCACCTGCTTGTTGCCGACCTGCACCGGATTGATGGTGCGCGGCGCGCCACCAAAGGCATCGGTGAGCGCATCGGCCATGATCCGGTACTTGCCTTCGTTGATCGAGGAGATCGCATACATCACCACGAAGAAGGCCAGCAGCAGCGTCATCAGATCGGCATAGGGGATCGCCCATGCTTCATGGTTGGCGTGCTCTTCGTGGTGTCTGCGGCGGGCCATGTCAGTGCAGGAAGCCGGACAGGTTGGTTTCGATGTTCCGCGGGTTCTCGCCCTGCGCGATCGAGATCAGGCCTTCGATGACCATCTCGCGGTCGCGGCTGTTGTGGGCGATCACTCCCTTCAGCTTGGCGGCGATCGGCAGGAACAGCAGGTTGGCCGACGCGATGCCGTAGATGGTGGCGGTGAAGGCGGCGGCGATGCCATGCCCCAGCTTGCTGGGGTCGGCCAGGTTCTTCATGACGGCGATCAGGCCCAGCACCGCACCGATGATGCCCAGCGTCGGCGCATAGATGCCCATGCCCTCGAAGACCTTGGCAGCGGCCTGGTCACGGTGTTCCTGGCTGCCCAGCTCGATCTCCAGCATGTGCCGGATCGATTCGGGCTCGACGCCATCGACCAGCAGCTGCAGGCCTTTGCGCAGGAACGGATCCTGCTGCGCTTCCACCTGCGCTTCCAGGCCCAGCAGGCCCTGGCGGCGGGCGATGTTGCTCCACTCGACGATCTGCTGGATCAGCTCGCGACGATCGCTGTGCGGCGGGCGCACGACCCAGCGCACGATCCGGAAGGCATGCCTGAATACGGCGGGTGCGGTGTGCAGCAGGATCGCGGCGATGGTGCCGACGATGACGATCACGAACGCCGCAGGCGACCACAGGGACGCCAGTCCGGCGCCCTTGAGGATGCTGCCGCCGACCAGTGAGGCCAGGGCGAGAAAGAGTCCGATGAGGCTGAGTCTATCCATGGGTCCGGTATCGGCGTGTGTGAATGGGACTTGAGACACCGGTCGATCGCGTACAGACGGTAGTCACAGTTTCTGGTTCGCCGGGCATGGCCCGGCGCTATCGCGCGAGGCCGTTTCCGGTAGCGCCGGGCCACGCCCGGCGAGCGTCATCGCAGGCCATCCACGTCGAGGATGAGGGCCATCCGGCCATCACCGATCAGCGTCGCACCGGCGTAGCCGCGCAGGCCGCGCAGGGCCTTCGGCAATGGCTTGATGACCACTTCCTCGCGCCCACGGACCTGGTCCACGACCAGGCCGAAGCGCGCCTCGCCGGCCTGCAGCACCACGATGGTGAGCAGCGCCGAGGCGGCGGGCGTCACATCCAGCCACTGGCGCAGATCGACCAGCGGCAGGGTGTGCGAGCGACGATCCAGCACCGCCCGGCCATCGAACCAGCCCAGCGAGGTGCGCGGTGCATGCAGCACTTCCATCACGCGCGCCAGCGGCAGCGCATAGACGTCCTCGCCGGCCTGCACCAGCAGGGTTGGCAGGATCGCCAGGGTCAGCGGCACGCGGATCAGGAAACGGCTGCCCCGGCCCAGTTCCGACTGGATCTGGATCTGCCCACTGAGCTCGCGGATGCGCGACTGCACCACATCCATGCCGACGCCGCGGCCGGAGATGTCGGTCACCTGCTGCTTGGTGGAGAAGCCGGGCAGGAACACCAGGTGCAGACATTCCTCGCTGCTCAGCCGGGCCGCCGCCTCCGGGTCGATCAAGCCCTTTTCGCGTGCTTTCGCGCGCAGTTTTTCCGGATCGATGCCGGCGCCATCGTCCTGCACCTCGATGCTGACGTAGTCGCCTTCCTGCTGGGCCGACAGACGCACGTGGCCCATGCGTGGCTTGCCCTGTGCTTCGCGCAGATCGGGCATCTCCACACCATGGTCGATGGCGTTGCGGACCAGGTGCACCAGCGGGTCGGCCAGGGCCTCGACCAGGTTGCGGTCAAGCTCGGTTTCGGCGCCGACCAGCTCCAGGTCCACTTCCTTCTTCAGCGAGCGGGCAACATCGCGGGCGACCTTGGGGAAGCGCGAGAACACCTTGCCGACCGGTTGCATGCGCGTGCGCATCACTGCCGACTGCAGGCGCGCGGTGGCGATGTCCAGGGTCGACACGGCGCGGTCCAGTTCCTCGTCGCGCAGGCGCGCACGCAGGGTCTTGAGCCGGTTGCGCGACAGCACCAGCTCGCCGATCAGGTTGACGATCGCATCCAGCCGCTTGGTATCCACGCGCACGGTGTGCTCGGCCTCGGCCACCGGTTTGTTGGCGGGGGGCTTGGCCGCGGCGGCCGCCGGGCGCGGTGCGGGCAGTGCAGGCGCCGCCGCCGGGGCAGCCACGGGTTTCGCGCCGGGGGCGGCGCCGCCGTGCAGCTGGTCCAGCAGGGCTTCGAACTCATCCTCGCTGATCAGGCCATCGTCGGCCTTGGCCGGCGTCGCCACTGCGGTGGGGGCGTTGCTGCCGTGCAGCTGATCGAGCAGGGCCTCGAACTCGTCGTCGGTGATCAGGTCACCGGCAGCGGGCGCGGCCGCTGCGGGAGCGGCGGCGGCCGGCGCAGCAGCGCCGTGCACGTCGAACTGGGCGATCAGGTCCGGCGGGGCATAGCCGGGTTCGTTGCCGGAAGACACGGCATCCAGCATCGATTGCAGGTAGTCCAGTGATTGCTGTGCGGCATCGAAGTGATGCGGCTGCAGCACCGCCTGGCCAGCGCGGGCGGCGCCCAGTGCCTCTTCGGCGGCATGGCACAGCTCGACCATGGCGGTGATGCCGAGGAAGCCGGCGCCGCCCTTGAGCGTGTGATAGCCACGGAACACGGCGTTGAGCTGGTCGGCGTCCTGCGGCGCCTGTTCCAGCGACACCAGCTGTTCGCCGAGGCGATCCAGGATTTCCTGTGCCTCGATGATGAAATCGGCGGTGATGTCGTCGGATACCGCGCTCATGCTTACAGTCCCAGGTCCGACAACAGGTCGTCGGCGTCGTTCTGAGAGACCGCGTGGCGGTCCAGTCCCTTCAGTGCCGGTCCGGCCAGCGCCGGATCGGTGCGATGCTGCTCCGGTGGCAGGCCCAGCGCGCCAAAGCCTTCGTGCACGCGGCGGACGATGCCGACCACGCGACGGATGATCTGTCCGGTCAGGTCCTGATAGCTCTGGGTCAGGGCAATCTCGGTCAGGTTGTGGCGGATGCGTTCCAGCTGCGCATCCTGCCCCGGCTGCAGGCCTTCGGCGCGCAGCTGTTCGGTGAGGCTGCGGCACTCTTCGGCCAGGTCCAGGGTGCGGTGCGTGGCCTGTTCGGTCATCGCCACCACATGGTCCAGGCGCGCGCAGGCGTCGTCCAGCTCGCCCGCCTCGCTGGGGACGGTCGGCAGTTCGCCCAGGGCCTGGCCCAGTTCGCGGGCCAGCCGTGACAGGCCGCTCATCATCGGCTGCGTGCGTGCGGCCACCAGGGCGTCGATGCGCTGGCGCCAGGCGCTCTCGTCGCCGGATTCGAGCGCGTCGAGGGCTTCCTGCAGGCGCAGGACGAGGGCGTTCTTGTCGACCGTGGCGTCCATCAGGCGCTGGCCGCCAGGCGTTCGAAGATCTTGCCCAGTTTCTCTTCCAGCGTCTGCGCGGTGAACGGCTTGATGATGTAGCCGTTCACGCCGCTCTGCGCCGCTTCGATGATCTGCTCGCGCTTGGCCTCGGCGGTGACCATCAGCACCGGCAGGGTCTTGAGCTTGGCATCGGCGCGGATCGCCTTGAGCAGTTCGATGCCGGTCATCACCGGCATGTTCCAGTCGGTGACCACGAAGTCGAACGGTTGGCTCTGCAGCATCGACAGCGCAGCATGCCCGTCCTCGGCTTCGGCGGTGTTGGTGAAGCCCAGATCGCCCAGCAGATTCTTGACGATGCGACGCATGGTCGAGAAGTCGTCGACGATCAGGATGCGCATGTTCTTGTTCAAATCGGAGTTCCTTTGTTGTTCAGTCGCCCGCGGTGGCCGTGGCCGCCGCAGGCATGTTCATTCTTCAAGCCCGGCATCCGCGGCCTCGAAGATCTTCAGCCGGCCGCGCAGGCGCAGCACGGCCTGGCCGTGGATCTGGCAGACGCGCGATTCGCTCACGCCGAGCACCGCGCCGATCTCCTTCAGGTTCAGCTCCTGCTCGTAGTACAGCGAGAGCACCAGCTGTTCGCGTTCGGGCAGATGGCCGATGGCCTTGCCCAGTTCGCGGCCGAACTCGCCACGTTCCAGGACCTGCTGCGGTGTCGGTCCGCCCTGGGCGACGGTGTCCAGTTCGCCCTGGTCTTCGATGCGCGATTCCAGGCTCAGCACCTGGCCGCGCGAGGCGTCCTCCATCAGCCGCAGGTACTCGGGCAGTGGCATGTCCATGGCCGCCGCCACCTCGGTGGCACTGGCTGCACGGCCCGTGGTCTGCTCCAGGCGGCGGATGGTGGCGGCCGCATCGCGGGCGCGCCGATGCACCGAGCGCGGTACCCAGTCGCCGCGGCGGATCTCGTCGATCATCGAGCCGCGGATGCGGATCGAGGCATAGGTCTCGAACGAGGCACCCTGGTCGGCGTCGTAGCTGCGCGAGGCTTCGATCAGGCCCATCATGCCGGCCTGGATCAGGTCGTCCACTTCGACGCTGGCCGGCAGGCGTGCGGCCAGGTGATGGGCGATGCGCCGCACCAGGTCCGAGTGCTGGGCGATGACCTCGGTCGCCGCCGAGCGCTGGACTTCCCTGTACTGGGCCGCGCCTTTCATGCTGCCACCCCGCGTTGCTTGAGGATGCGCTCGAGGAAGAATTCAACGCCACCGCGTGGCTCGGTGGGGGCCTGCCAGCGGGCGGTGCGACGGGCGATCTCGGTGATCGCCAGCGCCGCCGGGCTGGATGGATAGGCCTTCACCACCGGCTGCTGGCGCTGCACCGACAGGCGCAGCCAGTCATCCTGCGGCACGCAGCCCAGGTAGTTCAGCGAGACATCGGCAAGGAACTTCTCGCAGACCCGGGTCAGCTTTTCATACAGCACGCGGCCCTCGTTGGGGTCGCGCACCATGTTGGCCACCACCTGGATGCGGTCCACGCCGCGCTCGCGCGACAGCACCTTGATCAGTGCGTAGGCGTCGGTGATCGAGGCCGGCTCGTCGCAGACCACGACAACCGTGTCCTGTGCGGCCTGGCAGAAGGTCAGTACGCCATCGGTGATGCCGGCGGCGGTGTCCACCACCATGATGTCCAGCTCGCGTTCCAGTTCGGAGAACACGTTCACCAGGCCGATGTGCTCGGCCGGGGCCAGCTCGGCCATGTGCCGGCGACCGGACGCGGCCGGCACCACCAGCACGCCGTTCGGACCTTCGACGATCACTTCTTCCAGCGAGCAGCGGCCGGCGACCAGATCCGCCAGGGTGTGGGTGGGATTCAGCCCCAGGATCACGTCGATGTTGGCCAGGCCCAGGTCGGCGTCGAGCAGCAGCGTGCGCTTGCCCATGCCGGCCAGCGCCACGGCCAGGTTGGCCGAGACGTTGGTCTTGCCGACGCCGCCCTTGCCGCCGGTCACGGCGATGGTGCGCACAGGGCCGAGCGGCTCGCTGCGGGTGGCCGACAGCGGGAAGGTCTTGGTCAGCTTGGCGTACTCACGCGACGGCATGGTTCAACTCCGGGTTGCAGGGCATATCGGCCGCTCGGCGCAAATCTTCAAGGCGAAGTACAAGATTGGCCGCGCTGGCCCGGTGCAGGTCGTCCGGAACGTCCTGGCCATCGGTCACCCAGGTGATCGGCAGCGCGTGGTCTACCGCCACTGACAGGGCGTTGCCGAAGCGGCCGGTCTCATCCAGCTTGCTCAGCACCAGGCCCTGCAGGTTGGCCGCGCCGAAGCGGCGCACCACCTCGTCCATGTCGCCAAAGCTGGTATTGGCCGGCAGCACCAGCAGAGTGCGGACCTGGCGGGCGGCACGCAGCCACTGCAGCTGCGCGGCCAGGGCGCGGTCACGCGGGCCCAGGCCGGCGGTATCGATCAGCACCAGCTTGTAGTCCTTCAGGCGCTCCAGCAGCTGGTCCAGGTCGGTACCGCTGTTGGCTTCATGCACCGCGATGCCGAGCTGGCGGCCATAGCCGTACAGCTGCTCGCGGGCACCGATGCGCAGTGTGTCGGTGGTGACCAGGGCCACATCGCGCGGCGCGTGCTTCTCGGCGAAGCGCGAGGCGAGCTTGGCGATGGTGGTGGTCTTGCCGGCCCCGGTCGGACCGACCAGAGCGATCACGCCGCCTTCTTCCAGCGGATCGACCGGCGCGATCGGCAGCCTGCGCGAGATCAGGCCCAGCATCAGCCCGCGGCCCCGGTGGGCTTCGGTTTCCAGCGGTATCTGCATGGCCACATCGCGGGCCAGCCCGGCATCGAATCCGTACTCGTCCATCAGGTCCAGGGCGGTCGCCCGCACCGGGCAGCCGCGCAGGCGCTCGTCGGTGAAGCGGTTCATCTCGCGCTCGATGACCTGGCGCATGCCGGCCACTTCGTGGCGCAGCTGGCGGATCTCGGCATCGTCCTGTGCAACCACCGTCAGTACCGGCGCCGGGGCAAGGAGCGGCGCCGGCGCCGGCGCGGTCTCCGCTTCAGCGGCAGCGGCAGGGGCTGGCGTGGTCTCGGCAACGTCCTGCGCGTACGGCGGCTCGGGGTGCACGGACTCGGCCTGCGCCGTGGCCGCAGCGGTGATCGGCAGCGGCGGCGGCAGCACTGCCGGCGCGGGGGATTCGTGATGCTCGTCCTGCGGCGGGTCGATCAGGAAACGGGCGCGGTTGGCGGGCGCCGGTGCGGGAGCCACGACGGCGCTCGCGAACGGCGCGAAGATCTGCTCCGGCAGTGCCGGATCGTTGACGGTGGCACGCGCCAGGGTGGCAGCGAAGCCGGAACTGCCGCGGGTGGGCACGATCTCGTCCGCACTGTCCAGGGTGCGGCCGGTGGCACCGACGGCCGCGCGGGCGAGGGCGGCCACGGCCGATGTGGTGGCGGTCACCGGCTGCTGGGCCGGTGTCGTGGAGCGGCGGCGGGTGACCGCGGCGATCACTGCATCCGCGGCGGTGCGCGGTTTCGGCGGCGGCGGAGCCACGTCGCGCCGCGAGGCTTCCAGCGCGCGTTGCACCGCGCTCTCGTCATAGTTGGCTGCGGCGACGATCTCGACGCCTTCCTCGATCCGGCGGTTGGACAGGATCACAGCATCGGGACCATGTTCCTTGCGCACCAGGTTCATGGCCGAGCGCATGTCGGCGGCGACGAATCGTTTGATTTTCATGCTGTGGTCACGGGACGGGGACGGCGGGGTGGTGGTGGGAGAACGCGGGTGGTCGGTGGTCTGCACGGAACGGGTTCCCCTTGGCATCTGTCTGTTGCGGTGGTTCGAAGGTGGTGTCTGTTTTCTGACGCATCGGTGGGCGGCGTCAGCTGATCGTTCCGACCAGCTTCAGGCGCTTGTCCTCCGGCACTTCGCTGTACGCCAGTACCGACAGCGACGGAACGCTGTGACGGACCAGGCGTGCCAACGCGGCACGTACCGGGCCGGGAACCAGCACGACCGCGGGCTCGTTGCGGGCTTCCTGCTTGCTGACACATTCGGCCAGACTCTGATGCAGTCGCTCGGCAAGCCCGGGTTCCAGCGCGGCGCCGTTGCCCTGCGTGGACTCCTGCAAGACGCGTTCCAATTGCGGGTTGAGGGTGAACACCGGCAGCTCCGCCGACATTCCGGCGATCTCCTGCACGATGAAGCGGCCGAGCGCGGTGCGCACTGCGGCGGTGAGCGTGGCCGGGTCCTGGCTGGACGGCGCGTGCTCCACCAGTGCTTCGGCGATCTTGCGCAGCTGGCGGATCGGAATGCGTTCCACCAGCAGGTTCTGCAGCACCCGCACCACGGCCGACAACGGCAGCGCCTTGGGCGTCAGATCTTCGACGAGCTTGGGCGCGCTCTTGGCGAGGTTGGCCAGCAGGTGCTGCACCTCTTCGTGGCCCAGCAGCTCCGGCGCATGCTCGCGGATCAGGTGGGAAAGATGGGTGGCGACCACGGTGGCCGGGTCGACCACGGTGTAGCCCATGGTTTCGGCCTGGGCGCGCTGGTGCGGCTGGATCCAGGTAGCGTCCAGGCCGAAGGCGGGATCCTTGCCGGCGATGCCGTCCAGCGGGCCGAGCGCACTGCCGGGGTCCAGCGCCAGTTCGCGGTCGGGATGGATCTCGGCGGTTGCCACCGGCACGCCATGTACCAGCACGCGGTAGCCGTTGGCCGGCAGTTCCAGGTTGTCGCGGATGTGCACGGATGGAATCAGGAATCCCACGTCCTGGGTCAGCTTGCGCCGCACGCCCTTGATGCGTGCCATGAGTTCGCCGCCCTGATTGCTGTCCACCAGCGGAATCAGCCGGTAACCGACCTCCAGCCCCAGCGGGTCGACCGGGCGCAGTTCGTCCCAGCTCAGTTCCGCGGTGGGGGCCGGCGCCGCCGGTCGGCCCAGCGCACTGACCGCGCCGGGGTCGCTGCCGGCAGCGTCGCTCGGGGCCGGGGCCTGTCCCTTCCGGTACAGCTTCCAGGCGATGAAGCCGAGAATGGCGGCAAGCGTCAGGAAAGCGACGTTGGGCATGCCGGGCACCAGGCCGACCAGGCCGATGATGCCGGCGGTGATGGCCAGGGCACGGTATTGGCCGAATACCTGGCCGGTCATCGCCTGCGCCATGTCCTGCGAGCGCGAGGCACGGGTGACCAGCATCGCCACTGCGCTGGAGACCAGCAGGGCCGGCAGCTGCGCCACCAGACCGTCACCGATGGACAGCAGGGTGTAGGTCGCAGCGGCATCGCCGAACGGCATGCCATGCTGCAGCACGCCCACGGCGAGGCCACCGAGCATGTTGATGAACAGGATCAGGATGCCGGCAATCGCATCACCCCGGATGAACTTGCTGGCGCCGTCCATCGCGCCATAGAAGTCGGCTTCCTCGCGGACCTCCTCGCGGCGCAGCTTGGCTTCTTCGCGCGTCAGCAGGCCGGCGTTGAGATCGGCATCGATGGCCATCTGCTTGCCGGGCATGGCGTCGAGGATGAAGCGCGCGGTCACTTCCGAGACACGGCCGGCGCCCTTGGTGATGACCACGAAGTTGATGATGGTCAGGATGGCGAACACCACGATGCCGACCGCGTAGTTGCCACCGATCACGAACTCACCGAACGCGGCGATGACCTTGCCGGCCGCGTCGTGGCCGTTCTGGCCATTGAGCAGGATGACGCGGGTGGAGGCCACGTTCAGTGCCAGCCGCAGCATGGTGGTGACCAGCAGCACGATCGGGAAGATGGTGAAATCCAGCGGGCGCTTCACGTACACCACCGCCAGCAGCACCATCAGCGAGATGGCGATGTTGAAGGTGAACAGCGCATCGAGCACGGGCGCCGCCAGCGGCACCACCACCATCGCCAGCAGCGCCAGCACGATCAGTGGCGCGCCGAGGCCCTGGCGGATCATCTCCAGCAGCCGGCGGGTGTTGAGTCCGGACGAGGCCTGCGCGCTCATGCCCGGCCTCCCTTGCCGAATTCATCCACCTCGATGTGCGGGGCGCCCGGCATCGGGCCGGTGCGCCAGGCGCGCAGCTGGTAGACGTAGGACAGGACCTGGGCCACGGCCGAATACAGTCTCACGGGGATTTCCTTTCCGAGTTGGCCTTCCCGATACAAGGCGCGTGCCAAAGGCGGGGCGGAGACGATGGCGACCTTGTTGCCATCGGCGACTTCACGGATGCGCAGGGCGGTCTCGTCCACGCCCAGCGCCACCACGGTGGGCGCGTTCATGGCGCCGCCCTCGTACTTCAGGGCCACGGCGTAGTGGGTCGGGTTGACCACCACCACGTCCGCGGTGGGCACCGCTTCCATCATCCGGCGGTTGGCCATCTGCTGCTGGAGCTGGCGGATGCGGCCCTTCACCTCCGGGCTGCCTTCGCTTTCCTTCATTTCCCGCCGCAGTTCCTCGCGGGTCATCTTCAGCTTGCGCATCCAGTTCCAGCGCTGGTACGGCGCGTCGATCGCCGCCAGCACCAGCATTGCCCCGGCGGTCGCCAGCAGCAGTCGCAGGGTGAAGCCCAGGCCATCGGTGATGGCGGTTTCCAGTGGGTGGTGGATCAACCCGCGCAGGGTGTCGAAGCCGCCCCACACCACCAGTCCGGCGGCGACGCCCACGAACGCCACGCGCAGCAGTGACTTGGTGAATTCAGCGATGGCTTCCGGCCCGTACAGACGTTTGAGGCCGGTCAGCGGGTTCAGCCGATTGATGTCGGGCATCATCGCTTTGGCCGACCAGCGCAATCCGCCCATCACCAGCGGGGCGACGAAGCTGGCCAGCAGGCAGACCAGCACCAGCGGGGTGATCACCAGCATGAACTGCAGCAGCAGGTCGCCAAAGTGGCCGAACAGTTCCTTCGGGTTCTGCCGCAGCCCCTGCTCGGGACTCAACGCCTGTTTCATCCATTGCGTGGCACCACGGCCGATCGAGCCGCCCATGGCCATCACCGCCAGCACGCCGCCACCGAACACCGCGGCGGTCCCCAGTTCGCGGGAACGCGGCAGGTTGCCCTGTTCCCGGGCCTCGCGCAGGCGTTTTTCGGTGGGTTGTTCGGTCTTTTCGCCGGCGGATTCGTTCTCGGACATCATGGGCACTGCGGCAGGGGATGCCGGGCTGCCTGCAAGAACTGTTCCGCGGCGCGTGGTTCACCGCCGGGGCAACGCCCGACGCTAGCCGGGCAGGGCCGGCCGCAGCGGGATGCTCAGCGTGCTGTCGCTGTGCCAGTCCACCTGCAGGGGCTCACCGGCATCGGCGGCTGACTCGTCGCTGACATCGCGTCCGGTGCCGTGGTTCACCTGGTGCATGGCGTCCTTGAGCACGTCCACCTTCACCAGCAGCCGGCTGCCCGCGCCAACACGGCGGGCGACCATGCGGGTGCGATCGAAGGGCAGGTCTGTCCATCGCCCCGGCACCAGCAGCTGCCGCGTGGTCGGGTCGCGTACGTGGCTGGCCCGGCCGACGTAGTAGGACAGCTGCATCCTGCGCCCATCGGGCAGCAGCTCGTACAGGGTGACCGTGAAGTCCATGTCGCGCTTGTTGATGCGGACCTTCAGATCGCCCGAGAAGCGTCCGATCAGGTCCATCGGTGCTGGGAAGGGCTCGGAGAGGAAGGTCAGTGCCGTGTCCGGCTCGTCCCCGGCGGCCACGATCGGGAACGGATAGTAGCCATGCCGGACCTCCGTGCGATCGGCGAGGTCCACCGTCTGCCGCAGTGTTCCCGGCGTTGGCCGCTGTTCCTGCAACGGGTGATGGTCGCCCTCAGCGGCTGCCGACAGGTAGTACGTGCGATGGCCGCCCGCAGCGGCATCAAGGGTGGCTGCATGCCCCCAGGTGTTGTTGCCCATCAGCTGGAAGTTGACCTGGTCGGCCAGAAGCGCCGGGCGCGGGGCACCGCGAAGTACGTGGTCCAGCCACTGGAAGGTCAGCGCAGGCGTATCGAACTGCGCGACCGGGTCCACCGTGTAGCCGCGCAGCTGCATCGGCTTGCTGGCGGCCTGCGCACCGCCGTGGTCATACGGCCCGATCAGCAGGACATGATCGGCGTCCGGCCGGTAGCGCATGTGATCGGTGAAGTACTGCAACGCGGAAATCTGGCCGTCGTCGTAGTAGCCGGTAATGGTCAGCACCGGAATGCGGATGTCCCTGAAGTCTTCGGCGTACGGCACCATGGCCTGCCAGTAACCCTCATAGGCCGGGTGGGCGAGCCAGCGCTGCAGCCAGGGATTGGGGGTGCCGTCGATCTGGTCGATCTGCCGGTACGGCCGGCCGGAGGCATACCAGCGGCCGGGCAGCTGTGACCACCGGTCCTGCTGCCCATAGGTGTCGGCATCCAGCATCGGGCCATTGGCCACGTAGAAGGCCCAGCCGTAGTTGGCGCTGAGGAATACGTTGTTCTCCATCGGCAGGCCCTGGCCCGGAATGGCAGCCACGTAGGGCACGATGGTCTTCAGTGCCGGATGGTGATGGCGCGCTGCCGCCCATGCGGTGAATCCTTCATAGCTGCCGCCATACATGGCGACCCGACCGTCGCTCCAGGGCTGGCGGCTGACCCAGTCGATCGCGGCATTGGCGTCCACACCGTCGTGTTCGTAGGGGGCGATGGTGCCGGTACCCTGACCTTTTCCGCGTGCGTCGACCACGATGCCGGCGTAGCCGTGGGCTGCGGCCAGCAGCATCTTCAGACGGTTCTTGGGCGGGTCGGTGTAGATGGTGAACAGCATGGCCGTCGGCAGCGGCGCGGACGCGCTGCGGGGCCGTGCCAGCTGCGCGGACAGCACCACCCCTTCGGCCACGGGGATACGCAATCCGCTGTCGATCACGAAGCGGCGTTGCTGTTCTGCGTCAAGCAGTGCAGGGGCGAGTGCCGCAGCCAGGGTCTGCGCGCGCAACACAGCCTGCAGGCGCACCAGCTCCAGCGCGGCTGACTGCGGCACTGTGGCGGCATCGGCCTGTGCCGCAAGCGCCTGCGTCAGCTGCGCCTGTACCGCAGCGGGAGGCAAGGCAAGCGCTGCATCGGCCTGCACGGCGGCAACATCATCCAGGCCAGCAAAGGCCGAATGGAAGGCGCGCGAATACGCTTCCGCATCCCGCGCGCCAGTGCTTGCCAGCAGCATCGGCATCCAGCGCTGGGCCGCCGCGCCATCGCCGGCAGCGGCCAGCGTCGCGCGCAGCTTCTCGATCATGGCGCGTGCCTCGGCGTAGCGACCCGTGGCCAGCAGCGCATGGCAGCGCTGTGCATCGGTCAGCGTTGCCGACTGCAACAGCTCCGTACCCAGCGCCTGCAGTGCCGTATCCACCTGTGCTGGCGGCGCATCGCGGGGCAGCGACCACCGCAGATCGCTGGCGGCCACGCGGGTGCAGGTGAGCGCCAGCAGCAGGCCAGCAAGAAGAGCGCGTAAGGTCACGGGGTGTTCCTTGCAATGGCGGGCGCGTGGTCATCATACGGTGGGTGACCACCCGCCGCGGAGAGTCCGACGTTACCCCGGCGGGGCCGGTGGGGGCGGGGTCTGCGCCAGCTCCACCCGTGGCCGCGGCAGGTCGTGCAGTTGCATGAAACGGCCCGCATCGACCGGGCGGCCGAGCAGGTAGCCCTGCAGGTAATCGCACCCCAGCCGCTCAAGGTAGGCACGCTGGGCAGCCGTTTCCACGCCCTCGGCAACAATGTCCATGTCCAGTGCATGGCCCAGCGCCACGATCGCCGATACGATCACCACGTCCTCCGCGCTGTGTTCGAGATCGCGCACGAAGGCGTGGTCGATCTTGATCTCGGTGGCCGGCAGGCGCTTGAGGTACAGCAGACTGGAATAGCCGGTGCCGAAATCGTCGATGGAGATGCCGACCCCCAGCACCGACAACGCCTGCAGCAGCCGCAAACTGGTGTCGGTGTCGCGCATCACGGTGCTTTCGGTGATCTCCAGCACCAGGTTGCGCGGCGTGATGCGATGCCGCTCGATCACGTCGCGCACATCGCGCAGCAGGTGCGGCGAGCTGAACTGGACCGGCGACAGGTTGACCGATATCGACCAGCCCTCGTGGCCGGCGTCGTGCCAGTGCCGCAGTTGCAGGCACGCTTGGTCCAGCGCCCAGCGGCCGATCTCGTTGATCGCGCCGCTGCGCTCGGCCAGGCGGATGAAGCGATCCGGTGGAATCAGGCCCTGTTCCGGATGACGCCAGCGGATCAGCGCCTCGGCGCCGGCGACCTTCTGGGTGGCCACGCGGATCTTCGGCTGGTAGTGCAGGAACAGCTGTTCGCTGCCGATCGCCCGGCGCAGGTCGGCCAGCAGGCGGAACTGCTGTTCGGCGCTGTCGTTCATCCAATCCGCGAACAGGACAAAGGAGTTTCGGCCGGATTCCTTGGCCTGGTACATCGCAGCGTCGGCGAAGGCCATCAGCTGGCGTTCGCTGGCGGCGTGGTCGGGGCAGATGGCGATGCCGATGCTGGCAGTCACCTGCAGTTCGTTGTCGGGCAGCAGCGGGCCGCTTCCCACCGCCTGCAGGATGCGCCGGGCCAGGGTCGGCAGGTCCTCGTCATGGTCGATGCGCACCACCAGCACGAACTCGTCGCCGCCGAGCCGCGCCAGCAGGTCGTTCGGCCGCAGCAGCTGGCCGGTGCGCTCGGCGACGGCCACCAGCAGGGCATCGCCGGCCTGGTGGCCATAGGCATCGTTGACCTGCTTGAAGCCATCCAGGTCCATGAACATCACCGCGAAGCGGCTGCCGCCCTGTTCGGCTTCGGCCAGTGACTGCACGATGCGCCGTTGCAGCAGCAGCCTGTTCGGAAGGCGGGTCAAGGGGTCGTGCAGCGCGGCCTGGGTCAATTCCTCCTGCGCATCCGTCAGCGAGGTGCTCAGCATCGCGTTGCGAAGGCGCAGCAGCTGCGCTTCCACCCGCTGGTCCAGCCAGGACACCACCAGCACCACCGCCAGGATCGCGACGGTCAGCACCACCACCAGCATCGCCAGCCAGGTGCTCTGCAGGCCATCGCCCACCGCAGCGCCGCAGATGCTGCCCTGTGGAAAGCGTGCGGCGGCCATGCCGGTGTAGTGCATGCCCACGATGGCCAGACCGAGCAGGCCGGCGGCGGCCAGCCGGTCACCGACCCGGGTGCGCTGCGCGCGCAGGCGGAAGGCGACGTAGAGGGCGGTCCAGGATGCAGCGACCGCAACCAGCAGCGACAGCAGCAGCCAGCCCGTGTGGTAGTCGATGCCGGGTTGCATGCGCATCGCGGCCATGCCGACGTAATGCATGCCGGCGATGCCGGTGCCCATCAGCAAGGCGCCCCCTGCCAGGCGGGGATGTGGCAGGGTGGGCAGCGAGACCAGCCAGAGCGCGAACACCGACGAGGCGATGGCCAGGGCGAGCGACATCAGGGTGATCGGCAGGTCGTAGCCCAGCGGAATGGGCAGGTCGAAGGCCAGCATGCCGATGAAGTGCATCGACCAGATGCCCAGGCCCATCGCGAAGCCGCCACCGAGCCGCCACCACCAGGTCGCGCCCCTGCCGGGTGCCGTGACCGTGCGTCCGGCCATCGCCAATGCCGTGTAGGAAGCCATCACGGCCACCAACAGCGAGACTGCCACCAGCCATGCGTTGTACGTGCCTACCAGCATTCGTCAGTCTCCCGGACCTGCCTGTCGACGGAAACTACGGTGGGGCATGCATGTGGCAGGCAGCCAGAAGCGGCCGCCAGGTGCGGCATCCCCCCGGTTGCCGCGTATTCACTCTAACGCGCGTCCCCGGGGGGACGGCAAGCAGCAAAGCGTGATGGAAGCGTCAGTGTGTGACCGCGTCCGCAGCCTGGAACGCCGCATCGAACAGTCGTTGCACCGGGGGCCCCATTTCGCCGGCCAGCAGGACCAGCAGGAACAGGCCCAGCAGCAGCGACACCGGCAGGCCGAGCTGGATCGGATTGAGCGCAGGTGCCGCACGGGCGAGCACGCCGAACGCCAGGTTCACCGCCAGCATCGCCACCGTCAACGGAATGGCCAGTGTCAACGCACCGCGCAGCACGGTCAGCAGGAACGTCGGGGCGATACTGAAGAACGCGTGCGGATCGGGCAGCGGCGCACCGATCGGCAGTGCCCGGTAGCTGTCCACGACCAGCGAGATCAGCGCGAGGTGGCCGTTCGCGGTGAAGAACAGCAGGCCGAACAACAGGTAGAACCACTGCCCGATCACGCCGGAGGTGCCGCCGCGCAGGGGGTCGCTCATCTGCGCGAACGCCAGGCCGGTGCCCTGTGCCACCAGTTCGCCGGCCATCGCGCCAGCTTCGAACACCAGCCGCAGCAGGAAGCCGATGGCCACGCCGATGGCCAGCTCACGGGCGATGGTCAGCACGGTGGCCGCATCGAAGCCGGTCCACTCCGGCACGGGCGGCAGCAGCGGGGCGAGCGCGATGGCGAGGGTACCGGCCAGTACCACGCGGATCCGCGCCGGCACCGCACGGGTGCCGACCATGGGCATGGCCATGGCTACCGCGCCGATGCGCAGCATCGTCCACAGCACGGTGCCGATCATGCCGAAGGCCTGCAGGCCGTCGGCAGCCATCTGGGTGGCGGCATCCATCGCGGTGCGCGTCCTAGCCGATCAGGTGCGGAATGCGCTGGAACAGCAGCGTGGTGTATTCGACCAGATGGCCAATCAGCAGGCTGCCCAGGGCGAACAGCACGGCGGTCAACGCTGCCGCCTTGGCGACGAAGGCGATGGTGGGCTCATTGAGCTGGGTCGCGGCCTGCACGACACCGACCACCACACCTACCACCAGTACGGTCAGCAGCAGCGGGCCAGCCACCCACAGTACGGCAATCAGGCCGCCACGCAGTTCGGTCAGGGCAAGTTCGGGAGACATCGTCTTTCCATCGGTAGCGCCGGGTCCTGCCCGGCGGTGGTCAATGCGGCCGCCGGCAATGGCGGGCGGCCCCTGCAATCACGCCGGTCCGGGTCACGCCGGATTGAAGCTGGCCGCCAGCGTTCCCACCGTCAGCACCCAGCCGTCGACGAGCACGAACAGCAGGATCTTGAAGGGTGCCGAGACCAGCATCGGCGACAGCATCATCATGCCCATCGACATCAGCACGCTGGCCACGACCAGATCGATGATCACGAACGGGATGAAGATCAGGAAACCGATCTCGAAGGCGGTCTTCAGTTCGCTGGTCACGAACGAGGCGACCAGGACCGGGAACGGGATCGCATCCGGGCTGGCGTAGGTGCCGTGCCCGGCGATGCCGGCGAAGGTCATCAGGTCGGTCTCGCGGATCTGCGCCAGCATGAAGCCGCGCAGCGGCTGGGTGGTCAGTGTCCACGCGGTCTGGAAGTCGATCTGGCCGTTGAGGTAGGGCGCCATTCCGCTGCTCCACGCCTTGTCCCAGGTCGGCATCATCACCATCGCGGTGAGGAACAGGGCCAGGCCCAGCAGCACCTGGTTGGACGGGGTCTGGCCGGTGCCCAGTGCCTGCCGCAGCAGGCCCAGCACGATGATGATGCGGGTGAACGAGGTCAGCACCAGCAGCATCGACGGGATCAGGGTGATCGCCGTCATCAGCAGCAGTGTCTGCAGCGGCAGGCTGACCGGCTGGCCACCGATCCTGCCCACGTTGACATCCGGCAGTGGCGTGGTCGGAGCAGCGCCCGGCGCGGCAAAGGCGAGCGCGGGCAGCAGGCACAGGGCAATCAGCAGCAGCCACGCGATCAGGGTAGCTGGGCGGGTACGGATGACACGCATGTCAGGGGTCCTTGCGCAGCCGCTGCTGCAGCAGCTGGGCGAAATTCGGCAGGTTCTTCAGGTCCGGCACGCGCACCGGCGCGGGCGGCGGCAGCGGTTCGGAAAGGGTGTGCAGGGCGTTGATGCTGCCGGCGGTGACGCCCAGCAGCAGTTGTTGGCCGTTGACCTCCACCACCACGACGCGTTCCTTGGCGCCGACGCTGAGGCTGGCCACCAGCTTCATGCCGTCGGCCGGGCGGAAGCCGCTGCCGGGCAGGCGCTTCAGCAGCCAGCCCAGGCCGACCACCAGGGCCAGCACGGCCAGCAGCGCCAGCACCGCGCCGAACAGGCCCGGTGCCGAGGCCGCGTGCTGGCCGACCGGGGCGGCGGCCTTGCCGACGCCCAGCAGGGTGGACGCCAGCAGGCTCAACGCAGTCTCCGGATGCGTTCGCTCGGGCTGACCACGTCGGTCAGGCGCACGCCGAAGCGGTCATTGATCACCACGACCTCGCCATGCGCGATCAGGGTGCCGTTGACGAATACGTCGAGCGATTCACCGGCGCCACGCTCCAGCTCCACCACCGAGCCCTGGTTGAGCTGCAGCAGGTTGCGGATCGGCAGGCGGGCGCGGCCGACTTCCAGCGACAGGGTCACCGGCACGTCGAGGATCACGTCCAGATTCAGATCGACCCCGGAGGCCTCGTCGGCGTGCAGGGTGCCGAACTGGGCCGGAGTCGGTTCGAGGGCGTCGGTATCGTTCATTGCGGGTCTTCCTGGATGACGGGTACGCGCGGGCGGGTGCCCGGCGGATGGGTAGCAGTGATCTTCACGGCATTCATGCCGTTGGCGATGCCGAATTCGCCGGTGAACACCGGGATGTTCTCCACGCACAGCGGCACCTGCGGGCTCAGCTCGATCGGCAGGATGTCGCCGACCTTCAACCGGGTCAGGTCACGCAGGGTCATGCGCTTGCTGGCCAGCACGCTGGACAGGGTCACTTCGGCGATGTTGAGCTGCTCGCGCAGGGTCTGGCCCCAGCTTTCGTCGCGGTCGTTGCGATCGCTCTGGATGCCGGCATCGAGCAGCTCCCGGATCGGTTCGAGCATCGAGTACGGCAGGGTGACGTGGATGTCGCCGCCACCGCCGTCGAGCTCGACGTGCAGGCGGCACACCACCACGTATTCGCGCGGGGTCACGATGTTGGCGAAGTGCGGGTTGATCTCCGAGTTGATGTACTCGAATTCCACGTCCATCACCGGTGCCCACGCTTCGCGCAGGTCGGCGAAGGTCTGCTTCAGCAGCAGATGGATCACGCGCATCTCGGTGGCGGTGAACTCGCGGCCTTCGATCCGGGTGGGGTAGCGCCCGTCGCCGCCGAAGAAGTTGTCGACGATGGCGAACACCAGGGTCGGCTCGAACACGATCAGGCCGGTGCCGCGCAGTGGCTTGAAACGGATCAGGTTCAGGTTGGTCGGCACATACAGCGAATGCATGTAGTCGTTGAACTTGATCAGCTCGATGCCGCGCACCGACAGTTCGGCCGAGCGCCGGATCAGGTTGAACAGGCCGATGCGCCACAGGCGCGCAAAGCGCTCGTGGACCATTTCCAGCGTCGGCATACGGCCGCGGATGATGCGGTCCTGGCTGGCGAAGTCGTATGAACGGGCTTCGCCGGAGGGCGGCTCCGGGTCGGTCTCGACCGCGCCGCTGTCCACGCCGTGGAGCAGGGCATCGATCTCGTCCTGGGACAGCAGATCATTCATCGGTGGGCCCTTACTGGGTCACGAAGCTGGTGAACAGCAGATCGTCGGCACCATTGCTGCCGGTCTCGGCCTTGAGCACCTTCTGCACCTCGGCCAGCGAATCGGCCTGCAGCTTCTTCTTGCCGGCGATATCGGCGATCTGTGCCGGCTCGACCTGCGAGAACAGCATCAGCAGTCGTGCACGCAGGGCCGGGGCGTGGGTCTTGATCGCCTCCAGCGCGGCCGGATCACGGGTCATCAGCTGCACTTCCAGCTGCAGGTAGCGCGGGCCGTCGATGGGACCATTGAGGTTGACCACGAACGCGGGCTCCAGCGCGAAGTACTGCGCCGGTGCCGGCGTGGCGTTCTTCTTCTTCGGCGCCTGGCTGGTCTTTTCTTCCTGCGTGGACTGGGTGAAGAACCACACGCCGCCACCGGCGGCAGCGGCAGCCAGTACGGCCACCAGCGCGGTGATCAGGATCGGACTGCGCGGCGTGCGGGCCTTGTCCTTTTCGACATTCTTCTTGGTTTTGTCAGCGGCTGCGGCCACGAGGTGAAGCTCCTGAGGGTTGCTTCACCGGGATATGCAAGGGGTGTGCCGATGCACCGGGAGCAGGGTGCGACGGAATTCCGTCGGGGTGCCGGTGGGGCCATGCGGAGCAAGTTCCGCACCCACCAACGCGATGCTGGCAGGTGCCAACCACATCGCTCTGGTGGGTGCCAACCGCTCCGCTCTGGTGGGTGCCAACCTTGGTTGGCACACCTGTCAGGCGTAGGCGTCCAGCAGGCCACGCTGGCGGATCAACGGGGTGGCCGGCAGGCTGGCATCACCCCGCGTCGGTTCTCCGTCACCCCGACCTGCCTCCTGCCCGGCCTGGCCGGCAGGTGCGCCACCGCCGCCCGGCTGATGGCCGACATCGGCGTGGGCCAGCTGGAAGCCTTGTTCGCCCAGCAGTTCACGCAGGCGTGGCAGGCTGCTTTCCAGCGCCTGGCGGACGTCCACGTGCGGGCTGCTGAAACTGGCGTGGACCTTGTCACCGTTGAGCTGCAGGCGTACGTCCACCGGCCCCAGATCGTCCGGGCTCAGTCGGATGTGGGCGTGGCCGATCTTCTGGTCGGCCAGCCAGCCCAGGCGGGCGCCGATGGCCTGGTCGAATCCATCGTCGCCAAGCACCGGCTTCGGCGTCGGTTCGCCGTTGAAGACCGCGTTGCTGGACAGCGCCGCCTTCAGATCCTGCAGTGCGGCGGGCAGGGGCGCCTGCAGGGGTGCAGGCGGGGCACGATCACCCTGCAACGTGCTGTCGGTGTCACCGCTGCGCTCCAGCGCGGCGTCGCCCGTCGGCAGGACAGGCAGGGACAGTGCGCCGTCCTCGCCATCGACGCCCGTGGCGGGTGACTGCACCACGGCGGCAGGCGACGCGGCAACCGGCGATGGGGGGGCGGTGGTCGCCGCCAGGGCCGGAGGCGCTGTGCCCGTTGCGGACGGTGGGACGCTGGCCGCAGGGTCGGCGGGCAGTGGGGTGGCCAGCACCAGCCCGGCCAGACCGAATGGCGGCCAGGGCGCTTCGTCGGTTTCCGTCGTCGCGTCCTGGTCGGTCGCAGCCTTGCCGGCCGGTGGCGCAGCGGCCTCGCCCGTAGCCTGCTCGCTGGCGGGGGGCCGCACGCTGGCGGCGTCATCGCTGCCGGTGGCCGCAACGCCGGTCGGCGCGGGGCTGTCCGCGGGCGGGACGGGCGCACCGCCCTGCAGCAGCTGACCGAAGTCCTTGCCGCCTTCGCTGCGTGCCGTGCGCGACGGGCTGCTGCCCACGCCGGGCGGAGTGGCCGTCGTGCTGCTGCCCGAAAGCGCGGCGGGCGTCACGAACGGCCTCCGGTGTCTGTGCCGTCCTGGTCCTCGGCCTGCGCCAGGCGGGAGCGGCGCGCGCCGATGTCATCCATCTCGCGCTGGTCGCGGCGGTCTGTCACCACCTTTTCCTGTGCGCGATAGCTGGCGGCCAGCTGCTCCAGTACCGCCTTGTCGCGGCTGGCCAGGATCAGGCGCGCGCGTTCGGCTTCGACCTTCTCGCGGTTGCCGTCGACGGTGCGCTGCTGTTGCTCCACCGCACTGTCGAGGCGGTCAAGGAACGCACGCCGGTTCAACAGCTGGGCGGGACTGGTCGCGGCCATCTGTGCGTTGGCGTACTCCTCGGCATAACGTCGCAGTTCGTCCAGACGCGACAGGTGAGTGTCGAGAAGGCGCTGGCGCTCGGCCAGGTCGCGGGCGACCGCATCTTCATGTTCCTGTGCCCGCCTCAGCAGAGGGTCGATACGCTTGGACTGGTTCATCGCTTACACCTCGTTTTCCACCAAGCGCTGCAGCGCCGCCTGGCTGTGCGGGAGATCCGCGGCCTTGGCCACGTCCTGTCCCAGGAATTCCATGATTTCCGGCCAGCGTTCCAGGGCTTCGTCGGTGGCTGCGTCGTTGCCGCGCTGGTAGGCGCCGATGGCGATCAGGTCGCGGTTGGCCGAGTAGGCCGACACCAGCCGCTTGAGCTTGCGGATGCGCAGGCGCCACGGCTCGTCGGCGATTTCCGTGACCACGCGGCTGACGGACGATTCCACGTCGATGGCCGGGTACAGGCCGCTGTCCGCGACCCGGCGCGACAGCAGGATGTGGCCGTCGAGGATCGCGCGTGCGGCGTCTGCGATCGGATCCTGCGGATCGTCGCCTTCGGTCAGCACGGTGTAGAACGCGGTGATGGAGCCGCGCCCCTTGGCGCCGTTGCCGGCGCGCTCGACCAGCGCGGGCAGCTTGGCGAACACCGACGGCGGGTAGCCGCGCGTGGTCGGCGGTTCGCCCACCGACAGGCCGATCTCGCGCTGTGCCTGCGCGAAGCGGGTCAGCGAGTCCATCAGCAGCAGGACGTTCAGGCCCTGGTCGCGGAACCATTCGGCAATGGCGGTGGCACGGTAGGCGCCATGCAGGCGCGCCAGCGGTGGCCGGTCGGCCGGGCTGGCGACCACCACCGCGCGGCGCAGGCCTTCCTCGCCCAGCGTGGTTTCGACGAAATCGCGCACTTCGCGGCCGCGTTCGCCGATCAGCCCGACCACGATGACGTCGGCAGCGGTGTAGCGGGTCATCATGCCCAGCAGTGTCGATTTGCCGACGCCGGAGCCGGCGAACAGGCCGACACGCTGGCCACGGCCGATCGGCAGCAGTGCGTTGATGGCGCGCACGCCCACATCCAGTGGCTGGGTGATCGGCTCGCGCGCGAGTGGATTGATCGACACACCGGCCATGCCGACGTGGCCTTCGGCACGGATCGGGCCCTTGCCGTCCAGCGGCACGCCATCGCTGTCGATCACCCGGCCGAGCAGGCCTTCGCCCACTTCCACGCCGCCGCGCCGTGCCGACGGCACGACCCGCGCGTTGGGCAACAGGCCATGCAGTTCGGCGCTGGGCATCAGGTAGGTGCGCTCACCGGCGAAGCCGACCACTTCGGCATCCACCCAGCCACCGTCGACCACTTCGACCTTGCAGCTGGCCCCCAGCGGTGCTTCGCAGCCGACCGCTTCCAGGGTCAGCCCGACCGCGCGGCGCAGCACGCCTTCGCGGATCAGGCCACGGCCGTGCGCGGTGTCCACGCGCAGCCCGTCCAGGCGACGGGCCAACCGTAGATTGCGGGCCAGGGCCCAGTCGGCCGCAGGCGGCGGCAGTGGCGTTTCGGCCGTCATGCGTTCGCTCCGGTCTGGCGGATCACTGCGTCCAGCGCGCCACGCAGGCGGGCTTCGAGAGTGCCGTCGATGCGCACGGCCTCGGCATGCACGCGCAGGTCGCCGCGGCTGAGGCTGGTGTCGGCCACCAGCCGCTGCTGCGGTGGCAGGGTGAGCAAGGGGGCGAGGGCAGCGATGTCGTCCGGGTGCAGGCGCACTTCCACTTCGCGCGTGCTGCCGCCGACCGCATCGATGGCTTCGCCGACCAGCTGTGCCAGCAGCGCCGGTTCGGCCTCGTAGGCGCGACCGACCAGGGCACCGGCGATGCGGACCGCAAGCTCTCCCAGCGCACCGACCACCTCGTTCTCCAGGCGGACCAGCGGGCGGCTGAAGTTGTCCAGGATGCCCTCGATCTGCGCGGCAAGCCGGCGCACCTCGGCCTGGCCCTGGCCATAGCCCTCCGCATGGCCGTGCTGGAAGCCTTCTTTCTCGGCACTGTCCTGGATGGCCTGTATCTCTTCCAGCGTCGGCAACTGCAGCGGCGGTTCCGGCTCGTGCTCCGGGTCCGGCCCGGCATGCCCGGACGCGTCCTCCTGTTCCAGCACGGGTTCCGGCTGGGCCAGCAGGTCAGGGGCGAGCCAGCGCACGACGGTGCTCACAGCATGGCCTCCGCGCTGCCGCCGATGGTGATGGTGCCTTCATCGGCCATGCGCTTGACGATGGCCAGGATCTCGCGCTGCGCGCCTTCCACGTCGGACAGACGCACCGGCCCACGGGCCTCCATGTCCTCCAGCAGGATCTCGGCGGCACGCTGGGACATGTTGCGGGTGATCTTGTCGCGGACCTTGATGTCGGCGCCGCGCAGGGCCAGTCCCAGGCGCTCGCCGCTGACTTCGCGCAGCACCAGCTGCATCTCGCGGTCGTCCAGATCCACCAGGTCGTCGAACACGAACATCAGGTCCTGGATGCGGCCACTCAACGGCGCGTCGATGCGTGCGATCTCGCCCAGGATCGCCTGGTCCTGGCCGCTGTCCATGAAGTTGAGGATGTTGGCCGCGCACTGTACGCCGCCGATGTTGGATGACTTCAGGTTCTGGTTGCCGGCGAACTGGCGCTCCATGATCTCGTTGAGTTCATTGAGTGCGTTCGGCGGAATGCCATCGAGGGTGGCGATGCGCAGCAGCACGTCCACGCGGGTGCGGTCGGGCAGCAGTTTCAGCGCATCGGCGGCCTGGTCGGTTTCCAGGTGGGCCATGACGATGGCGATGATCTGCGGGTGCTCGTTGCGGACCAGGTCGGCGACCGCACGCGGATCCATCCACTTCAGCGCATCCAGGCCGGTGGTGTTGCGGCCCAGCAGGATGCGATCGATCAGGTTGCCGGCCTTCTCGCTGCCCAGTGCCTGCACCAGCATGTTGCGGATGTAGTCGTCCGACCCCACGCCCAGCGAGGTCTTGGAGCCCAGCTCCTGGCCGAACTGGTCCATCACCCGTTCCACCTGTTCGCGGGTGATGTCGGACATGGTGGCCATCGCGATGCCGATCTTCTGGACTTCCTTGGGTTCCATGTGGCGCAGCACTTCGGCCGCGTCCAGTTCACCCAGCGACAGCAGCAGCACGGCGGCGCGCTGCACTCCGGTCAACGGTACCTCAGTCATTGGCCACCCAACCCTTGACCACCTGGGCCACGCGCTTGGAGTCGGTCTTCACGGCTTCACGGGCCATCCGCAGTCGTTCCTCGTAGGAGTCCACCGGCAGGGCCAGCGCCTCCGGTCCACCCAGGCCAGCGCGCTCGGCACCCAGGGCCGGCAGCGGGCTGCCATCGTCATCGACCAGCTGTACGTCAGCGGTATGCGGTTCCAGTGCCAGCGGGTCGTGCTTCTTCGCCTGGCCGGTGATGGCACGCAGCGCCGGACGCAGTACGCCGAACAGCAGCGCCAGCACCACAATGGCCCCCAGCAGCATGCGGCCGGCATCGTGCACCCACGGCAGCTCCCACCAGGCCGGGCCTTCCACCGGTGTGGTCTCGCGCACGAACGGGGCATTCATCACCGAGACCGTATCGCCCCGCTCGGCGCTGAAGCCGACGGCCTGCTTGACCAGCGCCTCGACGCGGGTCAGTTCGGCGGCCGACAGCGGCTGCGGGGTAAGTGCGCCATTGGCGCCGGGGCGCGGCACGTTGTCCACCAGCACCGCCACCGACACGCGCTTGATGCGGCCGGCCGGCTGGCGGGTGTGCTGCAGCGTGCGGTCCAGCTCGTAGTTGCGCGTGGCGTTCTTGCTGCTTTCGCTCGGCGTCTGCGCGGTCTGTGGCGGCGCAGCCTGGCCCGGCGGCGTGTTGCTGGTTGCGCCAGGCACACCCTGCGGTCCGGGCGTGCTGGTGGTGTTCTCGCTCATCTGTTCGCTGCGCAGCTTGGCCGGCTCGCCGTTGTACAGCTCACGCGCTTCCTCGGTGACCGAGAAGTCCATGTCCACGCTGACTTCCGGATTGACGCGGCCCGGGCCGGTCATCGGTTCCAGCAACTCGCGGATGCGCTGGTTGAAGGAGGTCTCCTGCCGGCGGACCTGCTCGAACTGGGCGGCGTTGACCGCCGCTTCGCTGTTCGGGTCGCTGATGCTGAGCATGCGCCCGCTCTGGTCGACCACGGTCACCCGTTCCGGCGACAGGTCCGGAATGCTGGCGGCGACCATGTGCACGATCGCATCTACCTGGCTGCGTTCCAGCTGCTGGCCACCGCGCAGTTCCAGGGTTACCGAAGCACTGGCGACGTCGCGCTGGCGGGTGAAGGCGCTGGGCTTGGGGATGGCCAGGTGTACGCGTGAATCACGCACCGGTCGCAGCGTGTTGATGGTGCGCGACAGTTCGGTCTCCAGCGCGTGCTGGTAGCGCGCGCTTTCCACGAACTGGCTGACACCAAAGCCCGGGTCGCGCTCCATCAGCTCGAAACCCAGCTTGCCGCTGTCGGTCAGGCCGGAGCCGGCCAGCTTCAGGCGGGCGTCATGCAGGTTCTTCTCCGGCACGGTGATGCCACCGGTTGCCGGGTCCAGGGCAAACGGGATCTGCGCCGCACGCAGCAGGTCGGTCGCTTCAGCGGTGGCCTTCTGGTCCAGGCCGGTGTACAGCGGAACCATGCCGGGCTTCTGCGACCAGAAGAACACGAACAGGCCCGCCGCCACCGCCACTGCGATCATCGCCATCAGCCCCAGCCGACGGGTGATCTGCAGGCTCTGCAGGCGGTCGAACCATTGCCCCGCCTTCTCGGCGTTCAGGCTGTCCTTGGAAAGCGTCAGTGCCATGCGTCAAGTTCCTTACAGCGGCATGTTCATCACGTCCTGGTAGGCCTGGACGAGACGGTTGCGGACTTCCACGGTGGCGCGGAAGGCGATCTGGGATTGCTGCGAGGCGACCATCACCTTGGCCAGGTCGGCGCCGGGTTCGCCCATCTCGAACGCCTTGGCCAGCGCGCCGGACGTCTGCTGCGCATTGTTGACGCCGGCAATCGCACCGCGCAGGGTCTCGGTGAAGCTGGCCGGCTGCACCTGCGGCGCATCCAGCACCGCACCAGGAAGGGCATTGCTGCGCGGCGCTTCAGCCAGCGGATTGAGCACCGGCTGTCCCATCTGGGACTGGTAGGTGCGGATCTGCGAAAGGATCGAAGTGACGGAGTGGGACATCTGCAACGGTTCCAGGAACAGGGATGGGGAATCTGCAGGGATCACTGCAAGTGCCGTGCCGGAACGCCTGAGTGGTTCAGAAACGTGACGGAAGTTTGCGTTCGGCGGAGGACGGGCGAGCTGGCGTGCCGATACGCTGTCGTCATCTGCCGGTGTCAGTGAACCGGCGTCGGTTTTTTGGCCTTGCCGGCGGCGCCGGATACACGAACGCCCGGGCAAGCCCAGGCGTCCGTGCCCCCTTCATGCTGGCGATCACGCTCAGCTGGCCAGTTCGGCCTGCTCGCGTTCGATGCCGTACTTGCGCAGTTTTTCCACCAGGGTGGTGCGGCGCAGGCCCAGCAGCTGCGCGGCGTGGGCGACCACCCCCTGCGTCCGCTCCAGCGCTTCATTGATCAGGCCCAGCTCGATGCTGGCCATGTGGTTGCGCAGGTCCAGGCCGTCGTCGGGCAGGGCCGTGGCAGCCGCAGCGCGGTTGACCGCGATGCCGTGCTCCAGCGACGGCTGGCCGCCGCTGCCGGGGGTGTGGAAGGAGAAGCTGCGCAGGTCCAATCGCTCTTCGCTGGGTGCTGCCGGTACCGCCGCCGGGGTGCTGACGGGGGCCAGCATGGCGTCGCCCCGGTAGCGCGCGGGAAGGTCCTGCACGCGGACCGAACCACCCGGATGCAGCACCGCCAGGCGTTCGACCAGATTGGTCAGCTCGCGTACGTTGCCTGGCCATTCGTAGCCCGCCAGCGCCTGCAGGGCTTCGGCAGTGAAACGGACTTCGCCGCGGCCGGTGCGCGCCAGCTGCGCGGCAATGGTTTCCACCAGTGCTGGCAGATCCTCGCGCCGTTCGCGCAGGGCCGGCACGTCGATCGGGAACACATTGAGGCGGTAGAACAGGTCTTCGCGGAACTTGCCGTCGGCGATCCGGCTCTCCAGATCGCGGTGGGTCGCTGCGATCACCCGCACGTTGCAGCGGATGGTCTGGTTGCCGCCGACACGCTCGAAGCTGCGCTCCTGCAGCACGCGCAGCAGCTTGACCTGCATCGGCAGGCTCATGTCGCCGATCTCATCCAGCAGCAGGGTGCCGCCCTCCGCCATTTCGAAGCGGCCCTTGCGCGCGGTCAGCGCGCCGGTGAAGGCACCCTTCTCGTGGCCGAACAGTTCGCTCTCGAGCAGGTCGGCTGGAATGGCGCCACAGTTGATCGCCACGAATGGCCCGTCGCGGCGCGGCGAGCGCTGGTGGATGGCGCGCGAGACCACTTCCTTGCCGGTGCCCGACTCGCCCAGCACCAGGACGGTGGTATCAAATGCCGCGACCTGGTCGATCATCGTGCGCAGCGCGCTCACAGCGGCACCATTGCCGGTGGGTCCCTGCTCCTGCACGGCGCCTGCCTGGTGCTCGGCATCCAGGCGCTTGAGGCTGGCACGGCGCAGCAGGGCTTCCATCTGCGCATGGCGCAGCGGCGTCTCCAGCGGCCAGATGTTGGCTTCATGCAGGCCGTGGCGGTGGGCGAAGGCACTGGCCTCGCCATCGGCCAGCAGCACCGGCGGCGGCAGGCTGCTGCCGCCCAGCCATGCGTAGAGGGCGGTGCTGGCGGCGCTGTCGTCGAGGCTGCCGACGATCACCGCCATCCAGTCGCTCTGACGCTGCCGCCCCAGGTCGAAGTCTGCCGCGTCGGAAACCCAGCGCGGATTGAAGTCCATGAATTCCAGCAGGGCAACGGTGCGTTCGGCACGCACGGCGTCGTTGTCCAGCACCAGGATGCGCGACTCGCTCACGATCGATCCTCCCTGAGGCCTTCCAGGATCGGCATCACTTCCTGGATGTAGGACAGCTTGCTGACGAAATTGTCGGCGCCGGCGCGCAGTGCATGCTCGCGGTGCTCGGCGTCATCGAAGTGGCTGGCGATGACGATGTACGGGGCGTCATCCTGCGACTTGATCAGGCGGGTCGCCTGCAGGCCACCCATTTCCGGCATCGCCAGGTCCATCAGCACCACCTGCGGGCGCAGGGTCTCCGAGCGCTCGATCGCTTCCAGGCCGTTGCCGGCACTGCCGACGATCTGCAGCCAGTCGATCTTGCGGAAATGGCGCATCGCTGCGTTGATGAAACCTTCGTGGTCGTCGACCAGCAGGACCGTGAGCGTGTTCATGTCCAACATCCCTTTCAGCCCACCCGGGCCAGCTGCGGTTGCCTGGCGCTGAGCCGGCGCCGTTCGCGGGCCGGGGCGATATCCAGTTGTTCTCGGTATTTTGCGACGGTTCGGCGGGCAATGTTCACCCCCTGGCGCGAAAGCAGGGCGGCGATGGCCTCATCGGCCAGCGGCCGACCGGCCGGCTCGGCATCGATCAGGCGGCGCACCATGGCCTTCACCGCCTGGCCGGAGACGCTGGCGCCTTCCAGGCGCACCGCGAAGAAGTGCTTCAGCTCGAAGGTGCCACGCGGGGTCTGCAGGTACTTGCCGGTGGTGATGCGCGAGACAGTGGACTCGTGCATGCCGATCTCCTCCGCCACTTCCTTAAGCGTCAGCGGCGCCATCGCTTCCTCGCCCCGGACCAGGAACGCGGCCTGGCGCTCGACGATCACCCGCGCGGTACGCAGCAGGGTGTCATAGCGCATCGACAGGCCACGGCTGAACCAGCGCGCTTCCTGCAGCATCTCGCGCAGCGCCGGTGCAGCCTCGTTGCTGTCGGCCAGCGCCTGTTCGTACTGCGTGTTGATCGATACGCGGCGGCTGGTCGCCGGATTGAGGGCCACTTTCCACTGGCCGTCGGCGTGCCAGGCGACCACGTCCGGTACCACCACGGCATTGCGTTCCGGCAGCAGGTTGTCACCCGGGCGGGGCTGCAGCGAGAGGATCAGTCGCACTGCTTCGCGCACGTCACCGATCTCGGCGTCATGCAGGCGGGCGAGGGCGGGGTAGTCGTGCGCGGCCAGCGGCTCGAGCGCGCCCGCAAGGATGCGGGTGGCCAGGTGCCGCGCGGGAACCACGCCGTCCAGGCTGCGCAGCTGGGCCTGCAGGCTTTCGCGAAGGTCCCGCGCGGCCATGCCGGCGGGCTCGCCATGCAGCAGGCGCTGGCGGACCGCTTCGACACCATCGGCGGCGATGTCGAACTGGGCGCTGGCCAGCAGTTGCAGCTGTGCCAGCGGTGCCTGCAGATAGCCGGCGTCATCGCAATGCTCGAGCCAGAAGGCGGCGACCGCCAGCTCGCGGTCGTCCAGGTCCAGTGCCAGCCGCTGCAGCACGCGCAGCTGCGGATCGCTCGATTCGCCCGCCGCGATGCGTGCCATCCGGTCGTCGTCGCCGTCCTGCCAGCTGGCGCCGGCAACGTCCCACATCGAGGATTCCGGCAGCTCGTCGAACGCCGCGGTTTCCAGCGTGGTGGCGCCGGCGTCGACGGGTTCGGGCGCAGGCGCTTCGGCATCCTCGATGTCCAGCATCGGGTTGGAGTCGAGCAGGCGCTGTATTTCCTGTTCCAGATGCAGCCCGTCCAGCTGCAGCAGCCGGATCGACTGCAGCAGCTGCGGGGTGAGGTGAAGTTGTTGGCCCAGCTGGGCCGAGAGTGCAGCCTTCATCGTGGTTCCCCGGCGCCGCTCCCCGACGCCTTGTGGAACGCATCTTGCTTCTGATCCGGCAGGTGCGGAATCAGGGGGTTCCTGAGGTGGTTGGTGAATTACCCGACAGCGTGTAGGGGTTTTCCCGACATCGGCGCGGGATGTTGACGTTTCCCGGTCGCAAGCCATTGATTTCCCGTTGCGCACGCGGTCGGGGCGTCGTGCCGGCGTGTACGGGATTCCGTCAGTGCCTGTGGGGGTGACGGGAACCCGTCATCCGGATGGCGCGGTCACTCCAGCTCGTGCTGGTGGCGGGCGGCGAGCAGCAGCAGGTCGTTGGCGCGGCGGCACCCCAGCGACTCCATCATGCGCGCGCGGTGGGTTTCCACGGTCTTGACGCTGATGCCGAGATCGGCGGCGATTTCCTTGTTGCTTTCGCCTTTGCCGATGCGGCGCAGGATCTCGCGCTGGCGGGGTGACAGCGCGGCGATACCGGTGGGCTTCTCGCGGCCCAGCATGGGCGCCAGCATCTTCGCCGAGATCTGCGGGCTCAGGAACACCTGGCCTGCGTGTGCAGCGCGCAGCGCCAGTTCCAGTTCCTGCGGAGCGGCATCCTTGACCACGAAGCCGACGGCACCGCGATCCAGTGCGTCGCGCACGTGGGCGGCATCATCGTGCATGGTCATCATCACCACCCGGGTGCCGGGTGCGCGCATGCGGATGTCGCTGAGTGCTTCCAGACCGGTGCGTCCGGGCAGGGACAGATCCATCAGCACCACGTCCGGCGCGTGCTGCAGGGCCAGTTGCAGCGCCTGCTCGGCGTTGCTGGCCTCGGCCACGAGCTGCACGTCGGCAAACCCCTGCAGCAGCCGCGCCAGGCCGGCGCGGACCAGGGTGTGATCGTCGACGATGAGAACTCGCACAGGCACGCTGGAGGTCCGGGAGGGGAGTCCACCTTAACTTAGCTGAACGGGCGAGCCAAGCGTCGTCCGTTGCGGGCGGGCGTGGCAGGGTTCAGCGCGCCCGCCTTGCTTCGGCCACCTGACGTCTGTGCAGGCGGAACAGATGCCGCTCCATGGCCATTTCCAGCCCGTCGCCGAGGCGATGGAAACGCAGCCAGAGATAGTGGCCTCCACTGCCGTCGGCGGCCTCGGCAACCACTTCCACCGGCAGATCGATATGGTCGGGCAGCCAGTCGCTGGGCTGCACACGGACCACGCCGGCCTGGCCCGGCGCCGCGCCACTGCGGGGCCCAAGCTGCAGGCGGATGCCGCGCCGCGACCAGCGCACCGGGCGCAGGGTCAATGCCGGGCCCTGCTGGCGCACGAGCCGGCCCAGCAGCACCATGGCCAGATCCAGCTTGGCTTCCAGCCGCTGCAGCGGAAGGCTGGCCTCGCTGCGTTCGTCGTGTTCATCGACACGGCTGTCTTCGACCAGCGCCAGGCTGCGCAGCAGGCCTTCGGCGCTGCTGGTACGTCCCGCCGCGTTGCCGGCCTGGAACTCGACCGGCAGCGCCAGTTCGCAGCTGAGCGTTTCGTCGAACAGCTCGCTTTCGGCCGGGTGATGCAGCGACGTGGTCGGCAGGAGGGTCATGCCAGCGATTCTGCTTGCAGGTAGGCGTGCGCGGCGCGAAGGGAGCGCCGTCCATCGTGCAGCTGCACGGCCACAGCGTCGCGGCGATGGCGCAGCAGGGTGAGCAGGCTCTGCTGGCGTTCGAACAGCGCGGTCAGGGGCGCATGGTCGGCGGCCGCCAGCGGTTGGCTCAACAGCGCGTGCAGCTTGCTGTCATGGCCTTCGAGCAGACTGTCGGCGGTGTCGAAGGCATCTTCACCCAGCGCCTTCTCGAAAGCATCCAGCTGCGCATGCAGTGCCTGCAGGCTCATGGTGCCACCGCTGCCGTACGGCGCTGCTCGTGCGGAATTGCGTTCCAGGCGCTGTCGATCTCGCCCAGCAGCTGCAGCGATTCGTCCAGGGCGGCGCGGTCGTTGTGCAGGTTGGCCTCGGTCAGGCGCTGCAGCACGTAGTCGTAGAGGGACGAAAGATTGCCGGCAATTTCGCCGCCGGCCTCATGGTCCAGCGAGCCGTTGAGGTGGCCGACGATGGCGCAGACCTCGCCAATCGCCTTGCCCTTGCCGGCATGGTCGCCGCGCTCGAGGCTGGCCAGTGCGCGCCGCACGCGCTCCAGCGCGCCCGCCAGCAACAGGGCCACCAGCTTGTGCGGATCGGCATCGGTGACCGCACTGGTCACACCCACCTGGCGGTACTGCTCGGCGTACTGACGGCTGGAACCGTACATTCGTGATTCTCCTTGCGCTGGGTGCTGCAGCAGGATCGTGACGATCACTGCCGGCAGTACCGCGATGATTGCTGTTGCGTCCGTTATCGGTGCGTTCGGCACCAAACTTGAGTGCCGCGCGCGTCCGTCAACCGTTCAACTGCGCCAGCTGCTGCTGCAGCGCCGAACTGCTCTGCTGCAGCTTGCCCATCAGGCTGTCCAGTGCGAGGAACTGCTTCTTGTACCGTGCCTCCACACCGACCATGCGTGTATCCAGGTCCTTGCGGCGCTTGTCGATGCTGTCCAGGGTGTTGTTCAGGCCCTTGGTGCGGGCAACGAACGCACCCTCCTTGCCGACCGTCGTGCTCACGTAGCCGTCGACCAGCGAGTACAGCTGGCCCGCACCGCCGGCATCGCCGGTGATTGCCTGGCGGATCTTCTCCGGCTGGCTGGCAAGCGCGGCAGCGAACTTGGTGGTATCAAGCACCAGGCTGCCATCGGCATTGGGGTAGCCACGGGTCTGCAGGCCGATGGCCTTGGCGTCCAGGCCATCGCCGGACAACGACTTGAGCACGCCCGACATCACCGAGCGCAGCTGGCTGGCGGCGCCGCGCATCTGTGCGTCGCCGGTGAGGGCTGCCGCTTCCTTGGTCTTGGCGTCGTACTTGGTTTCGGTGTTGATGGCGGCGATGGCCGCGTTGTACGCGGTCACGAAATCCTGCATCACCTTGGTCGCCGCGGCCGTGTCGGTGCTGATCGTGACCGTGCTCTGTCCTTCCTTCTTCAGGTTCAGGGTCAGACCCGGCACGGCGTCGGCCACGGTGTTGCTGGCGCTCACCACTTCAACGCCATCGATGGTCAGTTTGGCATCGGCGGCCGCGGTGTTCTGCTTCAGGCTGCCGACCAGCGCTCCCAACTTCGGGTCGCTGCCGGCGTATTCGAGCTTGATCGCGTTTGCCGCGCCGGTCTTTTCCTGTGCGATCGACAGGTACTGGTTGTCGCCGGAGCTGATCAGGGTGGCCTGCACGCCTTCCTTGCGGCCGGCGGCGTCGATCTTGTTGCGGATCGTGGTCAGCGTGTCGCCTTCCTCGACCTCCACGTTCATGGTCTTGGCCTTGTCGCCGACGCCGACGGTCAACGTCAAGGTTCCGGCGGCGAACGTATCGGTCTTGGGCACGGAGGTGTCGGCGATCAGCTTGTGTGCGGTCGCCAGCGACTTGACGTCGATGATGTGCGTGCCATTGGACGCTGCCGCCTTGCTGGTGCCGACGTCATACAGCGCCACGCTGGCCGTCAGGATCTCGTCGGTACCGCCGCTGCCGCCCTTGCTGGCGGTGACCGTGCGGGTGTCGAAGGCTGTGGTGGCCTTCAGTGCAGTGAGTGCGGTCTTCAGCTTGTCGAAGGCCGCGGTGACGGTGCCGATCGACGACAGCTGCATCTTGGTCTTGGACTGCTGCAGGTTCAGCGCATTGTCGGCGGGCTTGCGGTCGGCCGCGACCAGCTGGCTGACGATGCTGGAGATGTCCAGGCCCGAGCCGATGCCACCGTATCCAAAGTCTGCCACGTCGTTTCTCCTGGTAATCCGGGCGCCGCGCTGCGGCCGCCCGTCGTCAACGAAAATAGCGGCCTGCGCCGCTGGGTCTTGAGGACTTCGTTGATGCATGCGCCGTGCCAGTGCCGGACGGCAGGTTTGGCATGCAGGTTGCAGGAGTGACGGGGCAGGGTGCGGTCGGGACGACGCAGGCTGCCGGGAGTCTGCAAAAAACCCTCCCCCAAAGCAGGGGAGGGATCAGGCTACTGACAATCGGGGGGAGACGAAGCCGCCCGGTGCGTACAGTCAAAGGTACAGCGCTGAAACAGAGGTCCGCAGGGGCGGGCGATGCCAAGCCGGTTCGGGAAGCGTCCCGGGCCGGGCATGGCCCGCGCCTGCGTGCGCCGTGGCTGTCGGGTTGCCACTGCCGCCGGTTCGACCGGCGGCAGCGGTACCTTCTTGCCGTGGATCAGCGCAGCAGGCTGAGCACGCCCTGCGGTACCTGGTTGGCCTGGGCCAGCATGGCCGTACCGGCCTGCTGCAGGATCTGGGTACGGGTCAGTTCAGCGGTTTCCTTGGCGAAGTCGGTGTCCTTGATGCGGCTGCGCGAGGCGGACAGGTTCTCCGTCGAGGTCTGCAGGTTGGCGACCACCGAGGTGAAGCGGTTCTGGATCGCACCCAGGTCGGCGCGGGTGTTGTTGATCGAACCCAGTGCCTTGTCGACCACTTCCAGCGCCTGCTGGGCGCCGAGCACGGTGCTCACGTCCAGCTTCTGCACGCTGGCAGCGGTGGCGGTGCCAGCCGTGTAGGCGGCTGCAGCAGCGTTCGCGCTCCAGGTACCCGCGGCAGCGTCGAAATTGCTGCGCTCCAGTGCGATATCAGCAGCGACGACATCCTTGCCTTCCTTCACCGAGCTCAGCTTCATCGTGCCGTCGCTGTTGGCTTCGGCGTAGATGCCGGCTTCACCGATCTTGGCGTTGATGGCGGTGGCCACGGCCTTGGCGGCCTCTTCGGTGGTCGCGCCGGCCTTGATCTCGACGGTGCCGATGTCAACGTCCATCACCTTGCCGGTGATGCGTGCGCCATCGGTGCTTGCGGTCAGAATAGCGGTGCCGCCGGTGGCGAAGGTCGCGGTGCCCAGCGATTCGGTCTTGGCGTCCACCACCTTGTCGATGGCGATGGCCTGGCCGGCATTGGCACCGACCTGGAACAGCTGGCTGGAGAACGAGCCGTCCAGCAGCTTGGTGCCGTTGAACTCGGACTGCTTGGCGACGCGATCGATTTCGCTGACCAGCTGGGTCACTTCAGCCTGCAGGGCCTTGCGGTCGCTGGCCGAGTTGGTGGCGTTGGACGACTGCACCGACAGCTCACGGATGCGCTGCAGGTTGTTGCCGATCTCGGTCAGCGAACCTTCCGCGACCTGGGCCAGCGAGATGCCGTCGTTGGCATTGCGGATGGCGACGTCGGTGCCGCGGATCTGGGTGCCGAAGCGCTCGGAGATCGCCAGGCCGGCGGCGTCGTCCTTGGCGCTGTTGATGCGCGAGCCCGAGGACAGGCGCTGGATGGTGGTGGCCAGCGAGGCGCCGCTGGTGCTCAGATTGCGCTGAGCATTCAGCGACATCGTATTGGTGTTGATGACTTGTGCCATGGTGCATTTCCTTTGGCGGAGGTGGTACGTGGTTCAGGGTCCGGGCGCCGGTCTGGCCGGCGCCCGGGAGTCGATCGCGGTGCGGATCAGCGCAGCAGGCTGAGCACGCCCTGCGGTACCTGGTTGGCCTGGGCCAGCATGGCCGTGCCGGCCTGCTGCAGGATCTGGGTACGGGTCAGTTCAGCGGTTTCCTTGGCGAAGTCGGTGTCCTTGATGCGGCTGCGCGAGGCGGACAGGTTCTCCGTCGAGGTCTGCAGGTTGGCGACCACCGAGGTGAAGCGGTTCTGGATCGCACCCAGGTCGGCGCGGGTGTTGTTGATCGAACCCAGTGCCTTGTCGACCACTTCCAGCGCCTGCTGGGCACCCTTCACGGTGCTGATGTCGACGTCCTTCAGCAGCTTGCCCGGTGATGCACCGGTGCTGGCGGTGGCGGCGGCGCTGTCGAAGCCGGTGACGCCGGCGCTGGTGCCCGCAGTGGCGGACATGGCGACGAACTTGCCGTCCTTGTCGACGCTTTCCTTCACCGAGGTCAGGTTGATCTGGCCGGCGGTGGTGCCGTCGAGTTCGGCGTAGACGCCGGTCTCACCGATCTTGGCGTTGATCGCGGTCACGGTCGCCGCGGCCAGGGCGGCCTGGTCCTTGGCGGCGTCGCCGGTGGAGGTGATCTTGACGTCGGCGATCTTGATCGCCGAGGTCAGGCCGCCGCCACCGATGGTCAGGCCGGAATAGGTGATTTCCTTGCCCGCATCGGCTGCGACGCTATCGCCTTCGTCGATGGCGATGGTGTTGGCGTCGAAGACGGCATTGCCCAGCGCGTCGGCCTTGGCATCGACCACCTTGTCGATGGCGATGGCCTGGCCGGCGTTGGCACCGACCTGGAACAGCTGGCTGGAGAACGAACCGTCCAGCAGCTTGGTGCCGTTGAACTCGGACTGCTTGGCAACGCGGTCGATTTCGCTGACCAGCTGGGTCACTTCGGCCTGCAGCGCCTTGCGGTCACTGGCCGAGTTGGTGGCGTTGGCGGCCTGCACCGACAACTCGCGGACGCGCTGCAGGTTGTTGCCGATCTCGGTCAACGAGCCTTCGGCGACCTGGGCCAGCGAGATGCCGTCGTTGGCATTGCGGATGGCCACATCGGTGCCGCGGATCTGGGTGCCGAAGCGCTCGGAGATCGCCAGGCCAGCGGCGTCGTCCTTGGCGCTGTTGATGCGCGAACCGGAGGACAGGCGCTGGATGGTGGTGGCCAGCGAGCTGCCGCTGGTGCTCAGGTTACGCTGAGCATTCAACGACATCGTGTTGGTGTTGATGACTTGTGCCATGAGGAGAGGTCCTTGAGCGGTTGCACGTGAGTTGGGTCAGACGCCCCCGACGTGCCCCGGGAGCGGCTCATGTCAGCGCTGCAACAGGCTGAGCACGTTCTGCGGCACCTGGTTGGCCTGGGCCAGCATGGCCGTGCCGGCCTGCTGCAGGATCTGGGTGCGGGTCAGTTCGGCGGTTTCCTTGGCGAAGTCGGTATCGCGGATGCGGCTGCGCGAGGCCGACAGGTTTTCGGAAGAGGTCTGCAGGTTGGCGACCACCGAGGTGAAGCGGTTCTGGATCGCGCCCAGGTCGGCGCGGACGCTGTTGACCGATTCCAGGGCCTTGTCGACGATCTCCAGGGCCTGCTGGGCGCCGGCGACGGTATCGATCTGGATGTCGGCGACGTGGGCGGCAGCAGTGCCGGCGGCGGGGGCGTTCAGATCGGTTGCGGTGGCGGTCGGCCCCATCTTCACGGTCACACCGGCCACGGTGTTGTCGGCCTTGACCGAGGTCAGGGTGACTTCGCCCGCGGTGGTGGACTGCGCGGCATGCAGGCCGGTTTCGCCGATCTTGCCGTTCAGGGCAGCAGCCAGCGCCTTGGTGGCGTTGTCCTGGTTGACCTTGCGCACCGCAGCGATCTCGGCGGCGGTGGCCGGCGCGCCTGGCGGGGTGGTGTAGTCGAACGTGACGTCGCCGATGCTGACGTCGCCCACCGTGATGTTGGCCAGCGTGCCGGCGGCGGCATCGACGGCTGCGTCATCCAGGGTGGCGCTGCCAGCGTTGACGAAGGTCGTCGCGCCCAGCGAGTTGGCCTTGGCGTCGACCACGCTGTTGATGGCGATGGCCTGGCCGGCGTTGGCACCCACCTGGAACAGCTGGCTGGTGAAGCTGCCGTCGAGCAGCTTGGTGCCGTTGAAGTCGCTCTGCTTGGCGACGCGGTCGATTTCGCTGACCAGCTGGGTCACTTCAGCCTGCAGGGCCTTGCGGTCGCTGCTGGAGTTGGTGGCATTGGAGGCCTGCACGGCCAGTTCGCGGATGCGCTGCAGGTTGTTGCCGACTTCGCTCAGCGAACCTTCGGCGACCTGGGCCAGCGAGATGCCGTCGTTGGCGTTGCGGATGGCCACGTCCAGGCCGCGGATCTGGGTGCTGAAACGCTCCGAGATCGCCAGGCCGGCGGCGTCGTCCTTCGCGCTGTTGATGCGCAGGCCGGACGAGAGGCGCTGGATGGTGGTGGCCAGCGAGTTGCCGCTGGTGCTCAGGTTGCGCTGAGCGTTGAGCGACATCGTATTGGTGTTGATTACCTGTGCCATGGGGTCGTCTCCTCTTATTTGGAACCCGTAGGTGAATGGAACGAAGCGCCGCCTGTTTTTTGTTTGGCTGTGTGCTTCGCCGTTGCCAAATGAATAACGGCGCTTTGTCAACAACCTTTAGGCGTGAATTCCGATGAACCGGAAAAAGCCCGCGGGACGCTGTTTTTCCGGGGTTTCACCGGCCTGGAAGGGGGGCGGGCAGGGGTGGCGGGCGCCGCTGGCAGCGCCGGGTGGGGCGGACCTGGGGGCGTGGATCGTGAATGAACGCGCGCGGCGCACCCGCGGGCGAGGCAGCGGCAAGTGCTGCGGAAATGAAAAAGGCCGCGATGCAGGGCATCGCGGCCTTTATGGGCGTGTGCTGGAAACGGATCAGCCGATCTTGTTGAACAGCGACATCGACTGCATCTGCGAGAAGATCGTCTGTGCAGCCTGCAGCGCCGTGCTCTGCAACTGGTACTGGCTCAGGGCATCGGCGTAGTCCAGGTCGCGCATCTGTGACAGGGTCGTCTTCAACGTCACACTGTTGGCTTCGCGCATGTCCGCTGCATTGTCCAGCGCCTTGAGCTGCGATCCGCCGGCAGCACGCGAATCGATCATCCGCTCGGACGCGCGACCGACGTCGCGCAATGCACTCTGCAGCTGGTTCTGCTGCGCCGCCAGCTGCGCGGTGCTGCCGGTATCGGCGTCGAGTGCGGCGATCAGCTTGTCCATCGTCGCGAAGATGTCGCGGCTGCCGGCCGGCTGCACGTTGAAGGTATCGCCGGGCTCGGCAGCGCCGGTGATCTGCAGGCGCACGCCGTTCACTTCCAGTTCGTCGCCGGGCTTCAGGGAGCCGGTACTGGTCACGTTGCCCGTTGCGTCCAGCACCTCGTACTGATCGCTGGCGGTGAAGCGCACGCTGAAGGCCTGGCCGTTCCAGCTGTCGCTGCCGTCGCGGGTGATGTTGGTCAGCACGCCCTTGCCGGTGTTGCCTGCGGCGGCGCTGCCGTCGACGAAGCCATCGCCGGTCGGAATGCGCATGAAGATCTCGCTGCCGGGCAGGGCGTCGAGCACGTAGGTGTCCGGCCCCACTTCCACCTGGCGCTGGGTCTGGTCGCCGCGATAGACCACCTTGCCGTCGATCTTGGCGAACGGCGGATCGCCGTCATGGGTGCCACCGAATACATAGCGGCCGGTACCATCGCTGCTGTTGGCCAGCGACAGCAGGCCGTCGCGGATCTGGTTCAGCTCGGTGATCAGGGTCTTCTTGTCCGCGGCGCTCAGCGCCGGATTGCTGGCCTGCAACGTCAGGTCGCTGACGCGGCCCATCAGGTCATTGACCTGGGCCAGCGTGTTCTCCTGCACGCCGAGCCGGTTCTGCACGTTGCCGGCGTTGAGGCCCATGCGCTCGAGTGCCGCCAGGCTGCGGTCCAGGCCCACGGCGGTGCCCGCGGCCACGGGATCGTCCTTGGCGCTGACGATCTTGCTGCCGGTGGCGATCTGCTGCTCCAGGTGATTGAGCTTGGCCTGCTTGGCCAGCATCAGCGTCACCGACTGGTTGAACATCATTCCGGTGGAGATGCGGCTGCTCATCGGCGGACGGCTCCCAGGATCGTCTGGAACATGTTGTCGGCAGTGGAAATCAACTGCGAGGCGGCCTGGTAGGCCTGCTGCAGGCGGAGCATGTTCGCCGCCTCCTCATCCAGGTTGACGCCGGAGATCTCGTCGCGCGCGTCCTGGGCCTTCTCGTTGATCACCAGCTGCGCTTCAAGCGAGTACTCGGCTGAGCGCGCTGCCGCGCCGACCTGGGTGGTCAGCCCGCCCAGTGCGCCGTTCAGGGTGACGGTGCCGCTGCTGAACGCCTTGGCGCTCTCCACCTTGGCCAGCCTTGCCGCGTTGCTGTTGTCCGAAGAGCCGGCCGGGGTCGGGGTGATGTTGAAGGTGTCGCCGGTGCGCGGTGCACCGTCGAGAACGAAACTCCAACCGTTGGCGCTGATGGTCTGGCCCGGGGTGTAGGTCTGCGGTGGGCCACCATCGATGGTGTAGGTGGTGGCGGAAGTGAAGACGATCGCCGCAGGATTGCGCAGGTCCGCATGGCCGGCATCGGTCACGGAGACGCCGCTGAGCTTGCCCGTACCGGTATTGGCGGTGGCGGCGGCGCCCTTCACGGCAGCCGCGGCTGCGATGCGCGAGGGATCGGTGATGGCGATCTCCAGGCTGCCGGCCACGCCGGCAGTGGGCTGCAGCAGGAAGCGGTCGTTGATTGCCGGCGTGCCGCCGACCACCAGCTCGACGCCGTTGATCACCAGCGGATCGGCGGCGGTGCCGGTGCCGGTCAACGGAATGCTGGCGCCGGTGTCGGCGCGGCTCGCCTTCCACTGCGTGCCATCGAACTGCAGGACGACGTTCTGCGCGTCCAGCTTGCCGAGATCGCCGAAGCTGGCACTGATGCTGGCCGTCCCGCTGTTGCCACTGTTGGCCGTCACCCGCGGCGTGCCGATGTTGAAGAAGTCACCGCCGAGCTGGCCGTAGAGATCCACGCCCTGGTGGTGGACCTGGTTGAAGGTGTCGGCCAGGCCGATCGCCAGCTTGCCCAGTTCCGCCTGCGCCGGGGTCAGCACGGTGTCGCGGAACTCCATCAGCCCACCGATCTGGCCGCCGACGGCCTTGGGATCCAGGGTGATGGTGTTGCCCTGCGTTTCCAGCGCCAGCTGCAGGCGCTCGGGCTGGTACGGATCGGCCACGGTGGTGACCCGGGTGGCGGTGGTGCCGACCACCAGTGCGTTGCCGCCAGCGGTGTAGACGTTCATCACGCCGCCGTCCTGGATCACCGCGGTGCCACCGGTGTAGCCGATCAGCTGCGAGATCAGCTGGTCGCGGCGATCGAGCAGGTCCGGAGCCGCGCTGGCGATGTTGGTACCGATGGCGCCGTTGATCTGGGCGATCTCCTGCGCCAGCCGGTTGACCTCGGTCGCTCCGGCGAGCAGGCCGTTGTTGACCTCGCTGTTGAGGTTGTTCAGATGGGTATTGAGCTGCACGAAACGGTTGGCCAGTGCCTTGCCACCGTCCAGCATGCTCTGCCGGTCGGCCGTGCCGGAGGCATTGGAAGACAGGCCGCTGACCGAATCGAAGAAGTTGGACCAGACGCCTGCGACGTTGGTGGCGGCGTCGGAGAACAGGGCGTTGACGCGGTCGGCCATGCCGGACAACTGCTTCAGGCGTGCCAGCTCGCCGCTGCTGTCGAGCAGGCGCGAGATCGCCAGCTGGTCGGCAGTGCGCCGGATGTCGGTGATGCGCGTGCCGTTGCCCACCGTGCCGTAGCCGAAGTTCTGCGGATCGGCCGTGGCGAAATTGACCTTCTGCCGGCTGTAACCCGGCGTGTTGAGGTTGGCCACGTTGTGGCTGGTGGTTGCCAGGGCGCGCTGGAAGGCGAGCAGGGCACCGGTACCGGTGGAAAGTACGCTGGACATGGGGTTCCTCAACGACGGGTGATACCCAGCGCCGCTGTTGCGGTGCTGGCGAAGGTCTGGCCAAGGCGACTGCCGGCATCGGTCACGGCGGCGACGGCACGCTCGATGGTCGGGCCGCCGGCGATCGCGGCGATCTTGGCGGCGTAGCGCGGATCGGTGGCATAGCCGGCCCGCTGCAGGCCCCGGGCGAAGCCCTGCACATCGGTGCCGGCCTGCAGGGCCTGCTGGTAGCGCGGGCTGGTCTTCAGCAGGCGCACGTAGTCGGCGAAGCTCTCGGCCGGCGAGGTGTAGGCACGGAAGCTTGCGGTTTCATTGCGGCGCACGCCATCGACGTACTCATGGGTGCCGGCCACCGCACGCTGTCCGTTCCAGCCATTGGCCTTGATGCCGAACAGGTTGTGCGAGGTGCTGCCATCGGCGTGCTTGATCTGGCGCTTGCCCCAGCCGGTTTCCAGTGCGGCCTGCGCAACCAGCGCGCGGGCGTCCACGCCCAGCTCCTTGGCTGCGCTCTGCGCGTGCTGCCAGATGCTGGCGACGAAGCCTTCCGGGGTATGCGCACCCAGCTGGGCAACCGCGGTGCGGGTCGCCAGCGCATCGGTCGTAGTGCCGCTGCCACGGTTGCTGGCAGTGGCGGCCCACTGGTCGTTGCGGGCTGCCCAGTCGGGGCCGTCAAGCCCGGCGATGTACGGATCATCGGTGCCCAGCGACCGGTGCACGCTGCTGCTTTCGCGGCCGGCGATCAGGTCCAGGGCCTGTTCCATCGGCGCGATGGCGGCCGATGCATCCTGCTGTGCACCTGCGGCCATCTGCTGCAGCATGCGTACGGCCTGGCCGGCGTCCTCCAGCGGCAGCGACGGCGCCGCCTTGGCGGGCGCGTTGAGCTGATAGGCCCGGCTGGCCTTCGCAGCGCCGATGCCGGTATCCAGCGCCGGTCCTTCGGCGGTCGCTCCGGACAGCTGGCGGGTGATCATGGCCGACAGCCCGAGTCCCTTGCCACGGGTCATCGCCTCGGCGATCTTCTGGTCGTACATCTCCCGGAACATCTTGTTCTCACCGGGAAAGAGCGAGTCGCCGAAACTGGCATCGCGCATGCTCTTGACCAGCATCTGCGCGAACTGGCCTTCCAGCTGCCGCGCGACCTTGTCGATCCTGGCCGGGTCGTTCTGCTGCGCCGGATTCAGCTCGAAGGCGGGGGTGATGCGCATGTCAGATCACCTCGAGTTCGGCGCTCAGCGCGCCGGCCTGCTTCAGTGCTTCCAGGATCGCGATGAGGTCGCCCGGCGCGGCGCCGACGGCGTTCACCGCGTGCACGATCTCATCCAGTGTGGTGCCGCCATTGAACTTGAACATGCGGCTGCCATCGTTGGTGGCGGTGATGGTCGACTGCGGGCTGACCACCGTGCTGCCGCCGGCCAGTGCGTTGGGCTGGCTGACGTTGGTGTTCTCCTGGATGGTCACCGTCAACGAACCGTGCGAGATCGCCGCAGGGCCGACGCGGACCTGCTGGCCGATGACCACCGTACCCGTACGCGAGTTGACCACGACCTTGGCCGGGGCGCTGCCCGGGGTCAGCTCCAGGTTCTCGATGCGGGCAAGCAGGCCGATGCGTGCACCCGGGTCGGTTGGCGCGGCCACCGCCACAGTCACGCCGTCGACGGCACGCGCCGCGCCTTCGCCGAAGGCGTTGTTGAGCGCGGCGACCATCCGCGAGACGGTGGTGAAGTCGTTGTTGTGCAGGTTCAGGGTGATTTCGCCGTTGGCGCCGAACACATCCGGCAACGCGCGTTCGACCGTGGCACCGTTGGGAATGCGGCCGACGCTGGGCACGTTCACCGACACCCGCGAGCCATCCTTGCCCTGGGCACCGAAGCCGCCCACGATCAGGTTGCCCTGTGCGATGGCGTAGACCTGGCCATCAGCACCGCGCAGCGGCGCCATCAGCAGCGAGCCGCCACGCAGCGACACCGCGTTGCCGATCGAGGACACGGTGACATCGATGGGCTGCCCTGGCTTGGCGAACGGTGGCAGTTCGGCGTGGATCGCCACGGCGGCGACGTTCTTCAGCTGCGGATTGACGTTGGCCGGCACATTCACGCCCAGCTCGCCCAGCAGGTTCTTCAGGCTCTGCACGGTGAAGGGGGCCTGGCTGGTGCGGTCGCCACTGCCATCCAGGCCGACCACCAGGCCGTAGCCGACCAGCGCGTTGCCGCGCACGCCGCCGACCTGGGCCAGATCCTTGATGCGCTCGGCATTGGCGGGCGCAGCCACTGCCAGCAGCACCAGGCAGCACAGCGATGACAGACGGTGCCAGGAAGAGAAGAAGGTAAGCGTCATGGCCATGCTCAGAACGGCGTCAGGCCGGAGTTGAAGAAGCGGCTCAGCCAGCCCATCGCGTTGGATTGCGCGACCGGACCGCGGCCGCCGTAGACGATGCGGGCCTCGGCCACGCGGCTGGAGGGAAGGGTGTTGTCCGGGCTGATGTCACCCGGGCGCACGATGCCCTGCACCTGCACCAGCTCGTCGCCCTGGTTCAGGCGCAGATTCTTCTGTCCCTGCACGACCAGGTTGCCATTGGGCAGGCGCTGGATCACGGTGACCGTGACGCTGCCCTGCAGGCGGTTGCTCTGTGCGCTGTTGCCCTTGCCGGTGAAGTCGCGCGCGCCCTTGGCGCTGGCGCTGAGGATGTCCTTGCCGCCCAGGGTGACCGGCGCACCGAAGATCGAGGGCGTCCCCAGGCTCAGATTCGATTCCTTGTTGGTGGCGGTGTTGGCGCTGGTCTGCGCGGTGGTGTTTTCCAGCAGCGTGATGGTCAGCAGGTCGCCGACATCACGCGCGCGGCGGTCCGAGTACAGCTGCAGGGTTGGACCTGCCGCATAGATCGCACCGGCCGTCGGCTCCGCCTGGGGCGGCATGATCGGCTGCAGCGGCGCCATCGCGGGGTAGGGGCGCACGTCGCCGGCAATCACGCAGCCGCCGAGCAGGGCGGCCATAGTGCTGGCGAGGACAGTGCGGGCGAGGGTGGAAATGGGCGACATGGCGTTATCCCGGTTGGGCCGGTCAGATCTTGTTGTTGAGGTAGGCCAGCATGGAGTCGGTGGTCGAGATCGCCTTGGCGTTCATCTCGTAGGCGCGCTGGGTTTCGATCATCGACACCAGCTCCTCCACCACGTTCACGTTGCTGCCCTCGAGCGCACCCTGGACCACGTTGCCGAGCCCGTTCAGGCCCGGATTGCCGTTCTGCGCCGGCCCCGAGGCGGTGGTTTCCAGGAACAGGTTCTCGCCGCGCGCCTGCAGACCTGCGGGATTGACGAAGTCGGTCAGGGTCAGCGCACCGATTTCCACCGATGCGGCGTCGTCGGCCATCTTCACGCTGATGGTGCCGTCGCTGCCGATGGTTACCGACTGCGCGCCTTCGGGAATCTGGATGCCGGGCTGCACCGGGTAACCGCTGTTGGTGACCAGTTCGCTGTCCTGGTTGATCTTGAACGAGCCGTCGCGGGTGTAGGCGGAGCTGCCATCGGGCAGCTGCACCTCGAAGAAGCCCCGGCCATTGACCATCACGTCCAGCGCGCGGCCGGTCTGCTGCTGGCTGCCCTGCTCGAAGTTCTTGGCGGTGGCCACCACGCGCACGCCCGTGCCCAGCTGCAGGCCGGTCGGCAGCTGGGTCTGCGCCGACGATGCGCCGCCCGGCTGGCGGACCTGCTGGTACAACAGATCCTCGAAGCTGGCGCGGTCCTGCTTGAAGCCGGTGGTGTTGGTGTTGGCGAGGTTGTTGGAAACCACCGACATGCGCATCTGCTGCGCATCCAGTCCGGTTTTCGCGATCCACAATGCCTGGTTCATCTTCGGAGTCCTGTCTGCTGAAACCGGCCGCGTGCTGCGGCCCATGGGGTACGGCGTGCAAGCGGTGTGCCAGTGCCGTTACGCGGCGCCGGCGGAATTCCGTCAGCTGCCCAGTCGCAGCAGGCTGTTGGCGCTGCGTGCGTTGTCATCACCGTGCTTGATCACCTGCACCTGCATTTCGTACTGGCGTTGCAGCTGGATCATCTGCACCAGTGCACCGGCGGCATCGACGTTGCTGCCCTCCAGCTGGCCGCTGTGCACGGTGGGCCCGAGGGCCTGAGCGAACGGCTGCAGCGGATCGGTGTTGCGGAACAGGCCATCAAGACCGCGCTCGAGCCGTTCGTCCGGTGCCTGCACCACCTTGATCCGGCCGATCATGGCCATGGTCTGCGGGCCTTCACCCTGCGGGATGATGGAGATCGTGCCGTCGTTGCCGATCTCCATCGCCTGGTAAGGCGGAATGGCGATCGGGTTGTTGTTGTCATCCAGTACCGGGCGCCCACCGGAGGTCACCAGCTGACCGTTCGGTGTCACCGACAGTGCCGCGCCGCGCGTGTACGCTTCGCTGCCGTCGCTGGACTGCACGGCCAGCCAGGTGCCGGTCTGCAGCGCCAGGTCCAGCGGCTTGCCGGTGATGTGCTGCGCACCGGGCCGGCGGTTGAAGCCGGCGTCGACGTGCAGCGCATCGACCCGCGAGGCAAAGCCCCGGCCCTGGATCGGGAAGGCTTCGGTGTTGGCCAGCGCTTCCTTGAAGCCGGGGGTATCGGAGTTGGCGAGGTTGTGGCTGAGCGTTCCCTGCGCCTGCAGGGAGGCGCGGGCACCGGTCATCGCCACGTAGAGGGCTTTATCCATGCGGGGAGTTCCGTGACAGGGTCAGCGGCTCATCAACGGATGTTGATGACGGTCTGGGTGATCTGGTCCTGGGTGGTGATCATCTGTGCGTTGGCCTGGAAGTTGCGCTGCGCGGTGATCATGTTGACCAGCTGCTCGGTCAGGTCGACAGTGGACGCCTCCAGCGAGCCGGCCTGGATCTTGCCGAGGTTGGAGGTATCGGGCATTCCGGTACGGGCCGTACCCGAATCGAACGTCTCCGCCCACACGTTGTTGCCCTTCTGCTCCAGGCCCTGCGGGTTGTTGAAGGTGGTCAGCGCAACCTGGCCGAGCGGCTTGTCGTCGCCATTGGAGTAGCGTGCGTAGACCACGCCGGTGTCCGACACCGTGATTTCGTTGAGCTTGCCCGCGGCGTAACCGTCCTGCTGGGTGTTGCGCAGGGCGAACTTCTCGCCGTACTGGGTCGAGCCGCTCACGTCCAGGGTCATGTTCAACTCGCCCGCGCCGGTGGTCGGGGTGAACGTGCCGAGGCTGATCCTGCCGTTGGCCGGCGCGGTCAGCTTGCCGCTGTTGTCGAAGGTGACCGGCGTCGGGGTACCTGCGGGTTCGCCGTCGACGAAGTTGTGCACGGTCCACTGGTTGACGCCGGCTTCCTTGACGAAGTAAGACACCTGGATGTGGCTCACGCCCAGCGAGTCATACACGGTAATGCCGCCGCTGGAGTGGTTGTAGCTGTTGGAATTGGTGGCATCGAACGGCTGCACCGTCGGTTCCTTGGCGTTGGCCGGCAGGGTGAAACCAACCTTTACATCGCTGGTCTGCCGGGGCGGGCTGTCGGTGGTCAGCAGCTGCAGGTCGATCATGCGACCGGCGTCGAAGTTGGTGCCGTCGGCGTTGGGCGCGAACACCTGCAGGCGCGCGCCCTGCGGGTTGGTCACGTAGCCTGCGGCATCGGTCTGGAAGTTGCCGGCACGCGAGTACACCCGCTGGCCGTTCATGTTCATGGTGAAGAAGCCCTCACCGGAAATCGCCATGTCCAGGCTGCGGCCGGTCTGCTCGTTGTTGCCCTGGATGAACTGCTGGGCCACGTTGGAGACGCGCACGCCCGAGCCGACCGCGTTCTTCGACAGGCCGTAGCTGGTGGCGGCGAACAGGTCGGCGAACTCGGCGCGCGACTGCTTGAAGCCGGTGGTGTTGACGTTGGCGACGTTGTTGGCGGTGACGCTCAGGTCGGAGTTGGCGGCATTGATGCCGGACAGCGAGACATTGAAGCCCATGGGATGCTCCTGGTAGATGCGGGTAGGCGGCTCAGCTGACGCGGAGCACGTAGTCGATCGGGGCCGTGCCCAGGCCCTTGAGGTTCAGGTACAGGCCATCGGAACCGACGGTCACGCTTTCCACCGGTGCCTGCACATAGGTGGACAGCTTGGTGCTCTTGCCAGCGGTATCGACATGGTTGGCGACCACGCTGTACTTGCCCGGCTCCATGCGGTTGCCGGCGGCATCCTTGCCATCCCACTGGAATGCGGTTTCGCCCGCGGCCTTGGCCTCGACGCTGATCGAGGTGACCTTGGCGCCGTTGGCATCGGTGATGTCCACGGTGATGATGCCGGCGCCGGGCGCGGCCACCGTGCCCTCGACGCTGCCTTCGTTCTCCAGCACCAGCTTCTCGGACGGCACCAGCACCTGGTGTCCCACCAGCGCGGCGCCACGCAGCACCTGGTCGCTGGCCATCGACTGCTGGAAGCCCTGCACCGTGGTGTTCAGATCGGTGATGCCCTGCACGGTCGACATCTGCGCCATCTGCGCGACCATCTGCGTGTTGTCCATGGGCTTGAGCGGGTCCTGATGCTGCAGCTGCTCGGTCATCAGGCGCAGGAAGTCAGCCTGGTCCAGAGTGTTCTTCTTCTTGGTGGCGTTGCTGTTGGGAGCATTCAGGCCCAGTGCGGAGTAGACGTCCTGGCTGGTCTGGTTGTTGATGGCAGTGGTCATGGCGGTATCCGGTACTGCGGGCCTCAGCGGCCCATGGTCAGGGTGGCCAGGGCCAGTTCCTTGGCGGTGGTCAACATCTCCACGCCGGCCTGGTAGTTGCGCGAGGTCGAGATCAGATTGACCATCTGCGCGACTGGATCGACGTCGGGTTGGTAGATGTAACCGTCGGCGTCGGCGAGTGGGTGGCCGGGCTCGTAGCGCTTGATCGGCGCCGCCTCGCTGCGGGTGATTTCCTTCACCTGCACCGAGGTGATGTTCGGGTCGTCCTTGCTCGTGACCGCCTGGAAGATCGGCTCCAGCGGCTTGTAGACGGCCTCGGCCGAGCCGGCAACGGTGTCGGCGTTGGACAGGTTGGAGGCGATGGTGCTCATGCGCACCGACTGCGCCTGCAGCGCGGAGCCGGCGATGTCGAAGATCGGCAGGTTGCTCATGGCTTATTGCCCCGTGATCGCGGTCAGCATGGAACGGACCTTGCTCTCGACGAAGCTGAGCGATGCGCGGTACTCCAGCGCGGCGCGACCGTAGGCGGCGCGCTCTGCATCCGGATCGACGGTATTGCCGTCAAGGCTGGGCTGGACACCCTCGCGCGCGATCTGGAACGGATTCAGGCCGTTGTTGATCGCATAGTGCTGCTCGTGGGTGGTGGCCATCAGGCCGTTGCCATCCTGTCCCTGTGCGCTGCGCAGGGCGGCGTCGAAGTCCAGGTCCTGGGCCTTGTAGCCGGGGGTATCGGCATTGCCGAGATTGCTGGCGATCAGCTTCATCCGCTGTTCGCGCAACGGCATGGCCTGGGCATGTACGCCCAGGTAGTCGGTAATCAGGTTGCGCACGATGCACTCCCACGGGAACGTTGCCCGGGAAGCTGCAAGCGGTGTGCCAAAAGGTCGTGGGCGGGGCGGGGCGCCGCTACGCTCGCCGGGCACGGCCCGGCGCTACCCAAGGGGCGGCCAACATCCGGTAGCGCCGGGCCATGCCCGGCGGGGAACCCCGGCGGCCTCAGGCCGCCATCGCCACCTTGCGCAGGCGGTCCAGCACGAAATCGGCCAGCTCGTGCGGGGAATACTTGGCGACGAAGGCATTGGCGCCCACGCGCTCGACCATCGCGTTGTTGAATACGCCCGACAGCGAGGTATGCAGCAGCACGTACAGCCCCGCCAGCCCCGGATGGCGCCGGATTTCCGTCGTCAGCGTGTAGCCGTCCATCGCCGGCATCTCGATATCGGAGATGACCATGGCGTAGCGGTCGGCGGGATTCTCGCCCGAGGCGTGGATCTGCAGCAGGTGGTCCAGCGCCTGCCGGCCATCGGAGAGCAGGGTGGCGCCGACCCCCAGCTGGTCCAGTACGCTGCGGATCTGCTGGCGTGCCACCCGCGAGTCGTCCACCACCAGCACCTGCAGCTGCGGGCCGTCGGCGGGCATGGCCATCTGTGGATCGAGCACGGCCTCGCCCCGGATCTGCGCGATGTCGGCCAGCACGCTTTCCACGTCGATCACCTGGATCAGCTCGCCCTGGAAGCGGGTGACCGCCGTCAGATAGCTCGATTCAGCGCCCAGTTCCGGTGGCGGATGGATGTCCTCCACCGCGATGTTGACGATGCGCTCCACGCCGCTGACCAGGAAGCCCTGGATCGAGCGGTTGAATTCAGTGACGACAAGGTAGCCGGGCGAGGTATCGGCATCCGGCTCGCGCTCGGGATGGCCGATCGCCAGGCCCAGGTCCAGGACCGGCACCGAGCGTCCGCGCACATCGGCCACGCCGGCGAACTGCCCGGGCAGGCCGGGCACCTGGAACAGCTCCGGGCGCCGCAGCACTTCCTGCACCTTGAATACATTGACGCCAAAAAGCTGACGTCCGCCGAGGCGGAACAGCAGCAGCGCCAGTCGGTTGTGGCCGGCCAGGCGGGTCCGCTGGTCGATCCGGTTGAGCAGGTCATGGGACATGGCTGCTGTATCGGCGTGCAGCGGCGGGAACTTGAGGGTCCGATCCAGCGGCGCCGAGTGTGGTGCCGCGCGTCGCACTGGCACGCCGCTTGCACGCGTCCGGGCCAGGTCCCATCGACAGGAGGCGCCATGCGCCCGATCTCCTCCATCCTGGCAGTCGCACTGGCCGTTGCCTCGCCCTGGGCAGTGGCCGCCGACTGGCAGCCGGTGGCCAGCATCCGTGCGGCGGCGTTGTCGAGCCTGCCCGCCGGCAGCGAAGGCGAGGCCCAGGTGGCTGACGCGCTGCGTCTTCCCCGGTGCGGGGGAGCGCTGCAGGTGCAGCCGACAGCGAACACCACGGTCGAGGTCAGCTGCCCCGATGCGGGCGGCTGGCGCCTGTTCGTACCGGTGAAGGTGCGGCGCAACCAGACGGTGCTGGTGCTTGCACGCGGCATCGCTGCTGGAGAAACGCTGACGGCTGCCGATATCAGTACCGCCCAGCGCGATGCTGCACGCATTGCCGGGGCCGTGCTGGCCGATCCCAATGCAGCGATCGGCCGCATCGCCCGGCGTCCGCTGCAGGCTGGAACGCTGCTGTCGAGCAACGACCTGGTCACCCAGCGTCTCATCAAGCGCGGAGACAATGTGGCGCTGGTGTCGCGGCGCGGCTCGGTCGAGGTGCGCATCGCGGGCCGGGCGATGGGCGATGCCGGCGAGAACGAACGCATCTCGGTGGAGAACCTGTCCTCGCGGCGCATCGTGCAGGGCACGGTGGATGCCCGTGGTGACGTAATCGTGGCGCGTTGAATTCCCGCAAGATTTCCCTAAAGATCACGGCCCTGCGGCCGTAATCCCTTGTGAACGGCAACTCCAGGACACCCCATGAGCCAGAAAATCGACGGCAACCTGCAGGTCCCCCAGGCACTGCGCAGCGTGACGAACCCGGCCAGCAAGCCCGGCGTCAGCAGCGACTCGCCGGCGCGTCCGGTGGACGCGGCCGACAGCCTGCGCCTGACCGGCGAGGCCACCAATCTGCAGGCCATCGAACGCGAACTGACCACGGCGCCGGCGATCGACGCCCAGCGCGTGGCCGCCGTGCGCGAATCGCTGCAGAACGGCACCTATACGATCAATCCGGACGCGATCGCTTCGCGCATGCTTGAGCTGGACCAGCAGCTGCACGGATGACCGCGGCGATGAGCGAGCCGTTGCAGCGCCTGGCGCTGGCCCTGGACGTCGAACGCCAGGCCCTGGTCGAGCATGACGTGCACGCATTGATCCGCGCCACCGGCGCCAAGCTGGAGGCGCTGCGTGCGCTGGAAGGCGCACCGCCGGTGGGCGAGGGCGAACAACTGCAGGAGCTGGCCGAGCGCAATCGCGCCAACGGCGTGCTGCTGTCGCGCAGGCGCCGCGAAGTGAACTGGGCGCTGCGCCAGCTGGGCCGCAGCGAAGAGGCCTCGGCCTACGATGCCAAGGGGCAGGCCCACGCAGTCACCGCTGGCCGTCCTCTGGCGGTGGCCTGACGCAATTTCGCGCGGACCTCCCGGCTCGCAGGCTGTCGCCTGCGGCACGACCGCGTATATTGGGCGCCTGTTCGAATGCCCCTGAGCTGCCGTGTCCGCTGCCAACGTCCTGGTTACCGCCCCCCTTCCACCACAGCCGGTGCTGCAGGCGTTGCTTGAACGCCTGCGCGAGGGCCTGCTGCTGTTCACCGAAGACGGTCAGGTCGCCTTGGCCAATCCGGCCGCGCAGAACCTGCTGGCCAGCGACGAAGGCCTGCTGCCGGCGCCACAGCGCCTGCGTCAGCTGCTGCCGCCGGACGCGCTGGAGCACGCCCGCCAGAACGGTCACTGGAACGGCAGCCTGCCGCTGGGCGAGGGCGTGGTGATCGCGCATCTGTACCATCACGGTCCGCCCGGGCAGGGCCACTACCTGGCACTGTTCCGCCACATCGAGGGCCAGGAAGACTACGAGCGCGAGCTGCAGCAGCGCCATGCCGAACTGCGCCAGGCCTACCTTCGATTGAACGGCACGCAGGAAAAGCTGCTGCAGTCGGAGAAGATGGCGTCCATCGGCCAGCTTGCCGCCGGCGTCGCGCACGAGATCAACAACCCGATCGGCTACGTGCACTCCAATCTCGGCAGCCTGCAGGAGTACCTGCGCAGCCTGTTCACCGTGATCGAGGCCTACGAGCGCGCCCTGCGTGCGCCCGACCCGAAGGCGCTCATCCCGGAGATCGACGACATCCGTGACCGGCTGGACATCGACTTCATCAGCCGCGATCTGCCACAGCTGATGGCAGAGTCACGCGAAGGCATCGAGCGGGTGACACGCATCGTGCGCGACCTCAAGGACTTCTCGTACTCCGGCCGCGATGAGTCGTGGAAGCTGGTTGACCTGCACGCCGGCCTCGAGTCCACCATCAACATCATCTGGAACGAGCTCAAGTACAAGGTCACCCTGGTGCGTGAGTTCGGCCAGCTGCCGCTGGTCGAGTGCCTGCCGTCCGAACTCAACCAGGTCTACATGAACCTGCTGCTCAACGCCGGCCATGCCATCGCCGAGCGTGGCACCATCACCGTGCGTACCGGCGTGGATGGCGACCATGTCTGGGTCGAGTTCGAGGATACCGGTGGCGGCATCTCGCCCGAACTGCGCCAGCGCATCTTCGACCCGTTCTTCACCACCAAGCCGGTGGGCAGCGGAACCGGCCTGGGCCTGTCGATCTCCTACAGCATCATCAACAAGCACCACGGTCGCATCGATCTGGACAGCACCCCCGGCGTCGGCTCGCGCTTCCGCGTGGTGTTGCCGGTGAAGCAGCCGCGCTGAGCCGCCGCACGGCACAGGTGCACGGTAGCGCCGGGCCATGCCCGGCGGCCTCCATCATCGCAACGGCGGGCGATCCTCGCCACCGTCACCTGCGTCCATCGCCACCGGGCCGGCGTTGCTGCGGCGCTGTTCCTCGTAGGTACGGAAGGCCTGGTGGATGTGCTTGCGCAACTCGTCGTCGTTCCATGGCTTGGTCAGGAAGCGGTAGATCGCGCCGCGGTTGATCGCGTCGGTCACCGTGTTCAGATCGGTGTAGCCGGACAGCACGAGGCGGATGGTGTCGGGGTACAGCATTTTCACCCGGCCCAGGAACTCGGTGCCGCTCATGTCGCTCATGCGCTGGTCGGACAGGATCACCTGCACATCGTTGATCGCCAGCAGATCGAAGGCGTCGCGCACGTTGCCGGCGGCGAGGATGCGGTAGCCGTCGCGACGGAACAGCCGCACCAGCGAGCGCAGCACGTTCTCTTCATCGTCCAGCAGCAGCAGGGTGCGGTCCGGGCGGGTCTCGGCGAATGCTTCCGGTCGCAGGTAGCGCCGGCGCAGGGTCATGCCCGCGGCATCGGCCGACATCGGTTCGCCGAACAGATAGCCCTGGAACACATCGCAGTCGTTGCGGCGCAGGAAGCCCAGCTGTGCCTGCGATTCCACACCGTTGGCGATCACCGTCATGCCCAGCTGGTGGCCCATGGCGATGATCGCACGGGCGATGGCGGCCTCGCGGTTGCCGGCGGGCGCGCTCTTGATGAAGCTGCGGTCGATCTTCAGCTTGTCCACCGGATAGCGCACCAGCGCGCTCAGACTGGAGTCGCCGGTGCCGAAGTTGTCCAGGCTCAGGCTGATGCCTTCGTTGCGCAGGTTGGCCAGGGTCTCGTGCACGAAATTGACGTTGTTGGTCAGTGCGCTTTCGTTGATCTCCAGCGTCAGCATCTGCGCCGGCACGCCCGCTGCCTGCAGCAGCGACATCACTTCGGCGAAGAAATTCGGTCGCAGCAGCTGCAGGGTGGAGACATTCACCGCAATGGTGAAGTCGTCGAAACCCTGGTCGCGCCACAGCCGGGCCTGCTTGAGCGCACCCTCCAGCACCCAGGTGCCGATCTGCACGATGATGCCGAGCCGCTCGGCCGTTCGCATGAAACGCTCCGGTACCAGCATCCCCAGCGTCGGCGACTGCCAGCGCAGCAGGGCTTCCATGCCCACCACATGGCCATCGCGTGCGCTGACCAGGGGCTGGTAGCGCAGCTTCAGCTCGGCATTGGGGATGGCATCGACGATCTGGCGCGCGATGATGCTCTCGCTGTGCGCGCTGGGCGGTGTGTCCACGGCATGGATGCGCACCGCGTTGCCACCCTCGCGGGCGGCCTGGTACAGCGCATCTTCAGCATGATCGAGCAGGCGCGAGGTGCTGCTGGCATGCTCCGGGCACAGGCTGACGCCCAGCTTGCCGGTCATGAACAGGGTGTAGGGCAGCACCGACAGCGGCAGTTCCATCTGCTGGCGGATCTCTTCGGCGAAGTCCTCCGGCAGCGGCAGGTCGGCGTCGCGCGGCACGGCGATCAGGAACTCGTCGCTGCCATGGCGCCACAGCTTGCCGCGCCCGCGCAGGTAGGACTGCAGGCGTTGCGCCACCAGTACCAGCGCCTGGTCACCCACTTCCGCGCTCATGTTCTCGTTGACCGACGCGAAGTGGTCGATGTCCACATGCATCAGCATCAGCGGCGTGCCACCCGAAGCGGCTTCGGCCACCATCGCCTGCAGCTCGGGATTGCCGGCGCCAAGGCGGTCAGGGGCATCGTCGATGCTGACCAGTGGCAGATTGGGATTCCACATAGGCTCAGTAATCCGGTGTTTCGACGGCAGCCGCGCAGGCTGCCTGGTAGGGAAGATGGACATCGACCAGGGTGCCGGCGCCGTGCGCCGACTCGATGCGCACGTGGCCGCCCACGCTCTGCGCACGTTCGCGCATGACGATCAGGCCCAGGCCGCGCGGGCCGTCAGGGTCGAAACCCTCGCCGTCGTCGCGGATCTGCAGGTGCAGCCCGCGCTGGCCGACATCGCGCAGCTGCAGCTGCACCTGGCTGGCGCGGGCGTGGCGCAGTACGTTGGTCAGGCTTTCCTGGGCGATGCGGAAGCAGGCCTGCTCGATGCTGTTGTCGGGCCGATGCGGCAGGGGCTCGATTTCGGCCAGCAGTTCCACCGGTGAGGAGCGGAACAGTACCCGTGCCTGCCAGCTCAGTGCCGCCTCCAGGCCCAGCGCATCCAGCTGTGGAGGCCGCAGCAGGGTGGAGATGTCACGCAGCTTGGCCACCGTGGTGTCGGCCAGGCTGACGATCTGTGCCAGATCCTCGCTGCGGCGCTTCGGATCGTCTTCGTCCTGCGCGGCATAGGCGGAGAGCTTGATGGCGGTGATGGCCTGCCCGATGTCATCGTGCAGGTCGCGCGAGATCGCGCGGCGCTCGTCCTCCTGCAGTGAGAACAACCGGCCGGCCATGGCCTGCAGTTCGCGGTTGCTGGTCTCCAGCGCACTGCGGGTGCGCTCGGAATCGCTCAGGTCACGCACGATCAGCAGCTTGCAGTCGCGACCGCCGTAGCGGACTTCGCCCACGGCCAGGCCGGCGTGGAAGCTGCGGCCATCGGCACGCTGCATCGCCACCACGCTGCTGTGGCCGGGGCCGTGCTGGGGCTGGCCGGCCCGGAGCTGCACGCGTACCCGCGCCAGATCGCTGTCGGCGACCAGAGCCGCCAGCGGCTCGCCGAGCAGGGCATGGCCGCCATAGCCGAACAGACTCGCGGCCCAGGCGTTGGCGTACAGCACGTGCTCCTCGAAGAGGATGACCACGCCGTCCGGCAGTACACGCACCAGTTCGCGGAACTGTTCCTCACGTTCGCGCAGCAGCCGCCGCGACTGCTCGCGCTCGGTCACATCCTGCAGCGTGCCGAGCACGCGGTCGCGGCCGGCCTCGTCAACGCCGCTGGCCGCGCGCAGGTGCACCATCAACGCGCGGCCATCCATCGACAGCAGCGGCAGCAGCACGTCCACCTGCACCGGTTCGCCGGAACACAGTTCGGCCAGCAGCTGGTCCGCCTGCGCGGCAGTGGCCGGATCGGCCGCCACCAGCAGTTCGTCGAAGCGATGCCAGCGGCGCGCTTCCGGCGGGCGCCGGCCGAGCAGGCGGTAGACCTGGCTGGAGTACCGGCCCAGCCCGCTGGAGGGGTCCAGTTCCCAGGCGCCGATCTTCGCCAGCTCATGCGCTTCCTCCACCCGTGCCAGTGCCTGGTCCCGGCGCAGCTGTGCAAGGTCCTCGGCGGTGCGATCGATGGCAATCAGCAGGCGTGCGTTGTGGCCGTCGTAACCGATTGCGTTCGAGCGCAGCTCCATCTGCCGCAGGCTGCCATCGCGCAGCTGCAGCTGCGCCCGCAGGATGCACAGCTGCTCGGGCGCCTCCCGGATGGCTTCGAGCTTGATCTGCAGCGCCTGGTCCTGGCCGGGCGGCCAGAGCACGTCGATGGTGCGCTCAAGCAGTTCCTCGCGCTCCCAGCCGAAGGCGCTGCAGGCCGCAGGATTGGCATCGAGAATGGCCAGGCTGTCCAGATCGTAGACCAGGATCGGCCCGGGATTGCCCTCGAACATCTGCCGCAGGCGCAGCTCGGAGGCCTGCAGGCGGGCATGGGTGAGCAGCACGTGCTCGGCCAGCGGCCGCAGCAGCAGGTACAGCAGCCCGGCGCTGGCCAGGGCGAAGAACGACCCTTTCAGGCTCTGCCACAGTGATGCCTGGTACGGATCGGGTACCAGCAGCTGCACGGCGCTGTCGGTGGCGATCATCCAGGCCAGGGCCATCGCCAGGTAACTCAGCACGATCCGCCGACGATCGCGGCCCAGCGATTGGGCCATCCGCGGGTCGGGAACAGGGGCGGTGCCGGTCGGTTCTGCGGGCATGGACAGGGCAGCAGGTAGGGGCGCCGGCCATCTTACCGCGCAGGTGCCCCGTAGCCACTCAATTATCCGCCGCAGGCGCCGTTAACCACTGCGTGCCCCGCTGTCGGGCGTTTCATCCGGAGCAAGATCGCGTGGACCAAGGGATCATCGCCAGCCTGCTGCAGCATCCGCTCGCGTCGGCGCTGGTCATCGTCGACCGCACTGGCCGTCCGCTGGCAGCCAATCCGGCCGCGCGCGAGCATGGCCTGCCGGCGACGGTCGCGGCCTACGCGCCGATGCTGGAGGACCTGCGTCTGCTGGCCGCCGACGGTGGCATTGTTGCGTGCAGCCTGCCGGGAGGGCCGCGCGGGCATTACGACGGCCACCTGCGCGCCGTGCATGACGGCGCCGGCAATCTGCTGGCCTTCACCCTGAGCGTGCCGGAACCGGTGCCGCTGGCGGGTGGCGGACGCTGGGAACTGGCGCTGGACAGCGCTGGCCACAGCCTGTGGGACTGGGATATTCCCAGCGATCGCGTCACCCGCACCCCTGGCCTGGGCGAAGAGACCGCCAGCGGAATGCTGGCGCGCGTGCACGGCGAGGACATCGGCCACGTGCGCGCCGCGCTGGATCAGCACCTGCGTGGAACCAGCGACCAGTACAGCGCACAGTTCCGCTTCCGCCAGCCCGACGGGCAGTGGCGCTGGGTGCTTGATCGTGGCCGCGTGGTCGCGCGCACTGCCGACGGCCAGCCGCTGCGGATGGTCGGCACCCACACCGACATCGAACAGCAGAAGCAGCTGGAGGCGTTGCTGCACGAACAGCAGGTGCACCTGAGCGAGGCGCAGCGCATCGCCAGCATGGGCAGCTGGTCGTTCGATCCAGGCACGGGCTCCTTCTGGTGGTCGCCCGAACTGCGTTCGCTGCTCGCACTTGAGCCCGGCAACGTGCCCGGCCAGCGACGCTGGCTCAAGCAGCTGCATCCGCGTTCACGTGGAGCGCTGCGGGCAGCCTGGCGCCGCTTGTGGCGCGATGGCCGCTCCGCCAGCCTCGAACTGGAGCTGGCCCGCGGCAGCGGCGAACCATCGCTGCATCTGCGGCTGTGGATGCAGCCGCTGCTGGACGGCGAGGGCCAGCCCAAGCGGCTGCTGGGCCAGGTGCAGAACATCACCGAACAGCACCAGACCGATGCGCTGATCCGCTGGCGTACCGAGCTGCTCAACCGCGTTTCGGCCCTGGGCCGCATCGGCGGGTGCGAGATCGAGGTGCAGACCCGGCACATGCAATGGACCGAAGAGTGCTATCGCATCCACGGACTGCGCAAGGAGCCGATCACCCTGGACCAGGCGTTGGCGCTGTACACCGAGGACTCGCGCAGTGCGTTCGAGGCGGCGCTGGGCCGGATTGCCGGTGGCGGACTGCCCGAGCAGCTGGATCTCTGCTTCTATCGTCAATCGGGCCTGCGCGTATGGGTGCAGGTGCTGATCGAGCTGGATCGGCGCGATGGCCTGCCGCCACGTTTCGTGGTGCTGTTCCGTGACATCACGCGAGAGCGCGAGGCCAATGAGCGAATCGAGCTGCTGGCCCATTACGACCTGCTGACCGGCCTGCCGAACCGGGTGCTGCTGGGCGAGCAGACGGCTGAAGCAATCGAGGAAGCGCGTGATCGCGGCACCTCGCTGGCGATGCTGTTCATCGACCTGGATGGCTTCAAGACCATCAACGACAGCTTCGGCCATGCCACCGGTGATGCGCTGCTGAAGGCGGCGGCCACCCGACTGCACCAGAACCTGCGCAACAACGATCTGTTCGGCCGCTTCAGCGGTGACGAATTCATCGTGGTGCTGCGCGACCTGGCCGAACCGGAAGACGCTGGCCACGTGGCGCGCAAGCTGATCGGCTCGCTGGCCGAGCCGCTGCGCCGCGGCGATACCACGCTGAAGGTGGGGGCCAGCGTGGGCATCGCCATGCTGGGCGATACCCAGACCGATTTCGATTCACTGCTGCGCGCCGCCGATGCCGCGATGTATGCGGCCAAGGAAGCCGGTCGCAACACCTACCAGTACTACAGCCAGGATGCACTGGCCCGCATCCAGCGCCGGCTTGAGCTGGAGCATGCACTCCATGGCGCGATCGAGCGCGAGGAGTTCAGCCTGGCCTATCAGCCGCTGCTGCACGCCCACCTTGGCGAGCCGCCGGCCATCGAAGCACTGCTGCGCTGGCATCGACCCGGCATCGGCTACTGCAGTCCGGCCGAGTTCATTCCCATCGCCGAGAAGTGCGGTGAAATCGTGCGCATCGGCGACTGGGTACTGAACGAAGCCTGCCGCCAGGCCACTGCCTGGGACAGAGCCGGTCTGCACTTCGACCGCATCGCGGTGAACGTCTCGGCCGTGCAGCTGCGTGATCGCGGCTTCGCCGAGCGGGTGATCGAGATCTGCCATGCCCATGGCTGGCCGCCACAGCGCTTGGAACTTGAGCTGACCGAGTCGGCGCTGATCCGTGACACCGACATCCTGCGTCATTGCTTCGACGTGCTGGAACGGCATGGTGTGCCGCTGGCGGTGGACGATTTCGGAACAGGATTCTCCAACCTCAACTACCTCAACCGGTTCCCGGTGGGCCGCCTGAAGATCGACCGCAGCTTCGTGCAGGGCATGCTGCACGACTCGGGTACGGCCGAGGTGACCCAGGCCATCGTGCACCTGGGCCACGCGCTGGGCATGAAGGTCGTGGCCGAAGGTGTGGAAACGCACCAGGAAGAAGACATGCTGCGCCGCCAGGGCTGCGACGAGATCCAGGGCTACCTGTACTCGCGGCCGCTGAGCCCGCGCGACCTGGCGCAGTGGCTGCGCCAGCAGCATCAGTCACCGTCGCGCACGGACGCCGGCAACGAAGCGCTGCTGGTGCGTTGACGACCTGCGCTGTCCGGCACGTGCTCTGGTAGGTGCCGACCTTGGTCGGCATGCACGCAGGTACATCCCTCCAAGTGTCAGCAGTCAGCGACGCTGCGCAAGCTCTGCGAGCACATCCAGCACCTTGCGTTTCACCAGGCGGTCTATCCGCCAGCCGTGCTCTGGCACGGGCTCCGTCGAGGTGTAGATCTCTCCGTCGCCCAGCGGCCCCAACATCTCACGGACTCGCCAGAACATTGGCTCCTCGTCCTCGGTCAGGACATCCAGCTCAGGATCATCCAATGTCAGCAGGAAGTCGTGCAGGCTCCTGTTGCGGACGGCGTTGCTTGCTGGGAGAGTCAGCGCTGCAGGCGCGCATAGGTAGCCTTCGTGTGGTTCAAGCGTGAGGTCGACGCCAGTCTTCTCGCCACAGATCAGCATCTGGCCGAATGGCGAGATCGCATATACATGAAGGTTGTCCTTGTCCCGCGGCGGACTGCCTGCCAGAGGGGCAGCCAGGACGGTTTCGTATTGGGCAGGATCGACCATAGTCAGTCGATCATCGTGATAGCGCGCCAGGCCGTCGCGCTGCCACAGTGCAAGTAATGCATCCGGGAGCCTGCCCTTCCAGAGGGCCAGGGCGGTGTCAGTGACAGGTGTACCTGGAGTGCTGGCGCAGAGCTGATCCAGAATGCTCTTCACGAAGGGATCGGATGTATCGGAATCCGAGACTGCCGAGCAACTCTCCAGCTGGTCCCTGGCTTCCGAATCTCCAGGCAGCAGGTCGAGAAACGTCAGCATGATCTCGGCTCTTGCAAGCTCCCGGCTCCAGTCCTGAGCTGAAATGACGACCGCCCTGTCTCCGCAGACGAGCAGCAATGTGCCCGCTGGAAGGCTCTGCCATGGCTCGTCCAGTACCAGATAGCGCTCGGGTGTCTCGTCGCCATCATCGTCCAGGACGATGACCTTGGGACCCTCCTGCAGGCAGCCCGCGGAGACCTCGACCGTTGCGTCGATCACCCCCGCGTCAGGGTCGTATGCGTCGATTGGAGCAGAATAAGGGTGCTGGAACGCTCCGAATGTCTGCAGCGCCTGCTGAAGCGTCGCGAGGGAATCGGGATCCAGGGTCAACGGGTCGGGGGCAACCGGAAGCTGCAAGGCAAGCGAAAGGCAGAGGGCGGCGCTGGTCATCGGGCTGGGCTGATCTGAACCGAAATCGGTCCGGCACGATGAAGGGTGCGTTGATCGCATTCCATGCAAGAAATCCGAAACTCATGCATCCCCGGAACCATCCATGCGTGGTGGGGAACTGTCATCGTACGCAATCGTCAGCTGCATCCGCAGCGCCTGTACGGGGCCGCTCCAGCTCCGCTAGAGGAGGAAAGACGCAGGGCCAGAAGCATCGGCCCGAGCACGCGTGCCTTCTGGCCGTCGCACATTGAGCTCGCCCCATCCACGCACGCCCCGGCACTACTTCAGGGCATCTCCATCCAACCCCAGGTCCCAGGCCATGCCCAGCAGTTCGCCGGCGGTACCGGGCGAGGGCGGGCGCGCATCGGCGAGCTGCTGCAGCTCGCGGATCTCCTCATGCGCGACCTTTTCCAGCTGCTGCAGCTGTTCTCGCACGCTGGCGTTGCGTGGGCGTTCGATGTCGGTGAGGGAGGAGGGCGGGGCGCTGATCAGGGCCATGGGGCGCGTACAGGATGCATTCGGCGGTGGATCACAGGCAAAGGCCCCGGTCGAGCCGGGGCCTTGCAGACTGCCGGAGAGGGCAGCGGACACGCGTCTCAGAACAGTTCGATGGTACCGGCGCCCATGTTCTGCTGGGCGACCGGCTTGTGCGGCGGGCGCTCCCATTCGTTGCGCAGTTCGCGCAGACGGTTGCCGGTGCGCTGCAGCGCGCTGGCGATCTCTTCGTCGAAGACGCCGCCATTGCGGTGCAGGAGTTCCTGCAGGGCCACCGCTTCGCGGTTGATCGCGGTCAGGCGGTCGAGGTGGGTATGCACGCCACCCAGCGCCTGCGTGGCGATATCTTCGAACTGCAGCGCGCGCACGGCCTCGGCGACGCTGCCGTCGATGGCACGCGCACACTCGGACACCTCGCGCATGCCTTCGCCCAGAGAAGCATTGATCTGTGCCACGTTGTCCAGCATGGCTGCTGCTTCCTGGCGTGCTTCGCGGGAGCGGTCCATGTCGCGCGAAGCCATGTGCGAGACCGTCTCGCGGACCTTGGCGATGGCGTCCTTGGAGCTGTGGGCCAGCTTTCGGATCTGTTCGTTGAAGGTGGTCGAGCGCTCGGACAGGTTGCGCACTTCGTCGGCGACCACCGCGAAGCCGCGGCCGGCCTCGCCGGCACGGGCCGCTTCGATGGCGGCATTCAGTGCCAGCAGGTTGGTCTGGTCGGCAATCGACTTGACGTCTTCCAGCAGCGCGAAGATGCCGTCCAGGTGCTGCGCCATCTGGTCGATGTGCTGCACGGTGGTAGAGCTCTGGCCGCTGACCTGTTCCAGCGCTTCCACCAGCTGTTCCATGCGATGACTGGCATGCTGGGCGAACCGCGCAACGTCGAGGCCCGCACTGCCTTCATCGCCGGCACGGTCGACGATGCGCGACAGCGCCTGGCTCTGCTGGCGCGACTTGCGGTTCATTGCATCGAAGCTGCCGCCCAGGCTCGATACCGCCTGGCGGATCAGGTCGCGGGCGCGTTCCACTTCGCCGCGCGAACCGTCGATTTCGTTGCCGACGAAGCTGCGCAGTTCGGTCAGCAGCTGGTCCTGCTCACGCAGGACGCGGGCCTGTTCCGGTGAGCGGTGCGCCTGGGCGCGGGCGGTCCACCACGCAAAGCCCAGCCAGCTCAGCGTCATCGTGGTCAGGATCGCCCAGCGCAGGGCGGCCGGCCATTCGAAGCCGATGGCGAAGGGGAGCAGCAGGGTCAGGGCCAGCGGGGCGGCCAGACGGATGAAAATGCGTGAGTACATGGACGTTCTCGGGAGGTGCACGGAGGATGTATCGGCCGTGTGCCCCTTCTCTTTAACGTCGATGCGCTTTCTGAATGCGCCGGATTTCCGGCGCCGGACGCTCGCCGGGCATGGCCCGGCGGTACCCCTGCAGCGCTGCGCGACGGTCAGGCCATGCGGTAGCGCCGGGCCATGCCCGGCGGATGCAACGGTCAGGCCAGCAGGCGGTCCACGGCCTCGACCATCGCCTTGCGACCAAACAGGAAGTCCCAGTAGCTGCCGCCCACCTGCCGCCACAGCACCGCGGCGCGGACGGCGGCCAGCAGCAGGGCACGGATCTCGGAGACCACACCGGCCTGGCCCAGGTAATGCGGGTTGCCCTGCACCATCACCCGCGGCTTGAGATGGCTGATGGTGTCCGCATAGACGCTGCCGAGGCTGGCCAGCACATCCGGGTGACCGCTGTCGCCCAGTTCGGCGGCCTTGCGCTGCGCCTGCTCGATGCCCGCGGCAACCTTGTTGACGGTTGCGCCGTCCTGCACGAAGCGGCGCTCCAGCTGCAGCACCGACAATGCCAGCTTGGGCAGGATCGGATCCTGGCCCTGGTTGCGGAAGTAGTTGTGCAGCAGGCGCAGGCCCGACTTCAGCGCGTGGCGGTCGCCGAACACCTCCTGCGGAGATGACGCGTCGACGCGGAACACGCTGTCCACCGCGGTACGTACAGCGGCGGCGTCGGAATGGCCGGTATCGGCGATGCGGCGCACCTGCTGCAGGGCCTGGGCAATGCCGGCCAGGGCCAGGACGCGGTCGTCGACAGTGAAACTCATGCAGCGATTACCTCAAAAGGAGAAGGGGTGGTGCGCAGGCGCTGTTCCAGCGGCGCATCGGTGGCGGCGATCACCGCACCGCCCAGGCAGATCTCGCCGTCATACAGCACCAGCGACTGGCCGGGCGTGACGGCCCGCTGCGGGCGGGCAAAGGTGACCAGCACGCTGCCATCGTCCAGCACATCGACCGTACACGGCTCGTCGGGCTGGCGGTAGCGGGTCTGGGCAGTGCATTCGAAACGCCGGGCCGGTGGTGCGCCGGCGATCCAGTGCGCGGTTTCCGAACGCAGGCGTTCGGAGAGCATCCACGGGCTGTCGCGGTCCTGATCGACATACAGCACGTTGCTGGCCACGTCCTTGCCGACCACGTACCACGGCGCGGCCGGGCGGCCACGCACGCCGCCGATGTTCAGGCCCTCGCGCTGGCCGAGCGTGAAATAGAACACGCCCGGATGCTCGGCAATCACGCTGCCGTCGGCCGGGTCGAGGATCTGTCCCGGCCGGGCCGGCAGATAGCGGCCCAGGAACTCGCGGAAGTCGCGCTCGCCGATGAAGCAGATGCCGGTGGAGTCCTTCTTGGCATGGGTCGGCAGGCTGACGTCACGGGCGATCCGGCGCAGGTCGCTCTTTTCCAGGTCGCCGATCGGGAACAGGGTGGCGGCCAGCTGCGCCTGCCCCAGCTGGTGCAGGAAATAGCTCTGGTCCTTGGAGCGGTCGGCGCCGCGCAGCAGCAGCCACTGGTGGCCGCGCTGGGTCACCCGCGCGTAATGGCCGGTGGCGATGCGCTCGGCGCCCAGTTCACGCGCCGCGTCCAGGAAGTGCTTGAACTTCACCTCGCGGTTGCACAGCACGTCCGGATTGGGGGTGCGGCCGGCGGCGTACTCGGCCAGGAAATGCTCGAACACGCCTTGCCAGTACTCGCTGGAGAAGTCGCGGAAATGGAAGGGAATGCCCAGCAGGCCGCAGACCGCCACCGCATCGCGGCGATCATCCTCGGCGCGGCAGTCGCCGCTGCCGTCGTCGGCCCAGTTCTGCATGAACAGGCCGGCCACGGCCTCGCCCTGCTGCACCAGCCGCCAGGCGGCGACCGACGAATCGACGCCACCGGAAACGCCCACCATCACGCGCGGGGTGCTCATGCGACCTCCCGGACCAGCGAAAGCGGGTGGCGCTGGCCACCCAGATAGTCCGCCACGACCTGCCATACCAGCGGGCTGCGCTGGCGCTGCCCGGCGGCCTGCAGCTCGGCCGGGGTCATCCACAGCGCGCGGTCGATGCCGGTGTCGAGCGGCTGCGCCGGATCATGCGAGACCGGGCGCGCCGCGTAGCAGAAGCGAAGGAACGTCGTACCGTCGCCCGCCGTCCATTGGTAACAGCCGATGAAGTCGGTCAGCTGAACCGTCCAGCCGGTCTCCTCGCGGGTCTCGCGCAGCGCCGCCTCGGCCAGGCTCTCGCCGGGCTCGAGGTGCCCGGCAGGCTGGTTGAGCACGGCGCGGCCATCGATGGTCTCCTCGACCAGCAGCACGCGGCCGCCGTCGACCACGATGGTGGCGACGGTGGCGTGCGGTGCCCAGCGCGGGTCCGGCGTGGCGTTCACCTCAGAGATCGTCCTTCTTGGTCAGTTCCAGTTCCATCGCGTCGGCGGTGCGGATCGCGGCATCGATGGCGTCGCTGAGCTGGTCGGCGGTTGCATCGGCGTCGATCTTCACCACGAACATCGCGGTCGCCTCCTGTTTCACCCAGCCGCCCATCTTGGCGTCCTGCGAGTCCTCCAGCAGGCGGTTGGCGACCGCGACCGGGAACTGCTTGGTCTTGGACGTGTACCCTGGCGACCAGATCTCACGGATGTTGTGGCTGCCGAAGTCTTCCACCGCCGAGCGCACGTACACCATCTGGGTGCGGTCGCCCTCGACGTCGAACACCAGGCGGTAGTCGCCATCCTCGTCGACCTCGTAGTTGTAGCCCAGCTTGTCCAGCTGGCGACCGACGGCAGCGTCGGCATCGGCTGCGCTCGCCGGACCGGCACAGGCCAGGGCGATCAACAGGGCAGGCAGAAGGGTCCTTTTCATGAAAATCCTGTGAAACCGGGGTGGGAAGGACAATTGTGACGGCGGCCGTCCGTGCCGTCCATTCCGGGAGGGCCGACGCGGGCGCGCGGCAACCTCTATAATGACCGGATGCCCCGCGAGTCTTCCCCCGATTCCCACCACGAGCACGGCATCGCCGTGGAGCCCGCGCGCCCGGAAGTGGCGCCGCCGCCGTTCTACCAGGTCATGCTGCTCAACGACGACTACACCCCGATGGATTTCGTGGTGGACGTGCTGCAGCAGTTCTTCAACATGGACCTGGACAAGGCGACGCAGGTGATGCTGCATGTCCATACCCGCGGTCGCGGCGTCTGCGGCGTGTTCACCCGCGAAGTGGCCGAGACCAAGGTCGGCCAGGTCAACGAGTATTCACGGATGAACCAGCATCCGCTGCTGTGCACGATGGAAAAGGCCTGACCGGCCTCTTGTAGAGCCGAGCCCATGCTCGGCTACAGCGGGATCACCCCTCCGCCAGCGCCTCCAGTGCCATCGCCGCGACTGTCTCGTCGATATCGGCCGGGTCGCCATCATTGCGGAACCATACGGCCGACAGCCCGGCGCTGGCAGCGATCCAGCGCAGCAGGCGCGTGCGATCCAGCTCCGCCAGGGCGCTGACCTCGGTCACCCGGGCCGCAAAGCGCTCCGGCCGGGTCGCGACGTGGATGCCGGGACCGCACAGGTCGGGATTGCTGAACAGCGTGGTGTAGTCGAACGCGCGATCACCGATCAGCCGTTTCGGGTCGATCGCCAGCCAGCCGCGCGTGCCGAAGTCGAGCACGTTGTCGTGGTGCAGGTCACCGTGCAGCGGCCGGACCTCCTGTTCGTCCTCCAGCAGCGCGACCGCCAGCGATCTGCACTGTTCCAGCAGTGGCGGCAGCGAGCCCCTTGGCTGCAGCAGGTCGGCGAACCATGTAGGCAGGCAGACCAGCTCCGCTGGCGGTGCGCTCCGTGGCCGGTGCAGCCGCTGCAGGACCTGGCACAGGATCGTGGTACAGGTGCTGTCATCGCCGCCGATCGAGCGCTCCCGCAGCGATTGGCCGCCGGCGCGCTCGATCAGGATGGCCGGCCCCTCGTGCGCCAGCAGGCGCGCGGCACCGTCGCCGTCCCACCAGCGCAGCAGGCGATGGCTGTTCTGTTCTTCGGTTTCACTGCTGATCTTCAGCATTGCCGGCAGGTCGTCGGCGGTCAGTACCGGCCAGAGCCGGGCGTGCGGGGTACGGATGGCGGGACCATCACGTCGCAATCGCCAGCGGCTCAGGTAGGGTTCGCTCATGGTGAGTGGGCTTCCGGGAGTGAATGAAGATCAAGCAATCCGCACTGCTAACGCCATCTGAACGCAGCAATCCGCTAGGGTGATGGAAATCGCGTAGTCAGGCCGCATATTGTCCCCATCTGCCGCCGGAGTAATCCATGTTCAGCAAAGACCTCGAACACACCATCGGCCAGTGCTACAAGCGCGCCCGTGAGGCCCGGCATGAGTTCATGACGGTCGAACACCTGCTGCTGGCACTGCTCGACAACCCGTCCGCCCAGGCCGTACTGAAGGCCTGTGGTGCCGATGCCGACCGCCTGCGCCAGGAGCTGGAGCAGGCCATCGAGGCCTCCGTGTCCCGCCTGGCGGAAGACGATGGCCGCGACACCCAGCCGACGCTGGGCTTCCAGCGCGTACTGCAGCGGGCCGTGTACCACGTGCAGTCCTCGGGCAAGAAGGAGGTCACCGGCGCCAATGTGCTGGTCGCCATCTTCGGCGAGAAGGACTCCCATGCCGTCTACTACCTCAACCAGCAGGACGTGACCCGCCTGGACGTGGTCAATTACCTGTCCCATGGCATCGCCAAGCTGGGCGAGGAGGGCGAACAGCCCTCTTCCGAAGGCGAGAGCCGGGCCGAGGGCGGGGAGGGCGAGCCGAAGGGGGATGCCCTGACCGAGTTCGCCAGCAACCTCAACGAGCAGGCCCGGGCCGGACGCATCGACCCGCTGGTCGGGCGTGCCGACGAGATCGAGCGGACCATCCAGGTCCTGTGCCGCCGTCGCAAGAACAACCCGCTCTACGTGGGCGAGGCCGGCGTCGGCAAGACCGCGATCGCCGAAGGCCTGGCCCGGCGCATCGTCGAGGGCTCGGTGCCGGAGGTGCTGGCGGATGCCGTCATCTATTCGCTCGACCTGGGCGCACTGGTGGCTGGCACCAAGTACCGTGGCGACTTCGAGAAGCGCCTGAAGAGCGTGCTGACGGCCCTGAAGAAGGTGCCCAACGCCGTACTGTTCATCGACGAGATCCACACCATCATCGGTGCCGGTTCGGCGTCGGGCGGCACCATGGATGCGTCCAACCTGATCAAGCCGGCGTTGGCGTCGGGCGAGCTGCGCTGCATCGGCTCGACCACGTTCCAGGAGTACCGCGGCATCTTCGAGAAGGATCGCGCCCTGGCGCGCCGCTTCCAGAAGATCGACATCGTCGAGCCGACCGTGGGTGAGACCTACGAGATCCTGCAGGGCCTGAAGGGCAAGTACGAAGCCCACCACGGCGTGACGTACTCCGACGAGGCGCTGCAGGCCGCGGTGGACCTGTCGGTCAAGCATATCGGTGACCGCCTGCTGCCGGACAAGGCCATCGACGTGATCGACGAGGCAGGTGCGCGCCAGCGGCTGTTGCCGGAGGACCAGCGCAAGGAACTGATCGACGTGGAGGAAGTGGAGGCCATCATTGCCAAGATGGCGCGCATCCCGACCAAGCAGGTCAGCGCCACCGACAAGGATGTGCTGCAGCACCTGGAGCGCAACCTGAAGATGGTGATCTTCGGCCAGGACCCGGCCATCGAGACCCTGTCGTCGGCGATCAAGCTGGCGCGCTCGGGCCTGGGCAATCCGGAGAAGCCGATCGGCAACTTCCTGTTTGCCGGCCCGACCGGTGTCGGCAAGACCGAGGTGACCAAGCAGCTGGCCCTGCAGCTGGGCATCGAGCTGGTCCGCTTCGATATGTCCGAGTACATGGAGCCGCATTCGATCAGCCGCCTGATCGGTGCGCCCCCGGGATACGTCGGCTTCGACCAGGGCGGCCTGCTGACCGAGAAGATCGTCAAGACGCCGCATTGCGTGCTGCTGCTGGACGAAATCGAGAAGGCGCACCCGGACATCTTCAACATCCTGCTGCAGGTCATGGACCGGGGCGTGCTGACCGACACCAACGGACGTGAAGCGAACTTCAAGAACGTGGTGCTGGTGATGACCACCAATGCCGGCGCGGCCCAGGCCTCGCGGCGTTCGATCGGCTTCACCAAGCAGGACCACGCCACCGACGCGATGGAGACCATCCGCCGCAGCTTCACCCCGGAATTCCGCAACCGCCTCGATGCGGTGGTGCAGTTCCAGGCGCTGGGCTTCGAGCACATCCTGCGTGTGGTGGACAAGTTCCTGATCGAGCTGGAGATGTTGCTGCAGGAGAAGCACGTCAGCCTGTCGGCCACGCCGACCGCGCGCGACTGGCTGGCCCACCATGGCTTCGACCCGCTGATGGGTGCCCGTCCGATGGCCCGCGTGATCCAGGACAAGATCAAGCGTCCGCTGGCCGACGAGCTGTTGTTCGGCAAGCTGGTCAACGGCGGCAAGGTCAGCATCGATGTCCGCGACGACGAACTGGTGGTCGAGACCCAGGCCGAGCCGGAGCGGCTGCTGCCGGCCACGGTGGAGTGAGCTGACGCCACGGGCTGTGGCGTGAAGGACTGGAAAGGGCAAGGGCGGCTTCGGCCGCCCTTGTGCTGTCAGGTGTCAGCGGCTGCGACGGCGCGCTTCACGCGTGAACCGCTCGGCATCGATCGGCTCGATGCGCGCCACCTCGCAGGAGCCGCGACCGGTGTCCAGCTTGCTTCGGCCCTCGCTGCACAGCGTGTCAGCCTCCTTGCCGTCGGTCGTGAAGCCGAGGCGGGTGGCCAGCACGGCGGAAGGGCAGCTGTTGCGGAAGTGCACGACATAGTGCGCTTCGCCGGAGCGGAGCAGGATATTCCTGTCGGCGCCGGCGCGAACGATCTGCTGTTCGCCGGACAGCGGCACGCACTGCGCCGCCGGGGTGTCGGCCGCATGGGCGGGCGAGGCCAGCAGGGCGATGGCAGACAAGGACAAGGGGACGAGCAGGGAAGTCAGCTTCATGGCGGGGCAGGGGTGGCGATCCGGAGTGGATCGGATCCCAGAATGCTGCCGCGGTCGCAACTGCGAATCTGCCGCAAGCAGGGCTGACTGACGCCATGGTGAGATCGGTCACGATGACCTCCGGCAGGGCCGGAGAGCGGGCATGACAAAAGGCCAGCAACCCAGGCTGGCCTTGTCGAAGTGGCGCGACGCGCCGACCGCTTACTTCATGCGGTAGGTGATGCGACCCTTGGTCAGGTCGTACGGGGTCATTTCAACCTTGACCCGGTCACCGGTGAGGATGCGGATGTAGTTCTTGCGCATGCGGCCGGAGATGTGGGCGATGATCTCGTGCCCATTTTCCAGACGAACGCGGAAAGTGGTGTTCGGCAGCGTCTCGCTGACGGTGCCCTCGAACTCGATGGAATCGTCTTTCGACATGTAGTCCTGTGCGGTTCAGAAAACGGCCACGCTGGGCCTAAGGCGCAGTATTTTACGCGGGACGCGGCCGGCTTGCAAAGTTTATGTTAACCCCCCGCCAGGACGCGGGCCGGCAAGCGGCCCATGTGCCGAGTCCACGGGCCTTCACGCCCCGGGCAGCGCACGGCCTGCCGCACGTGGTCCAGAAACGCGGCGCGTGGCAGGTGCACCGCACCCATCCGCAGCAGATGCGGATTCTCCACCTGTGCATCGATCAGTTCCCAGCCCCAGCCATGCAGGGTGGCCGCCAGCGCGGCCAGCGCGATCTTGGAGCCGCCGCTGGCGCCGCTGAACATGCTTTCGCCGAAGAACATCGTGCCGATGGCCACGCCATAAATGCCACCGACCAGGGTCTGCCGGTCCCAGACCTCGACGGAATGGGCGAACCCGAGGTCGTGCAGCCGGCTGTAGGCCTCGACCATTGCCGGGCTGATCCAGGTGCCGTCCTGTCCGGGGCGCGGCGCGGCAGCACAGGCGCGCATCACCTGGCTGAAGGCGGTGTCGGCAGTCACCTCCCAGTGGCTGCCGCGCAACTGGCGGCGGAAGCGGCTGGACAGGTGTACGCCGGAGGTGCGGAACACCATGCGTGGGTCCGGTGACCACCACAGGATCGGCTCGCCGTCGCTGAACCACGGGAAGATGCCGCCGGCATAGGCATTCAACAGGCGTGCAGGATGCAGGTCGCCGCCTACGGCCAGCAGGCCGTCGGGACTGCGCAGCGCGGTTTCAGCGGGCGGGAAGGGGGCGTCCGGCGCATCGTCCAGGCGCCAGGGCAATTGACGGGTCATGCCGGGAGTGTAGCGATGCCGGCGCATCCATTCTGCGGCGGCGCTAGTCCTGCGTGCGGAACGGGCTGTGTTGCTGCAACGTCTGCTCATAGCGCCGCACGTCCCTGCGCTCCTGCCGGCACCAGTCCTGCAGAGCTTCTGCGAAATCCGCATCGGCCACCCAGTGCCGGCTGCGCACCCGCGTCGGCAGGAAGCCGCGCGCCAGCTTGTGTTCGCCCTGTGCGCCGGGCTCGAAGCGGGTCAGGCCTTCGCGCAGGCAGTACTCGATGCCCTGGTAGTAGCAGGCCTCGAAGTGCAGGCCAGGCAGGGTAGCGCCACCCCAGTAGCGGCCATACAGCGTGTCGCCCCCACGCAGGCACAGGGCGCCGGCAATCGGTTCGCCGTCCTGTTCGGCCAGGAACATCACCAGGCCGCGCCCGAGGCTGCTGGCCAGGTGGCGCAGGAAGGGCTCGGTGAGCGCCGGTGCATTGCCGTACTCGACGAAGGTCTGCAGGTAGAAACGGTACATCGCCTGCAGGTCGGCACGGCTGGCCTCATCGCCGTGCACGACGCGGAAGCCGATGCCCTGGCGGGTGACCCTGGCGCGCTCCTGGCGGATGCTCTTGCGGTGCTTGTGGTCCATGGCGCCAAGGAACTGATCGAACGTCGTCCAGTCGCCCTGGTTCTGCCACTGGAACTGGATATCCTCGCGCAACAGCCAGTCATCGCCGAACAGCGCTTCATCCGCTGCGGTGTGGAAGTTGATATGCGCCGAGGACACGCCCAGCGTGGGCAGCGCCCCGCGCAGGGCCGACAGCACGCCCGCGCGGGCTGGATCGTCCCGGGCCAGCAGCCGCGGCCCGGTCACCGGCGAGTACGGCACGGCGCCGAGCCATTTCGGGTAGTAGTCGCGGCCATGCCGGGCATAGGCATTGGCCCAGGCGTGGTCGAACACGAATTCGCCGTGGGAGTTGGTCTTCAGGTAGCCGGGAATCGCCGCGACCAGGACGTCGCCCTCCCACAGGGTGAAATGCCATGTCTGCCAACCCCAATCCCCGCGCAGGCAACCGTGGGCTTCGAGTCCGGCCAGGAAGGCGTAGCTGACGAAGGGATTGCGGCCATCATGCAGCGCGTCCCAGTCGGTGGCGGTAACGGACTGCAGCGAGTCGAGGAAACGGGGGGAGGGCATGGGCCAAGGATAGGTCAGAAGAAAATAGAAAGGCCGGCGCTTCCGCGCCGGCCCCCAGGATCAGTCATGGCGTGGAGCAATCTTCAGCCGGCCTTGCCCTGTGCATCCAGATAGCGCTCGGCATCCAGTGCGGCCATGCAGCCGAAGCCGGCGGAGGTGATGGCCTGCCGATAGTGCTGGTCGGCCACGTCGCCCGCGGCGAACACGCCTTCCACCGAGGTCTGGGTGGCGTTGCCGCCCAGGCCCGAGCGGATTTCCAGGTAGCCGTTGTTCATCGCCAGCTGGCCATCGAACAAGGTGGTGTTCGGGTGATGACCGATGGCCACGAAGAAGCCGTGCGCGTCGATGTCGCGGGTGCTGCCGTCCAGGGTGGACTTCACGCGCACACCGGTCACGCCGGCATCGTTGCCCAGCACTTCCTCGACCTGGTGGTGCCAGACGGTTTCGATCTTGCCGGCCGCGACCTTGGCGAACAGCTTGTCCTGCATGATCTTCTCCGCCTTGAGGGTGTCGCGGCGGTGGACCAGGTAGACCTTGCGGGCGATGTTGGACAGGTACAGGGCCTCTTCCACCGCAGTGTTGCCACCGCCGACCACGACCACGTCCTGGTCACGGTAGAAGAACCCGTCGCAGGTGGCGCAGGCGGACACGCCGCGGCCCTTGAAGGCCTCTTCGGTCGGGATGCCCAGGTACTTGGCGGTGGCGCCGGTGGCGATGATCAGGGCGTCACAGGTGTATTCGTGACTGTCGCCGATCAGCCGGAACGGGCGCTGGGACAGGTCGGCGGTGTGGATGTGGTCGAAGATGACCTCGGTCTCGAAGCGCTCGGCGTGAGCCTGCATGCGCGCCATCAGGTCCGGGCCCATCAGGCCATGGGCGTCACCCGGCCAGTTGTCGACCTCGGTCGTGGTCATCAGCTGACCGCCCTGCTGCAGGCCGGTGATGACGACCGGCTTCAGGTTGGCGCGGGCGGCGTAGACCGCAGCGGTCCAGCCGGCCGGGCCGGAACCGAGGATGACAAGCCGTTGGTGGCGGGAGGGCAGGCTGGTGCTCATGTAAACTCGCGAAAAGGTAAGTGGGACAAGGCGCTGGCGATGTTTGCGCAGCATCCATGGCAGGTCATAGAGTGGCGGCTGGGGCAGGGCGATTCAAGCCGATGAACAGAACGCCGTCGCCCATCGACGGTTTCCGGCCCCGGAGGGCGCCTCGCAGCGTCGCATAACTGAAAACTGACGCCGTCTCATTTATTATCAATCACTAACAGCGCATTCCAAAGGTATGGTCTAAGGTGGCGAAGCAGGTCCCCGAACGCTCCAAGTCCGACGACAGCAAGGCGTCACGTCGCACGGCCGCGGCGGCGGCGACGACCGACAACCCCCGCCGCCAGCGCCTCTGGCGCGACCTGGGCCTGATCGCGATCGCGCCGGCCCTGCTGTACCTGGCGGCAAGTCTGTTCACCTACTCGGCGTCGGACCCCGGCTGGTCGCATACCGGCAGCGTGGTCGCGCCGGTGCACAACATGGGCGGCCGCGCCGGTGCCTGGATCGCCGACGTGCTGCTGCAGTTGTTCGGCTACATCGCGTTCCTGCTGCCGGTGGTGCTCGGCGCACTGGCCTGGATCGCCATGTTCGGCCTCAAGCGGGAAAGCAAGGGCGAGAACGACCTCGATCCGGCCCTGCGCCTGGTCGGTCTGGTCGGCTTCCTGATCGCCGGCACCGGCTTCCTGCATGTGCGCCTGTTCAATGGTGATGTGTCCAGTGCGGGCGGCATCCTTGGCAAGCTGGTGGGCAACTCGCTGACCGTCGGGTTCGGAGCGCTGGGCGCGAACCTGTTCGTGCTGGTGCTGCTGCTGGCCTCGATCACCCTGGCCACCGGCCTGTCGTGGTTCACGGTGATGGAGAAGATCGGCCGTGGGGTGATGTCGCTGGCGCCGCTGCTGGAGCGCAAGAAGGAACAGGCGACCGAGTGGAAGCAGACCCGTGCCCTGCGCGAGGAGCGCCAGGAAGTCCGCAAGGCGGACGCCGAGGTGCGCGCCAAGCGCGAGCCGGTGAAGATTGAACCGCGCCCGGAACCGGTGATCGAGAAGAGCGACCGGGCCAAGCGTGACAACCAGATACCGATGTTCCGCGGCGTCAACGGCGATGGTTCGGACCTGCCGCCGCTGGCCCTGCTGGATGATCCCAAGCCGCAGCCCAAGGGCTACGACGAGGAGACGCTGGAGACCCTGTCGCGGCAGATCGAGTTCAAACTGAAGGATTTCCGCATCGATGCGCAGGTGGTCGGCGCCTATCCGGGCCCGGTCATCACCCGCTTCGAGATCGAGCCGGCGCCGGGCATCAAGGTCAGCCAGATCAGCTCGCTGGACAAGGACATCGCCCGCGGCCTGTCGGTCAAGTCGGTGCGCGTGGTCGATGTGATTCCCGGCAAGTCGGTGATCGGCCTGGAGATTCCCAACGTCACCCGCGAGATGATCTTCCTGTCCGAGCTGCTGCGCTCGAAGGAGTACGACAAGGCCTCCAGCGTGCTGACCCTGGCGCTGGGCAAGGACATCGCCGGCCGCCCCACCGTGGCCGATCTGGCGCGCATGCCACACCTGCTGGTGGCCGGTACCACCGGCTCGGGCAAGTCCGTGGCCGTCAATGCGATGGTACTGAGCCTGCTGTACAAGGGCTCGCCGAAAGATCTGCGGATGCTGATGATCGACCCGAAGATGCTCGAACTGAGCGTCTACCAGGGCATCCCGCATCTGCTCGCGCCTGTGGTCACCGACATGAAGGAGGCCGCCAACGGCCTGCGCTGGTGCGTGGCGGAGATGGAGCGCCGCTACAAGCTGATGAGCGCGGTGGGCGTGCGCAACCTGGCCGGCTTCAACAAGAAGGTGAAGGACGCCGAGGACGCCGGCCAGCCGCTGATGGACCCGTTGTTCAAGCCGAACCCGGAGCTGGGCGAGGCGCCGCGCCCGCTGGAGACGCTGCCGTTCATCGTCATCTTCATCGACGAATTCGCCGACATGATGATGATCGTCGGCAAGAAGGTCGAAGAACTGATCGCACGTCTGGCACAGAAGGCACGTGCAGCCGGCATCCACCTGATCCTGGCCACCCAGCGTCCGTCGGTGGATGTGATCACCGGCCTGATCAAGGCCAACATTCCCACCCGCATCGCGTTCCAGGTGAGCTCGAAGATCGACTCGCGCACCATTCTCGACCAGTCCGGCGCGGAGACGCTGCTGGGTCACGGCGACATGCTGTACCTGCCTCCGGGCACCGCCATGCCCGAGCGTGTGCACGGCGCGTTCGTCTCCGACGATGAAGTGCATCGCGTGGTCGAGCATCTCAAGGCGATGGGTCCGGCCGATTACATCGAGGGCGTGCTGGACGAGGTTCAGACCCTGGGGGACGGCGTGGTGGTGGGTGCCACCGGCCTGCCGGAAACCAGTGCCGGCGGCGACGAGTCGGATCCGCTGTATGACGAGGCGCTGAGGGTGGTCACGGAGACCCGCCGCGCGTCGATTTCTGGCGTGCAGCGCCGGCTGAAGATCGGCTACAACCGTGCGGCGCGACTGATCGAGGCCATGGAAGCGGCCGGCGTTGTCAGTGCGCCCGAGCACAATGGCGACCGGACGGTGCTGGCACCGCCGCCGCCGAAGTAAGGCCCGACGTACCCCCACGACGTCCAAGGATCCGACGAATGCTTCATCCCGTACCACGCGCGCTGGCGCTGGCGCTGGCTGGCCTGATGGCCGCCAGCCCGGCCCTGGCGGAGACCGCCACCCCCGCGCCCGCTACGGCGCCGCCTTCCACCAGCGGCGATACCGAAGCCAGCAACAACTTCAGCATCGTCCGCTATCGCGCCGACTACCAGGTGCGGCCCGACGCAGGCAATGTGCAGACCGAGACCTACGAGGTCCTGCTCAAGACCAAGGCCTCGGTCGAGCAGTTCAGCCAGGTGCGGCTGAGCTACAGCGAGAAGATGGAGACGCTGGAGGTGCTCGACGCCTACACCATCACCGCCGATGGCCAGCGCCGTGACGTTCCGGCAGATCGCATCTACACCCAGGAAAGCTATTCCAGCGCCTCGGCAGCGATGTACGCCGACCGCAAGGTGCGGGTGATCGTGTTCCCGAACCTGGCGCCGGGCACGCGCCTGTATTACCAGGTGCGCCGCACCCAGGCCACGCCGTACTTCCCGGGCTACTTCGGCCTGTGGGAGACCTTCAATGTGTTCACCGAATACGAGGATGCCGAGGTGACGCTGAGCGCACCGGCCAACCTGCCGATGTTCGTCGACAGTCGCGGCGTGCAGGGCAGCGATCGCCCGGTGGTGAGGAACGGCCAGGCGCAGTGGCGCTGGCGCTACCAGCGCCGCGAGGCGATGCAGGCGCAGAACTGGTCGGCCGCCGGCTGGGAGTTCGGCCCGAACATCATGGCCAGCACCTATCGTGACTGGGCGCAGATGGGCCGGGCGTACCAGCTCAAGGCCGGTCCCGCCGCGCAGGTCACGGCGGAGATCCAGGCGCTGGCCGACCAGGTCACCGCAGGCATCGGCGACCGTCGCTCGCAGGCCGATGCGCTGTACCGCTGGGTCGCTCAGAACATCCGCTACGTCGCGGTGTACCTGGGCAATGGCGGGCTGGAGCCCAACAGCGCGCAGAGCATCCTCGACAACCACTATGGGGACTGCAAGGACCATGTGACCCTGCTGGAAGCCCTGCTGGCCGCCAAGGGAATTGCCAGTTCGCCGGTGCTGATCGGCGCCGGTGGCGGGCCGACGCTGCCGAAGATTCCGGTGCTGGGGCGCTTCAACCACGCCATCACCTACATTCCCGAGTTCGATCTGTACCTGGATTCGACCACCGCCTGGGCGCGCTTCGGCCAGTTGCCCGAGGGCGACCTGGGCGCGCCGGTGATGCGCACGGCCGACGCGAGCCTGGCACGCACGCCGGCCAATGGTCCGCAGCGCAACGCAACCTCGATGGAGGTGCGCTTCACGTTCGATGCCAACGGCAATCTGCGTGGCGAGACGATTCCGCAGCTGGGCGAGAATGCGGAGATCGGCATGCGCGCACAGTTCGCCCAGCTCAATGCGCAGAATCGGGCGCGCGCCGAGGAGTCGATCATGGCGGCGTCCGGTTTTGATGGCCGCGGCCAGCTGCAGCTGCAGGGCGTCCCGGTCGATCTGACCCGGCCGTTCGGCTACCGCATGGCCTTCCAGGCGGAAGACTACGTGGACTTCAGCGTGGCCGGGGGCATGGCGGTGCCGGATCCGCCAGGCGGCGAGTCGGTGCGCGGGCTGTACGCTACCGCGTCTGCACCGGCCAACGAGACGCCGTTCTACTGCAACGCGAGCCTGCGTGAAGAAACCTATCGCCTGCAGTTCCCGGCCAACGCGCCGATCATCGCCGTTCCGGCCAGCCAGCGTTTTGCCAATGCCGCGGGCGAGTACCGGGTGGACTGGAGCCGGCAGGGCCAGGAGGTGATCGTCCACCATCGCCTGCAGCAGAATGCCGTGCGTGGACCGGAGGCACTGTGCCAGCCCCAGGACTACACCGCGTTCCGCGCGCTGTATCGCGAAGTGCGCCGCGGCTTCCGCGGACAGGTTCTGTATGGAAGGCTGCCTGCGCCTGCCAACTGAATCGCCGGTGGACGTGCGGGGCGGCATAATGTCGCCCTGATCGCCCATTCATCTTTGCCCGGGCACACTGACATCCACCTTTCCTTGCGCCCGCGCCCACAGGATTCCCGCATGAACGTCCGCCTCCGCCGTATTCTTGCCGCCAGCACTCTCGCCATGGCCTGCGCCGCCGCGGGCAGCGCGTGGGCGGGTGCCCGCGATGACCTGAAGAACTTCACCAGCGGCCTGAAGGGCCTGGATGGCCAGTTCAGCCAGCAGGTGTTCGACAGCCGCGGCAAGGTCAAGGAGTCGACCAGCGGCCGCGTGGCCCTGTCGGCCCCGCGCCTGTTCCGGTGGGAGTACGTGCGGCCGCATGAACAGCTGATCGTGGCCGACGGCAAGAAGGTCTGGATGTACGAGCCGGACCTGGAGCAGGCCACCGTGCGCGAGCAGGGCAAGGAAGAGCAGAACAGCCCATTGACCGCGCTGATCAACCCAGCGCTGCTGGAGCAGCAGTACGACCTCAGCGAGGAGGCGGCACAACGGGATGGCCTGCAGTGGCTGTCGCTGTCGCCGAAGCGCGATACCGAGGCCAGCTTCCAGTACGCCGCACTAGGCTTCAACGCCCAGGGGCTGGCGAGGATGGAGATCACCGACGCGGTCGGCCAGCGCACCGTGATCAATTTCAGCGGCTGGAAGCGCAACCCGACCTTCGCGGCCTCGACCTTCCGCTTCAGCCCGCCGGCCGGCACCGACGTCATCGGCAACTGATGGGTGACGCCGGGCATGGCCCGGCGCTACCGATGTGCGCATTTCGCCGATCCGCCGGGCATGGCCCGGCGCGACCGGCGGGGGGCGCGGTACAATAAGCGGGTGCCAAGACAACGCTCCACTTCCTTCCCCGGCCCCGATCTGCTGAGTGTCGATCGGGATCATCTGCGCCCGCTCGCCGAGCGCATGCGTCCGCAGACGCTCGATGAAATGGTCGGGCAGAAGCGCCTGCTCGCTCCGGACAGCGCACTGCGCCGGGCGGTCGAGTCCGGTCGGGTGCATTCGATGATCCTGTGGGGCCCGCCGGGCTGTGGCAAGACCACGTTGTCGCTGCTGCTGGCCGAGTATTCCGATGCCGAGTTCCGCGCCATCTCCGCCGTGCTGTCCGGCCTGCCGGAGGTGCGCCAGGTCCTGGCAGAAGCGGCGCAGCGTTTCGCCGAAGGCCGGCGTACCGTGCTGTTCGTCGATGAGGTGCATCGCTTCAACAAGGCGCAGCAGGACGCGTTCCTGCCGCATATCGAGCGCGGCACCATCCTGTTCGTGGGTGCCACGACCGAGAACCCGTCCTTCGAGTTGAACTCGGCGTTGCTGTCACGCTGCCGTGTGCACGTGCTGGAGGCGGTCTCGCCCACCGACATCGTCGAGGCACTGCAGCGGGCGCTGGGCGATCGCGAGCGCGGCCTGGGCCAGGAGTCCATCGAGGTTGCGCCCGAGCTGCTGCTGGAGATCGCCACCGCTGCCGATGGCGACGTGCGCCGCGCATTGACCCTGCTGGAAATCGCTGCCGAACTGGCGGGGGGCGAGGGCGGGCACATCACCCCGCAGACGCTCACCCAGGTGCTGGCCGACCGTACCCGCCGTTTCGACAAGGGTGGCGAGCAGTTCTACGACCAGATCTCGGCGTTGCACAAGTCGGTGCGCAGTTCCAATCCCGATGCGGCGCTGTACTGGCTGACCCGCATGCTCGACGGCGGCTGTGATCCGTCGTACCTGGCGCGCCGGCTGACCCGCATGGCGATCGAGGACATCGGCCTGGCCGATCCGCGAGCACAGAGCATGGCGCTGGAAGCGTGGGACATCTACGAACGGCTGGGCAGCCCCGAAGGCGAGCTCGCGTTCGCCCAGCTGGTGCTGTACCTGGCCAGCACCGCCAAGTCGAATGCAGGCTACGCGGCGTTCAACCAGGCCAAGGCCGACGTGCGCCAGAGCGGTACCGAAGAGGTGCCGCTGCACCTGCGCAACGCGCCGACCAAGCTGATGAAGGAACTGGGCTACGGTGCCGAGTACCAGTATGACCACGATGCGGAAGGCGGGATCGCCCTGGATCAGACCGGCTTCCCCGATGCGATGGGCGAGCGCGTGTACTACAACCCGGTGCCGCGCGGACTGGAGATCAAGCTGAAGGAAAAGCTCGACCGGTTGCGCGCCGAGCGCGAGGCGGCGCGGGCGGCGAAGCGGCGTTGATCGCCGTTATGCAACCAATCCGATTGTCGGGTCCACGCTGATTCGAGAGAATCCCCGGTTCACTTCTCAAGGATGACGTTCATGCAGGACATGACTCTGGCGTTGAAGCGCTACGCCCAGTTCGAGGGTCGGGCCAATCGCCGCGAATACTGGATGTTCCAGCTGTTCCTGTTTCTGGTGGCCACGGCGGTGTCGCTGCTGGCCGGCGTGCTGGCGATCCTCATGCGCTCCAGTCCGGATGCACTGAGCGCCATCCTGATCGGCACGATGGTGCTGCTGGGCCTGATGTGGCTGGCGACGATCGTGCCGCTGATCGCCGTCACCGTGCGCCGTCTGCATGACTGCAACCAGTCCGGCTGGCTCTATCTTCTGGCATTGGTGCCGATGGGCGGCCTGGTGATCCTGGTGTTCGCTCTGCTGCCCGGCACGCCGCAGGAAAACCCGTACGGCCCCGTGCCTGCGGGCCCTTGACGCGGCACCCGCCGGGCAGCGCCCGGTCCTGGATCGGCCTTCCCGCCTTGGCGGGAACAATGATGGTGCGTCCCATGACGCCGCGGTATCGCGCGCGTGATACACAGTGTGACGTTTGATCGTTGTGATAATCATTCGCGTTTAAGGTAGACTGCGGTCCCTTGTGAAACAGCGGCCCAGGCCGCTGACGTCGCCCGCCGATGAAGCATTTCGTCCTGCCTCCGCACCGTGGTCCGCTGGCCCGCGGCCTTGCCGTCCTGATGATGGGTCTGCTCCTGGCTACCCCGTATGCGTACGCGCAGCAGCGCAATCCGCTGCAGAAGATCGGCCACACCGTGCTGGATGAGCCGGCCGCCAGCTATCGCTTCGAGCATTTCGTGATCGACAGTGCCGACACGCAGCGCCGCTGGCGGGTGAATCTGGCGATTCCGGTCCGCGCCTCCAGTGCACCTTCGCCGGTGCTGTACGCGCTGGACGGCAATGCGGTGGCGATGGTGCTCGACCAGCCGCTGCTGGCTGAACTTGCAGCACTCAAGGCGCCTCCGGTGCTGGTGCTGATCGGCTACGACAATGATCTGCGCATCGACTCGAAGGCGCGGACCCGTGACTACACGGCATGGATCGACCGCGCCGACGATGAGAGCGGCGCAACCCAGGCGGTCGGCGGGGGCGCTGCGGCGTTCCTTGATGTGATCGAACGCCGCATCAAGCCCGAGGTGGAGCGTCGCGCCCGCGTCGACACCGGGCAGCAGGCGCTGTGGGGGCACTCGCTCGGTGGCCTGTTCGTGCTCAACGCGCTGTACACCCGGCCGGCCGCGTTCCAGGCCTATCTCGCCGCCAGTCCGTCACTGTGGTGGGCGCAGGGCGCGGCGCTGGGCGATCCCGAACAGCAGTTCGTGCAGAACGTGCACGGGCAGCCGGCCAGGGTCTGGTTGATGCTGGGAGGCGCCGAGCGCGTCGGCGACCGCGGCAAGCGTGACCTGAACAACCCGCGGGTGGTCGCGCACCTGCGCCGCATCGGCGGCGCCACGCCTGACGCGGCGATGCAGTTGTCCGAGCGGCTGCGCCGGGTGCCGGGGCTGAGCGTGCAGTACCGCGAGTTTCCTGGCCTGGGCCATGGCCCGATGCTGCCGGCGTCCTTCCACGCGGCGCTGCATGAGCTGTACGGGGTGACCGATCGCAGTGCAGGCGATGGCGCCAGTGCAACGGATGGGCCGTCCAGCGAATGAATCCCTTCGCGCGGCGTGCCGTGCGACCCCACTACCCAGGCGAGGCTGCCCGCGTGCAGCGGCCCAGGCAACCGATGAATCCCGCGCCACGTGGCGCGGCCTACGTGTGCAAGGAGCCTGTCATGTCGTTCCGTTCCTCCCTTCGTCCTTCGCTTCGCTTCACCACTCTGGCCACCGGCCTGCTGCTGGCCGTCGCGGCCACCGCGCAGCCGGTATTCGATCAACCGGCCAACGCCACGTTCAAGGGCCAGGTGGTCTCGCGCGGCGACAATGTGGTGCCGGGCAGCACCGCCGATGTGGTCGGTCGCGGCTTCGTGCCGGGCCAGAAGGTCAGCCTGCTGCGCGGCGACAGCGTGTTGAACGCCCAGCCGGTGGTGGTTGATGCCGATGGCAACTTCAAGACCCAGCTGGCCATTCCCGCCGATGCCGTGCCGGGCACCCATCCGGTCGTGGTGCGGGCGAGCCAGCCGGCCGCCGCGACGGTGCTGAAGCTGCGCGTCTCGCCGCAGCTGCCGCTGTCGGGCCAGGCGCAGTTCACCACCCAGTCCAACAAGCTGGTGCCGGGCCTGTACCAGTCCGCCTACAGCGCCGCCAGCAATGCGCTGTTCGTGACCTCCGCGGTCGGCCGGCCGCCGGTGACCCAGTCGCAGCTGCTGAAGATCGACCCGGCGTCGCTGAAGGTCAGCAAGGCGATCACGCCGGCGCAGGTGCCGGGCAGTACCAACGGCGCGGTCTATGCGGTGTACGGCGTGGGCGTGGATGATGCCAACGGCAACGTGTGGGTGACCAATACCCGTCAGAACAGCGTGGCCGTCTATCGCCAGAAGGATCTGTCGCTGGTGCACCAGTTCCCGGTCGATGCGGTGCCGCATGCGCGCGACGTGGTGATCGATGGTACCCGCGGCAAGGTGTTTGCCTCGGCCACCGGTGAGGATCACCTGTCGGTATTCGATGCGAAGACGTTCAAGGAGCTGCCCGCGGTGACGCTTGAATCGGGCGTGGATGACGGCAAGTTCACGCCGATGAGCCTGGTGCTGGACGAGAAGGGCGGCAAGCTGTTCACCGTCAGCATCGGCACGCCGGAGGCGGCGGTGATCGACGTGGCCAGCGGTGAGGTCGAGAAGGTGATCGATCTGGGCAACTCGATCAGCGCGTCGGGCGTGGCGTTCGACGCGGCGCGCAACCGGTTGTACGTGGCGTCGCAGGGCACCGACAACCTGCTGATCGTCGACGTCGCAGCCGGCAAGGTGCTGCACGATGTGCCGGTGGGCGCGGGTGCGCTGAACGTCGCCTTCGATGATGCATCCGGCCTGGCCTATGTCAGCAACCGTGGCGCCGGCACCGTGACCGTGGTCGACCGCGAGGGCAAGGTGGTCGCCAACCTCGACGGCGGCACTTTGCCGAACCACGTCCGTGCCGATGGCAAGGGCAACGTGTTCGCGGTGAACAAGTCGCGCGGCGCTGAAGACCCGAAGGGTGACCGCATCACCCGCATCACCCCGAAGCAGTAAGTCAGACGGCAGGGCGGCGCGCGCGTCGCCCTGCCAGCAAGGAGAACGTCCATGAACATCGTGCCCCGTCTGCGCCTGTGCGCACTTCCGTTGGCTGTTTCGCTGGCACTGGCTGCCTGTGGCGGCTCGTCGGCTCCCTCCGATGCCAAGAAGCCTTCCGAACCGCCGCCGGCGGCAATGGCGGCCGCCGCGGACACCGCGTTGCCGGCAGGCTGGAAACGCGTGGCCGGTGCCGAGATGCCGGCCGTGCATGACCAGAAGGCCGTGCTGCCGGCCAAGGTGCATTCCGATGACGGCGCCGATATCGCGGTGACCGACACCCGCCGGATCATCGCCGGTGGCGACGACGTCATCGCGGTGATCGAGGCGCTGGGGCTGGGCAAGCAGGTATTTGCCGCCCCGACCAACACCACCACCGAGGCTGGCCGGGCTGCGCCGCACCAGTTCCTGTTCAACCGCACCACGGGTGTGGAGGGTGTGCTGAGCCTGCGGGGTTCGCTGTTCCTGGGCAACAGCCTGCGCCGCCACACCGAGCTGGCGAAGAAGCTGCGCGAGGTGGGGGAGCCGGCGGTGGTCATCGACGATCTGCAGCCGGCGCCGGACAAGGTGCGCAAGGTCGCCGCCGCACTCGGGCTGGCCGAAGCAGGGCAGACGCTTGCCACGCAGGTGCAGCGTCAGCTGGATGAGGCCGCAGCGATCGGCCGGGGCCTGGGCCATGCGCCGCGTGTGATCCATGTGTCGGCCACCGGTGCCGGTGGCGCACCGACCGTTGCGGGCGCCGACAGCGCATCGGCGCAACTGATCGCGCTGGCCGGCGGCGTCAACATCGGCACCGAAGCGGGAGTGAAGAACTACTCGCAGCTGAGCAATGAGGGCGTGGTCGCCGCGGCACCGGAGGTGATTCTGGTGACCGAGCACGATCTGCAGCTGTTCGGCGGTGCCGAGGGCCTGTGGAAGTCGTACCCGACGCTGAAGCAGACACCGGCCGGGCAGGCCAACCGGGTCTGGGTGATGCCGGATGTGCAGCTCAAGTACACCAGCGTAGGTTCCGGGGCTGGCGCACTGGCGCTGGCGCGGGCGCTGGCGGCGCTGCCGAAGGCATGAGTCCGGCGGACCGGCGCCGTCGTCGCGGGCGGACGACGTTGATGGTGGCGATGCTGGCACTGCTGGCCGCCATTCTGGCCTCGTTTGCGGTCGGGCCACTGCGCTTGCCACCGCTGGAGGTGCTGCAGGCGCTGGCGGTGAAGATGGGGCTGCTCGATCCGCAGGCGGTGAGCAGCCGCGACCTGGCGGTGGTCTGGCAGCTGCGCATCCCGCGCGCCCTGTTGGGCGCGGTGGTGGGGGCATCGCTGGCGATGGCCGGTGCCAGCCTGCAGGGCCTGTTCGGCAATCCGTTGGCGGACCCGGGCATTGTCGGCGTCAGCCAGGGCGCCGCGCTGGGCGCGGTCGCCGCCATCGTGCTCGGTGCTGCAGGTGCGGCCGGCTGGTTGGTGCCGGTGGCCGCGTTTGCCGGCGGTGCGCTGGCGATCGGCCTGACCTACGCGCTTGCCCGGCCGGGCAAGGGCAGTGGCAATGCCACGCTGTTGCTGGTCGGCATCGCCATGGCGGCGTTCTGCTCGGCGCTGATCGGTTTCCTGACCTACATCGCCAGCGAGAGCGAACTGCAGTCGCTGGTGTTCTGGCAGATGGGTTCGCTGGCCCGCGCCAGCTGGAGTGATGTCGCCGCCGTGGTGCCGTTGTTCGCCATCGGCGTGTTCGCGCTGCAGCGCCTGGCAACGCCACTGGACATGCTGGCGCTGGGGGAACGCCAGGCCCAGCATCTGGGCCTGGACGTGGCACGGACCCGCCGCCGGCTGGTGGCGTTCAGTGCCCTGCTGGTGGGTGCGGCCGTCGCGTTTGCCGGTTCGATCAGCTTTGTCGGCCTGGTGGTGCCACACGTGGCGCGCATGCTGGTGGGGCCGGGGCACCGCTGGTTGCTGCCCCTTTCCGGCCTGCTGGGGGCGCTGCTGATCGTGGTGGCCGATACGGCCGCGCGCACGCTCGACCCGCCGGCGGAGATTCCACTCGGTCTGTTCTCGGCTGCACTGGGTGCACCGTTCTTCCTCTGGCTGGTGCTGCAGCAGCGCCGCAAGGCAGCCCCATGACGGCCCTGCTTCATCTGCGCGACGTCGTGGTGCGACGCGGGCAGCGCGAGATCCTGCACGGCATCAACCTGGCGTTCGAGCCGGCGACGGTCACTGCCTTGGTGGGGCCCAACGGCGCTGGCAAATCGACGCTGCTGGCAGTCGCTGCAGGCGATCTGCATGCCGATGCGGGTGAGGTGAGCCTGCTTGGCAGGCCGCTGGCCGGCTACAAGGCCGGTCCATTGGCGCGCGAGCGCGCGGTGATGCCGCAGGAGCACGGCGTGCGCTTCGCCTTCAGCGTGGAGGAGGTGGTGGCGATGGGGCGCCTGCCACACCCGCCCGATCCCGTACGCGATGACACGCAGGTGGAGGCCGCGATCGACGCGACCGAACTGCAGGCGCTGCGCCTGCGCGAGGTGCAGCAGTTGTCCGGTGGCGAGTCGGCCCGGACCACGTTCGCGCGCGTGCTGGCGCAGGATACGCCGCTGCTGCTTCTCGACGAGCCGACCGCTGCGCTGGATCTGCGCCACCAGGAGCGTACGCTGCGCAGCGTGCGTGCCTGTGCCGAGGCCGGGGCCTGCGTGATCGTGGTGCTGCACGACCTGAATCTGGCCGCCGGCCATGCCGACCGCATCGTGCTGCTGGAACAGGGCAGGGTGGCCGCCGACGGCTCACCCGCGCAGGTGTTGACCGTGGAGACGCTGCAACGCGTCTATCAGCAGGACGTGGTCGTACTGGAGCATCCGAAGCGGGGCGTGCCGCTGGTGGTGGTCACCTGATCCGGGCGGCGAAAGGAATCCTCATCGTTCCACTGGTGCGCGCAATCAGCACTTGCGCGCCAGATTGGCAGGTCTAGAATGCGCCCCATGAACCGGATGCCGCTCCTGAAGTTTTTCACCCTGACCCGCGCAAGCGCGGAACGGGCGTGTCTGCCTGGAGCTCGACGGGGCCGCTGAATCGGCCACCGTTGGACCATCCACAGAGCGCCCTCCGGGGCGCTCTTTTCGTTTCCGCAGTCCCTTTCATCCACCCGCTGCACCGCAAGGAGAACGTGCCATGCACCAGATCGCCGAGACCGAACGCTAGCCGCGCACCCTGTCGCCAACGGGGGTGCGCGGCCCCCGAAGTTGGCTTGCAGGAACCCATCACATGAACACCCAGATCCTTTCCCGTCGTCGCAACCTCGGCATCATTGCCCACATCGACGCCGGCAAGACCACGCTCACCGAACGACTGCTGTGGAAGAGCGGCGAGATCCACCGCGTCGGTGAGGTCCATGACGGCAACGCCACCACCGATTTCTCGGCGATCGAGCGCGAGCGTGGCATCACCATCGGCGCAGCAGCCGTGCAGGCGCAGTGGGCGCCGCGCGATCTGCCGCCGCATCGGCTGACCCTGATCGACACACCGGGCCACATCGATTTCGCCATTGAAGTCGAGCGTTCGCTGCGGGTGCTCGACGGTGCCGTCGCGGTGTTCTCTGCCGTGGATGGCGTGCAGCCGCAGTCGGAAACGGTGTGGCGCCAGGCGCGCCGGCACCGGGTGCCGTTGATCGCCTTCGTCAACAAGATGGATCGTGTCGGCGCCTCGTTCGAGCGCGTGCTGGAGCAGCTGCGGGACAAGCTGCAGGCGCGGCCGTGGGCGCTGGGTGTGCCGCTGGGCAGCGAAAGCGACTTCAGCGGCTGGGTCGATCTGGTGGATGAGCGCGTGCTGCAGTGGCGCGACGGCGGCGTGGTGACCATCACGCCGTGGGATGACGCTGCACGCAGCCAGTGGCAACCGCGGCGCGACGCGCTGGTGGAGGCCGTGGCCGACCATGACGAGGGTCTGGCCGATGCGTGGCTGGAAGGCCGGGTGATCGATGCGGAACTGCTGCGCGCGGCACTCCGGCGGGCGACGCTGGCCGGTGCGGGCGTGCCGGTGCTTGCGGGTGCGGCGTTCAAGGACAAAGGCATCGAGGCGCTGCTGGATGCGGTGGTCGATTACCTGCCTTCGCCGTTGGATCGGCCTGCCGTCACTGCCGAAGGCGAGGCCGGCGACGTGCTGCTGCCGCCGGATCCGGAGGGTCCGCTGGCGGGCCTGCTGTTCAAGATCACCCATCAGCAGCACGGTGCGCTGAGCTTCGTGAGGCTGTATTCGGGAACGCTGAAGGCAGGCGACGCTGTGGCCAGCTCGCAGCATCCGCAGGGTCGGCGCGTGAGCCGCCTGGTGCGGGTGCAGGCAGACCAGACCCATGACATCGAGCAGGCCGTGGCCGGTGACATCGTCGCGGTGCTGGGCTGGAAGGATGCAGTCAGCGGTGAAACGCTGAGCGCACGCGATCAGCCGTTGCGCCTGGAGAGCATCCAGGCACAGGCGCCGGTGCTGGCGTGGCGCCTGGAACCTGCGCGTGCAGCGGACCTGATCCGCATGGCGCAGGGGCTGGCCAGCCTCGCCCAGGAGGATCCGTCATTCCGCGTGGAGACTGATCGCGAGAGCGGCGAAACGCTGGTATGGGGCATGGGCGAACTGCACCTGGAGGTGATGGTCGAGCGCCTGCGCAGCGAATGGAAGGTCGATGTCGGCATCGGTTCGCCGCGCGTTGCCTACCAGGAAACGCCGTTGCGCGCGGTCTCCGGCGTGGTCGGCAGGGTCGTCAAGCAGAGCGGTGGCCAGGGCCAGTTCGCCCATGTGGTGCTGGACGTGGCGCCGCGTGAGGACGACCAGGTGGTGTTCAACGATCGCATCGTGGGAGGCGTGATCCCCCGTGGTTTCATCGCAGCGGTGGAGAAGGGTGTGCGTGCGGCGCTGTCGGAAGGACCGCATGGGCATCCGGTCGTGGGCATCGAAGTGACCCTGGTGGACGGCCAGACCCATGCCAAGGATTCCTCGGACATGGCGTTCCACCGGGCCGGCAGTGAGGCCGTCAGGGCCGCGCTGGCCAGTGCCGGCACGCAGGTGCTGGAGCCGGTGATGGCGGTAACGGTGCATTCGCCCTCGGCGTCGGTGGGCGACGTGGTCGGCGACCTCAACCGTCGCCACGGTCGCGTCGCGCGCATCGAGGACCAGGAGGGCCGTGCCGAAGTGAGCGGCTTTGCACCGCTGGCGCAACTGGTGGGCTACACCACTGCGTTGCGCTCGCTCAGCCAGGGGCGCGCCAGCAGTGAAGCGCACCTGCACGGTTACGAGCCGGTACGCGCTGCCTGAAGTGTGCAAGGGGCCCGTTCGCGGGCCCCTCTTGCTGCCGGCGAGCGGCAGCAGGGCGCATTGCAGTGCAACAAAAGTGTAGAAAAGGCTGGATTAAAGTGATGCCTCACGATAAATTGCGCACCCGTCGTTGCTTGCCGCTGTCTGCCCCCACTCATGCGTGATGACAAAGACCCCGGAACCCTGGAGCTGACCCTGCCGCGCAAGCGCGGTCGTCCGCCCAAATTCGGGTACGCGATGAGCGATGCGCAGCGCGCCGCGCGTTACCGCGCACGCAGGTCGGGCCAGGCCAACCACGCCGATGTGCGCTCCTGCAGTGACATGGTCCTGCTGGACAAGATCCGCGCCGCGGTCAGTGCGCGCGACACCGAACTGGCGGGCTTCCTTGTCCACGTCCTGTGGCAGCGCTATCCGCTGCAGCTGAAATAAGTCAGTGCCGGGGTGGTGGTCGTCACCCGGCTTGTTGATAATGCGGGATTCAGGTTGTTCCCGCTGGCGCGCCCGGGATGGCAGGCGCGCATGATGAAACGGTTCCTACGATGACCACCAGCGACACCACCACCGAAGCGGCGCAGGCCGGCACCCCCCTGTTCTACACCCGTCCGGTGCCGCTGCAGGCTGATGTGCACGCCGACCTGCGCATCCTGCCGGGCAAGCTTGATTTCGCCGCCGGCAACAACGCCATTCCGCTGGTGCTCGGCGAGTTCTCGCTGGCACTGCATCATTTCCCGATCCTGTTCGCCGGCCCGGGCGCCGTTCCGATGGCCGCCGTCGGCGTGACCAACGAGAACCTGTTCATCAAGGACGGGCTGTGGGAAGACGAGGCCTACATTCCGGCCTATCTGCGTCGCCACCCCTTCATCTTCATCGACACGGGCGCGGACAATGATTTCCTGCTCGGCATCGATGAAGCGAGCCCGCGCGTGGTCAAGGGAGGCGAGGAAGGCCAGGCGCTGTTCGCCGACGGCAAGGCCACCGACATGGTGCAGCAGGCGCTGGAGTTCTGCGGGCAGTACACCCGCGAGCACGAACAGACCCAGGCCTTCTCCAAGGCGCTCATCGAAAAGGGGCTGCTGGTCGAGCGCAATGCGACCGTACGCGCTCCGAACGGTCAGGAGTTCAACCTCAACGGCTTCCAGGTGGTCGACGTCGAGAAGTTCGTCGCGCTGCCCGAGGAAACCGTGATCGAATGGCACCGCAGCGGCTGGCTGGCCCTGATCCACCAGCACCTGATGTCGCTGGGCCGCTTCAACGACCTGACCCGTCGCCAGGTCGAACGCCTGGCAGCCTGAGCGGGCTGAAGGGCCGGGCTCCCGCGCAGCGGGGCCCGGTCCGTGCGGGACGTCAGCGCAGTGACTGCGGAACGCGCCGCAGCTCGCGGGTGTCATATCCCATCGCGGCGATGCGTTTTACCGCCTGCGCATAGTCCTCCGCAGAGACCTGCGGGGTGCGCGCCATGTACCACACGTAGTCGCGCTTGCTACGCGCCACGATGGTCTGCTGGTAGTCGCTATCGATCCAGGCAATGACGTACTCGGCCTGAATGGGCCATACGAACTGCATGCCCCAGATGGCGCCGTTGCCTTCCTTCTCGACCCTGCCGATCGGGTGCATCGATCGCTGTGGTGCGTCGAAACTGCCCTTGCGATACGTGAAGGTGGTCTGGATGCGGCCGTCCGGCCGCGGCGCGTAGCTTTCAATGGCGTCAAACGCTTCGCGTTCCGGCCAGGAAGGGATATGGGCGATGACGTACCAGTCGCCCATGAAGCGGGGAACGTCGACCGCCTGCGGTCGCGGCAGAGGGCGCAGGTCACTTGAACTGCAGCCGGTGCCGAACAGGGCGATCGCCAGGAACGAGAGCAGCGGAAGGGGGCGCATGGTGACCTCAACGTGGCCGGAACAGGTAATGGGCAACCAGCCACTGCTGGCCGTTGTCGTAGCCGAACAACTCGGCGCAGGCCATCCAGAACATGCGCCAGCGGTTCCACCATTGCCTTGCCGCCGGCCTGCCATAGGTTGCCTCCAGGATCGGCATGATGCGTTCACGCGCGGCATCCTGGTTCGCCAGCCAGTGGTCAGCCGTACGCTGGTAATGCGTGCCATCCAGCAGCCAGCGCCGCTGCAGGCGCAGGTCCTGCTGGAAGTGCAGCAGAGTGTCGGCAGCGGGCATCAGCCCACCCGTGAAGAAGTGCCGCCCCATCCAGTTGTCGCCGCCTTCGGTTTCAAAGGGGTACATCAGGGTGCGGTGGGCGAAGATGTGCACGAACAGCGCGCCGTCTGGCTTCAGCCACTGCGCGATGCGTGACATCAGCTGCGCATGGTTGCGGACGTGCTCGAACATCTCCACCGAAACGCAGCGGTCGAAACGGCCGGCGGGCAGCTCCAGCCGGTTGACATCGCAGGTGATCACCTCGACATTGCCCAGCCCGCGCAGCCTGCACTGTTCAAGGATGTGCTGGCGCTGGCTGTGCGAATTGGACACCGCCGTGATGCGCGCGCCCGGGAAGCGCTCGGCCATCCACAGGGTCAGCGAGCCCCAGCCACACCCCAGTTCAAGGATGTGCTGCCCGTCAGCCAGGCTGGCACGCTCGCCGTAGAGCTCGAGCATGGCGACTTCGGCTTCGTCCAGGGTCTCGCGACCGCTCGGGTAGTAGCAGCTGCTGTATTTCAGGCGCTTGCCCAGGCAGGCCTGGAAGAATGCGGCGGGGACTTCATAGTGTTGCCGGTTGGCGGCATCGACATGAAGCGCGACCGGGCTGCCGGCCAACTGCTCAAGGCACTGGTTGAAGCGCGCGGACTGCGCCTCGATGCCCCCGGCACTCTCTTCCTGGAGGCGTTGGGCGCACAGCCGGCGGATACCGGAGCGCAGGGCCACATCCGGAATGAGGCCGCGCTCGGCCCAGGCGATCAGCCCGGTTTCCGGATCGGCAGGCGTTGCGAGCGATGTGGCGACTGTCATGGCAGGTGCTCCTTGGACGAACGCGGGAACCACGGGAAGAACATCGGCGTGCTGCGCTGGTAGTCGCGGTAGTCCTCACCACGGCTGCGCAACGCCTGCTTCTCGGTGAAGGGAATGCCGCTGAGATAGCGCAGGAACAGGTACATCAGCACCGGTCCTGTCCAGGCAAGCCAGCCCAATGGCGAGCCGACCGCGAGCAGGACGTAGGTGAACCAGTGCAGCCATTCGAAGAAGTAGTTGGGGTGCCGCGAGTACCGCCAGAGGCCGGTGCGGCAGGTGCGCCCCTTGTTGGCCGGGTCGGCGCGGAACCGTGCGAGCTGATGGTCGGCCAGCGTCTCGACGCCGACGCTCAACAGCCAGACTGCGGCAGCGGCGGCAACCCAGCCCGCCGCGGCGGGCGAGTCGTTGCTGGCGACGGCCACGAATGGCAGGGAGAACAGCACGATCAGCAGCGCCTGGGCGATGAAGAAGCCGAAGATCTTGCCCTGGTGGCTCTGCCAGTGATCTCGCAGGTATCGGTAACGCCCGTCCTCGGCCTCGCGCCGCACGCGGCCCCACAGGTGCAGCGCGAGTCGGCCGCCCCACAGGCCGCCCAGCACCGCAAGGGCCACACGCGGCAGCGCGGCGCCGTCACCGAGCAGGGCCAGTATCAGCGCTGACGCAGCGACGCCCTTCGCCCACAGCACATCGACGATGCCGATGTTGCGGTGACGGCGTTGCCATGCCCATCCCCAGGCCATGATGAGCAGGGCATACAGGGCAACCCAGAGCAGGGCGTTCATGGTTGGGCTCCGGCAAACGGTGGGCGGATGGGGGGGCTCGACCAGCGACGCGCAGCGATACACAGCAGTGGCAGGGCGATGCTCCAGCCGATACCCAGCGTCAGCAGGCCTTTCCAGGCCGGGGGCGAAAGCTGCACGGCGTCGAAGCCGCGGCTGGCGGACAGGTACGCCAGCGGGGCAAGCAGCAGGCCAAAGCACACGGGGAGCGCCGTGTTCCGCTGCAGGAAGGCCATCGATGCATTGATCGTCATCGCGAAGGACGCCCAGAGTGCGAGGATCCAGGGCGGTGGCACCCAGCCCAGGGGCGCAGCGGCATAACGCACCACGCCCGCGGCGGCAGCGGCGCCATCGACCAACCACGCACAGGCCAGGGCCAGGACCAGCAGGCGGAGCTCGACCCGGGGCAGGGGACTGGTGCTGAGCTGGCTGGCCACGAACAGTGTGGCGGCCAGCAGTGCTGGCCATTGCAGCCCGCGCCCGGCGCCAGCGACCGCGCACAGCCAGACCGCCTGGTTGCCGAGCAGATTGAGCCAGGTGCGGCGCATGTCAGTGTGCGCCCGTGGCGTGCGCGCTGCCCCGATGGCCGGGGCGTGCCAGCAGCAGGTGTGAAACGCCGATCGAACGTTCCAGGAAGCCGCCCTCGCAGTAGGCCAGGTAGAACTCCCACAGACGGCAGAACCGCGCGTCGAACCCCTGCGCATGCACTGCGGGAAGCTGTGCGAGGAATCGCTGGCGCCACGCCCGCAGCGTGAGGGCATAGGAATGGCCGAAGTCCTGCTGCGCCAGCAGCTGCAGATCGCTGGCACGGGTCTTGGCGGCCATGATCGCGTTGATGGAAGGGATGAAGCTGCCGGGGAACACGTGGCGTTTGATGTAGTCCACGCTTCGGCGCGCCTGCTCATAGCGGTGGTCTTCAATGGTGATCGCCTGCAGCAGGGCCAGCCCGTCCGGCTTGAGCAGCCGTTGCAGGGTGGCCATGTAGGTGTCCAGATACTGGGCGCCGATCGCTTCGATCATCTCGATCGAGACCAGCTTGTCGTACTGCCCGTCGAGGTCGCGATAGTCCTTCATCAGCAGGGTGATGCGATCCTCCAGACCCGCGGCGCGCACCCGTGCCGTGGCCAGCGCATGCTGCTCGGCGGAGATCGTGGTGGTAGTGACATGGCAGCCGTAATGCTGCGCGGCATGCAGTGCGAATCCGCCCCAGCCCGTGCCGATCTCGACCACCCGGTCTCCGGGTGCCAGGCGCAGCTGCTGGCAGATGCGATCGAGCTTGCGCCGCGAGGCGTCCTCGAGCGTGTCCTGCTCGCTGGCGAACAGTGCCGATGAATACATCAGGTCCGTTGACAGGAACAGGGCGAAGAAGTCGTTGCCGAGATCGTAGTGAGCCGCGATGTTGCGCCGGCTGCCTTCGCGGCTGTTGCGGCGCAGCCGGTTCCAGCCGCGCAGCAGCCAGCCGCCGATGCGTGCCGGGCCACGTTCCATGCCGTCCAGCAGATCGCGGTTGCGCACCAGCAGGCGTACCAGCGCAACCAGGTCGTCGCATTGCCAGTCGCCATGGATGTAGCTCTCGCCTGCGCCTACGCTGCCTTGTGCGGCGACTTTGCGGTAGAACGCCGGGTCATCGATGGTCACAGTGACATGCAGTTCCCCCGCTGCGTCACCCAGCAGTGTTTCGCCGAGGGCATCCCGTACCCGCAGCTGGCCTTCGCGCAGCGGCGCAAGCTGGGACAGCAGGCGTTGGCGCAGGTATGCGTCGAGCGCGCCGGCCCGGGGCATGGCTGCCGATGGAGTCATCTCGTTCATCGCGGTTTTCCGGCAAGTGAGGGGTGGTCATGGACCGGGTTGCGCTTGAGCCACAACTGCAGCGCATGCCAGTGAATCGCCGCAACGACCTGCACGGTCATCAAGGGATACAGGGTGAGCACCTTCGCCAGGCCGCGCCCGTCCAGCGGTCGTCGCTGCATGTGCTGCGTGGCGTCGAACTGGCGCACGCCCTCCTGCAGAACCTGCATGTGGACCCTGAGGTCCTCGCCGGGCGTGCTGAACCGCCAGTCGTAGGTGCAGTCCATCGCCATGAAAGGCGACACATGGAAGCGTTTCTGGAACTGCCAGCGCAGTGAGCCCGGCTCGCTGGCCGCTTCTGCCACTGACAGGACGTAGGCGTGGCGCTCTTTCCAGGGCGTATTGGTGATGTCGGCCACGATGCAGTCCAGTGTGCTGCCGTCAGGCTGGTAGCAGTAATAGAAACTGACCGGGTTGAAGACGTGCCCGCCGAAGCGCAGATGGGTCAGCAGGCGGATGGGGCCCGCCGGGCGATGACCCCGCACGCCTGCGACATGGCGGCGGACCGCCTCGGGAAGCGGCATCGAGGGGTCGCCGAAGTAGTCGCTGCGCCGGAACTCCGCCAGATTGCGGCGGTTCAAGGACCACAGCCATCGTCCGGCAAAGATCGTGTCCAGCTCGTCGAGATCAAGCAGCAGCTGCGCGACCGGGTAGCGGAAGGCGTGCGCGTGCGGCTGGTGCCTGCGGTGTATCACGTGGCCGAAGTAGAGGGCGCTGGCGCTCATGCGGCGGCCTCGTCCTGCGTCATGAGACGTGGCTGCGGCGAACAGGTCCGCATCGCGTCGACGACGCGACGGGCACTGCGGATGCCATCTTCGTGGAAACCCCACCCCCAATAGGCTCCGGCGAACCAGGTGTGGCGGCGGCCCTGTACGTCGGCCCAGCGCTGCTGGGCTCGGACCGCAGCATGATCGTGCACCGGGTGTGCATAGCTCATACGACGCAGTATGCGGCGTGGGTCGATCGCCTCGGTGCGGTTGAGCGTCACGACCAGCGGGATGTCGCCGGGCAGTCCCTGCAGCAGGTTCATGCAGTAGCTCACGGTGCAGGGAGCGGCGGGATCGCGCGGCACATGCGCGTTCCATGCAGCCCATGCCTTGCGGTTGCGGGGCAGCAGGGATGCATCGGTGTGCAGTACGACGTCGTTGGGCTGGTAGCGGATGGCACCGAGTACGTCACGCTCGATCGGATCGGCATCGGCCAGCAGTGCCAGCGCCTGGTTGCTGTGGCAGGCGAGGATCACTTCATCGAATCCTTCCACGCCCGCAGCGCTGTGCACGCGCGCGCCCCAGGGCATCCGCTCGACGGCGAGGACGGGACACTCCAGGCGCTCGTGCACCCGCCAGCGGCGGCGCAGGGCGTCCACGTAGCGCGCCGAACCACCTTCCACCACGCGCCACGGCGCGCGGCCGGTCATCTGCAGCATCTGGTGGTTGGCCATGAACTGGGCCAGGTAGCGTGCGGGGAAGTCCAGGACGGTCGCCGTCGGCGACGACCACAACGCCGACGCCATCGGCAGCAGATGCTCGTCGACGAAGGCCTTGCCATAGCGCTGGCTGCGCAGATAGTCGCCCAGCGTTGGGCCTTCCCGCTCGGCCAGCAGCAGCGGCGCATCGCGATAGAAGCGCCGCAGGTCGGAGAGCATTCCCCAGAAGCGCGGCGAAACGAGGTTGCGTCGCTGGCAGAACAGGCCGTCCAGCGAGGTGGCGTTGTACTCCACGCCCGAACGCTCGCTGTGCATGGAGAAACTCATGGTGGTGGGCTGCGAGGTGACGCCCAGCTCGTCGAACAGCGCGCTCAGCAGCGGATAGTGCAGCGGATTGAACACGATGAACCCGGTGTCCACAGCCATCCGCGTCCCGCCCAGCTCGATGTCGTGGGTGTGGGTGTGTCCGCCGAGATAGTCGTTGGCCTCGAACAACGTGACGTCATGTTCGCCGTCCAGCCACCATGCACTGGCCAGACCAGAGATTCCCGAGCCGATGACTGCGATGCGCATGTCAGTATCTCGCCTTGTCCAGGACCCACGCTGGGATGGGTTTGAGTCCGCTGACCAGCCGCAGGGCGGCCATTGCGCGCAGCCCGTACCAGGTCATGTCCACCTCCCACCAGCGGAAGCCCTGCCTGACCGAGCCGGGAAAGAAGTGATGATTGTTGTGCCAACCCTCGCCGAAGGTCAGCAGTGCCAGCCACAGATTGTTGCGGCTGTCGTCACGGGTATCGAAGCGGCGCCGGCCGAAGCGATGCGCCAGCGAGTTGATGGTGACCGTGGCATGGAACAGGACGACGGTGGAAACGAAGAAGCCCCAGACCAGAAGCTGCGGCCCGGACGTGTGCAGGCCGGGCGCTGCCCGTTCGAGCAGTTCGCCCAGTGCATAAAGGCCTGCCGCCAGCAGTGCCGGCACCGCGATGTCGAAGCGGTCCAGCCAGCGCAGTTCCGGAAACCGGGCCAGATCAGGCACCCGGGCAAGGTCGGTGGTGAACGCCTCGCGGGTCAGGAACCAGCCCATGTGACTGCGCCAGAATCCGCGCTGGTGTGGGGAATGGGGGTCCTGCGGCTGGTCGGCGTGACGGTGGTGATGCCGATGGTGCGCGGCCCACCACAGCGGGCCGCGCTGCACGCTGGAAGCGCCGATCACCGCGAATACGAACTGCACCCAGCGCGGCGCCTGGAAGGTTCGATGCGAGAAGTAGCGGTGATAGAACGCGGTGATCGCAAACATCCTGATCGCGTAGAGCGCAGCTGCCACGGCCACGGCGATCCAGGACACCCCCACCCAGATCACGCCGAGGCAGGCCAGGTGCATCAGTGCGAATGGCACCGCGCGCAGCCAGTCGATCCGATCCGCACGCCCACTGTCGGTGTCCATTGCAGTGCCGGCGTCGAACCAGCGCCGGAGGGTGCTCAGAAGGCGTTCGCGTCGGCTGCGGAGGGGCGCTGCGGAAGCCATGGGGCGGATCTCGAGGGAGGCGTGTGTTTCTCTACGCAGCAGGGCGGGAAATGGATGCGCCTCGTTGCAGATTCTTCGTCTTCCTGTTTGTCTTCACTTCGCCGTAACGGCGCACCCGGCGACCAGAGGCCGCGCCCACGCCTGCTGCCACTGGCTGTCCGGCTGGGGCGCAGGCGGGCTGTCGAAGCGCACCACCACGGCGGGGTAAGTGCCACGTGCATCGCGCAGGTTGCTGGTGCCGCGGAACTCCAGCAGGCGACGATCGGCCTCGGCGTAGACCAGTGACAGGCGTGGGGCCACGCCGCCATACCAGGTGTCCAGCTGGACCTCGAATGACTGTGCAGCCAGCCCGCGCCAGCGGTTCGCACCACGCCAGCTGACCTTGACCGGATAGAAGCGCTGACGCCCGGGGACGAGAAAGGGCAGGGTCACCTCGGCTCCCTGCAGCAGCGGTGTCCAGTGCTGGCGCACGGCCGCATCGAAGCCGGCATCGACGACTGCACCGGCAGGCGCTGGCAGGCGTGCCTGCCGCGATGTGGACGAGGCACTCTCCTTCCACGAGATGCGGACTGTATCGCTGGACATCTCCACGTCAGCCTGCTGACCCGAGCGCTGGTCGAGCAGCCGGTAGCCGCGCGCCAGCGGTCGATCCGTGGCCGCCATGTGTTTTCTTGCAAAGGGCTGGCCGTCCGGGCACAGGTACTGGACCCAGCGCTCGGCGCCTTCCGTGGCGCCCCGCTGCCAATGCATCTCGCGGTAGGCCACCCGGCCATCCGGCAGGGTGGCGATGCCCTCGTTGTGCAGCAGGGTGGCCGCGAGGGCGGGGCAGGGCAGGCACAGCAGCAGGAGAGTGATGCGCATCGAAGGCGCTCCGGCGGGGGGACGTCCTGGCATACGCGGCAGGGCCGTTGCTGGATGCAGGTCGGTGCTGCATCCAAACGGGCCCGTGGCCCGTACTCAGGACAGACCTTCACCAGCCCGCCGCGACCGCAGATGTACCCTGACGCCGCCAGCCCTCCCGTTCCCTTCGACACCGCCCGCCTCGTGTCCAGTTCCCAGCAGCCCAGCACTGACGCACTGAACTGGACCGGTGACATGGACGCGGTGGCGCGGTTGCGCGACCGCGACTGCTTCATGCGCATCTATGACCACTTCATGCCCAGGTTGTGCGTCTATCTGCGCGGACTCGGCGTGCCGGATGCCGTGGCTGAAGAGCTTGCGCAGGAATGCCTGTTGAAGGTGTGGCTGCGCGCTGGAGACTACGATCCGGCGCAGGCGGCACTGAGTACATGGCTCTACCGGATCGCCCGCAACCTGCATATCGACCGGGTCCGGCGCGAGCGCAGCTGGATGCAGGTCCAGGCGGCCGTCGAAGAGGCCGCTGCCGCGGACCTGGTCGAGCGCAGCAGCGCCGAGCAGTTTGCCGACCATGCACGGCTGCGCCAGCGCATCAACGAACTGCCGGCCGTGCAGGCGCGCATGGTCCGGATGTCGTACTTCGAGGCCAAGAGCCACGGTGAGATCGCCTCCATTCTGGGCATGCCGCTGGGGACCGTGAAGTCGCATCTCCGCCGCGCATTCCTGCGCCTGCAGTCGCGGATCGGAGGTGCGCAATGAGCCCGCACCACCATCTGCACGAATCGACGTTGATGAGTTATGCGGCCGGCGCACTGCCGGCGCCACTGAGTATCGTCGCCGGCACGCATCTGGAGCGCTGCGCGGTGTGCCGGCAGCGCCTGCGGGAGGCTGAGGCGATCGGTTCGGCGCTGCTGGAACACACCCAGCCTGCGCTTGCCGAAGACCGCCGGGACGCCCTGCGCGAGGCCATGCTGGCCCATTTGTCCTCGCAGGCGGTCTCAGCAGCGGCCGAGCCATCATCGCCGCGGGAGGTGCCGCATGAACGGCCTGAGGCTGATCCGGACTACCTGCCGGCATCGCTGCACCCGTATTTCGGCAGGTCACTGGCAGCGCTGCGTTGGCGCTGGATCGCGCCTGGCGTGCACTGCATCCGGGCCGAACAGATGCCATCGTTGATCATGCTGAAGATCGCCCCCGGAAAGTGCCTGCCGATGCACAGCCACGGACAGAGCGAACTGACGCAGATCCTGCGCGGTTCCTACAACGATGCGTTGGGCCTGTTCGCGCCTGGCGATGTCGCGGATCTTGACGAGGACGTTGAGCACCAGCCGGTGACGGCGCCGGGCGTGCCCTGCATCTGTGTGTCCGCGCTGGATGCCCCGCTGGTGTTCAGTGGTTGGCTGGCGCGCCGCATCCAGCGTTTCGTGAAACTCTGAGCCCCGTGGACAGTCACGCCGCCCCTGGCCGCATGAAGCTGCTCGTTGCCGGTGCAACAGGGCTGGTGGGGCAGGGCGTTGTCCTGGCCTGCCTGGAATCGCCCCGGGTGCAGCGTGTCACGGCACTGGTCCGCAGGCCGGGCAGCCGGCCGGGGCAGCAGGTCGCCGAACTGCTGCTCGCCGATTTCCGGCAGGCCGCCGGCAGTGTTGACCTGTTTTCGGGATTCGACGCCTGCCTTTACTGCGCCGGAGCGCCGCCGGTGGGAACCCGCGAAGCCGAGTACCGGGCGGTGACCTTCGATGCCACGCTTGCCGTGGCTTCGGCGTTCGCCCAGGCATGTCCGCAGGGGCGCTTCCTGTACGTGTCCGGGGCGCATGCCGATCCGCAGAGCCGCATCATGCCATTGCGGGTGAAGGGGCAGACCGAACAGGCACTGGCCCGCTTGCCGATCCGTACGGTGATGCTGCGGCCAGGCGGTGTCCAGCCTGTTGCAGGTACGGGCACGGCGCATTCATGGATGAGGCCACTCTATGGTGTCGGCGCCCCGGTGCTGGGGCTGATTGCACGCATGGCCCCTTCCATCGCGACCAGCAATCTGGCCCTGGGGCGGGCGATGGTTGCAATGGCCGACATGCCACAGCCGCCGGGCGTCGTTGAGTGCGCGCAGATCAACCGGCTCGGAACCAGACAAGGCCCCTGAGCCGGCGCGCGCCCCGGTCCGTCAGCTGGAGGACGCCAACACGCCGCGGATCGATTCGGCCAGATCGGCGCGCGTGAATGGCTTGCTCAGCAGCGCCGCAGAGCGGCCCGCGCCCCCCGGGGCGTCATGATCGCGCGGATAGCCGGATGTGAACAGAATCGCCACCTCAGGCCAGCGCTCCCGGACTTCGCGACCCAGTTCCCAGCCGGACATGCCGGGCATCACGATATCGGAGAACAGCAGATCGATGCGCGCGTCCGGGCGTTCCAGCAGGCGCAGCGCGGACGGCCCGTCATGTGCCTCCAGCACGCGGTAGCCCAGCTGGCGCAGGGCGTCGACGGTGTATGCGCGGACATCGTCATTGTCTTCAGCGACCAGGATGGTCTCGCCGCGCTGTTCATAGCCGGCCAGGCCCGCTGCCGGCGCGGGAGATTCACAGGGCAGTGGCAGCGGCGAGCGCGGGAACATCATGGTGATGCTGGTTCCTCCGCCCTCCACGGAGTCGATCAGGACGTGGCCGCCGGACTGCTTGACGAAACCATGCACCATGGAGAGCCCCAGGCCCGTGCCACGCCCCACCTGTTTCGTGGTGAAGAACGGCTCGAACACCCGCGCCAGCGTATCGGCCGGCATGCCGTGGCCGTTGTCGCGGACACGCAGCATCACGTACTCGCCCGGAGCCGCATCGGGGAACAGGGCGGCGTAGTCGCCGTCGAGATGGCTGTTGTCGATCTCGACCTTCAGCCTGCCGCCGCTGGGCATCGCATCGCGTGCATTCACCGCGAGGTTGAGCACGGATGCCTCCAGCTGCGCGACGTCCAGTTCCACGCACCAGATGCCGGCAGCCGTGCTGATCTCCAGTCGCACCAGCTCGCCCAGCGCCCGCTGCAGCATGTCCTGCATTCCGAGCATGCAGTCGTTGAGGTTGACGGCCTGGCTGCGCAGGGGCTGGCGGCGCGCGAAGGCCAGCAGCCGCTGGGTCAGGCTTGCCGCGCGCGAGACGCCCTTCAGGGCGTTGTCCAGTGCGCGTGTGGTCGCCTCGGCCGACGCTCCAGGATGGCCGCTCAACAGCATCGCGTGCTCGACGTTGCCGGAGATGACCGTCAGGATATTGTTGAAGTCATGGGCGATGCCGCCGGTCAGCTGCCCGACGGCCTCGATCTTCTGCGCCTGCCGAAGTGCATGCTCTGCCTGTAGTCGTGCGGTGGTCTCCACGGCTTCGGACACCACCGCGGTGACCTCGCCGGCGCCGTCCTGCAACGGACGGAATGAAACGTCGAAACTTCGCCGGCCGGTGGGCAGCTCCAGTTCGAGCGAGTGCAGGGAGCTGCGCCCACTTACGGCATCGGCAACCGCCTTGTCGATCACCTCGCTCATTCCGGGCGTGGTGGTGAACCAGGGCGTCTGCCAGTAGGGGGTATCCACAACCTGCGCCTTCTCGGCCAGCACCGCGGCCAGCGAGGCGACGTTGGCGTCGACGACACGCCCGGACAGGTCAAGCAGCACCTGATGCTGGAAGCTGGACTCGAAGATGGACTGCAGACGTCGCTTGCTGGCCCGGAGCTCGGCGGTGCGCGCCTGAACCTGCCGCTCCAGCGACTGGTTGTCCTCGCGCAGGGCCAGTTCGGCGCGCTTGAGCTGGGAAACGTCGCTGCCCACGCAGATGTAGCCGACCACGCGGCCATCGGCTGCGCGCTCCGGTACGCAGTCCATCTGTACGAAGCGCGTCTCACCGCTGCGATGGGCAAGACGTGCCTGGAAGTTGGCGCGCTCTCCCTGGAGGACCTGCTGCAGGCTGGGCAGCGCCTCCTCGAAGGCTGAAATCCCACTAATCTCGCGCGCAGTCCGTCCCTGCAGTTCGGCCAGGCTTACCCCGTGCCAGTCGAGAAACGCACGGTTGGCGAAGCGGAAGCGGTGTTCGTGATCGAACTGCGCGATCAGCGCCGGAACCACGTCGGTGATCTGCTGCAACTGCGCCTGGCTGTCATTCAGCGCCGCCTGGGCCTGGGCCAGCTTGCCACGCTCGTGCGCCTCCTGCCGTGCACGCCTTATCGCGTCCGGCAGTCGTTGCAGCCGCTGCTTCACCACGTAGTCGCGCGCGCCACGGGTCAGGGCCTGCACCGCCAGTTCTTCGGTAAGCGTGCCGGAAACAAAAATGAACGGCGTATGGGGGACGCGTTCGCGCGCCAGGGCCAGGGCCGCATCGCCATCGAAGCCGGGCAATACATGATCGGCGAGGATGACGTCATGCGTGCCGCTGTCGATGGCATCGAGGAAACCCCGACGCGTCCATACGCGCTCCGCCTCGAAATCCAGGCCGGCCCGCAGCAGCTGGGCGGAGATCAGCTCCGCATCGAGTGCGCTGTCCTCCAGCATGAGGATGCGCAGGCGCTCGCCGCGGTCGGTGATGTCACCCATGGTGGTGTCCCGAGCCGTTCGGGCGATGCGGCGGTGGTTGATTGGTGATTCCCCAGAACATGCCAAGACCCTGGATCGCGTCGAAGAATTCCTTGAAATCCACGGGCTTGACCACGAACGCGTTGACCCCCAGTTCATAGCTGCGGATCAGATCCTGCTCCTCCCGCGACGAGGTCAGCATCACGATCGGGGTGCTGCTGAGAACGGGATCGCCACGAACCTGCTCGAGCACCTCCAGTCCATTGACCTTCGGCAGCTTGAGATCGAGCAGCACGACCACGGGGCCGCCATGGCGGGCACCGGAAAAGGCGCCCTCGCATCGCAGATAGTCCAGCGCCTCGGCGCCGTCACGCACATGGATGACATCATTGAGCAGCTGGCAACGCGACAGCGCGGCCAGGGTCAACTCAGCATCCTTGGGGCTGTCCTCGACAAGCAGGATCGGCCGCAGGTCCCTCATTGAACATCTCCAGAATGCAGGGGCAGGGTGAAATGGAGGGTGGCGCCTTTGCCCGGCTCGCCCTCGGCCCAGGTGCGGCCGCCATGGCGGCCGATGATGCGGCGCACGTTGGCCAGGCCGATGCCGGTACCTTCGAATTCCTCGACATGGTGCAGCCGCTGGAACACGCCGAACAGCTTGTCCACATAGCGCATGTCGAAGCCGCAGCCGTTGTCGCGCACAGTGAAGACATCCTCGCTTTCCGAGCGCTCGTGCGCCACTGCGATCACCGCGTGCGTGCGCTCGCGGGTGAACTTCACTGCATTGGACAGCAGGTTCTGCCAGACCAGGCGCATCATGGTGGGGTCGGCCTCAACCTGGGGCAGGTCCCCGATCTGCCAGTGGACGTCGCGTCCGTGGTATTCGAACTCCAGCATCCTCCGCACATCCTCCACCATGGTTGCCATGTCGATGCGTGCGCGACCCAGCGTCGAGCGGCCCATCTGGGAGAAGCTCAGAAGATCATCCACCAGCGTGCCGGCCGATTTGGCCGAATCAACGATGGTGTCGAGGAAACGCCGCTCGGTCTCGTTCAAGCGCTCGGCTGCCGAGCTGCCCAGCAGTTCGGAATAGCCCACGATATGCCGGAACGGGGCGCGCAGATCATGGCTGATGGAATACGAGAACGCTTCCAGCTCCTTGTTGCTGCGCATCAGCTGCTCGTTCAGTTCGGCCATCTCTTCCGCCTTGCGCAGCACGATGTCGACGATGGCGTTGCGCATCTCGAGCGCCGCATCACAGTCGGCCTCGTTCCACGGCAGGCTGCGCTGCTGCACGGTCTCTTTCCATGCCTCGAAGGAATGCCGTGGCGACAGGGCGTCGCTGCCGCCTGCGCTCTTGCGTGGATCGCCACCCCATCTGACCGTGCGTACCACCTCTGGGCGGAACCACATCAGGTAGCTGTCATGCAGCTGGGAGATGGATACGGCGATCACGCCGCTGGCGACATCGCTGAACTGCTCCGCAGGCGGCCAGGCCGCGGTCAGATGATCGGTGAAGTACATTTCCTCGCCCACGTGCGCGGTCGCGAGCCACTGTGCCAGCGCAAGTACCTCCGGATTCCCGGGGCATTGGCCCAGGCGCACGCAGTCGTTCCTGTGCACGATGGCCGCGCCCTGCGCGCCGGTCAGTGAAAGCAGGCTGTCGGGATCCCGGCGGAGCGCGGCCATGAAGTCCTCGTCGCCGGCCATGCGGCCCAGCAGCTTGACCAGCAAGGACCGGCGCCCGACCCGTTCCTCCACGGCGCGTGCGCGCTGCTTCAGTGCGATCTGCAGCGACAGGATCTGCCCCATGAACTCGCAGGCCGTGCGCACGTGATAGGGCAGCCGGCGCGGCTGTGCGCTGTGGCACGACACCAGCCCCCACAGCTGCCCCTCGTGGATCAGCGAGACCGACATCGATGCCGCCGTGCCCATGTTGCGCATGTACTGCAGGTGCACCGGCGAGACGCTGCGGAGCGTGGAAAGGCTCAGGTCGGTGGGCGGGGCCTGGCGATGATGCCCGGCCCGCACCAGGGGCACGGGCGTGTAATCGCAATCGGCGATCAGCCGCACCCGGTTATGCAGATACAGGGCGCGCGCCTGCGCCGGAATATCCGATTCCGGGAAGCGCAGATCAAGATACGAAGGCAGGATGCCGTTGCCATCTTCGGCCACGACGGTTCCATTCCAGCCGGCGTCGAACTGGTAGACGAGCGTACGGTCGAATCCGGCGATCCTGCGTATGTGCGCAGCCGCCAGCTGGCAGAGATCCTCGACCGTCGCGGCACCCTCGATGGCGAGCATCAGTTCGCGGATCGCGGGGTACAGCTCCTCCAGCGAGGCGGGTTGACCGGCAACGGGGGCTTCCAGTTCGATCAGAAGATCGTCATCTGAACGATGCGCGAGCAACTGGTGGCGCCCCAGCCCATCCAGGTGGACCGCGCCCAGGTGCAGCGTGCCGCCGGGTGCGATGTGCCGCAGGCGATGTACGAAGGGGCCGATCACACCGCCCAGTGCGTTCTCGACATGCTGCATCAACGGATCACCGTACTGGCGCAGCGCGATGGGCTGGCTAACGGCACATTCCCGCACCAGCAGCGTCAGCGGATCCAGCACCAGCAGCACGCCATAGGGCTGGATGGCGCCCGGTGTGTGGATGGGTTCCCGCGCACAGTCCGACAGTGCATCGTTCCAGGTGCGATCAGCGGAAGGCATCAAGGGCGGTACTCATGATTCGTGACGGGCCGGGCGGAATGGAATGGTGACGGAAAATGCTGCGGCCGCATACCGTCCGGACGATGTGAATGCCTGTTCATGCATTGCTGAACACTTCAGCTGCGCAACGCCGCACGAATGCAAACGCCTGTTGAGCCGCGCTGCAGGCCTGCTGGCGTTGCTGCTGCGTGAGGGGTTCCGCATCCAGATGCGCGCGGGTGATCCGCCATTGCTCGGCCACGCCTGCAGGCGAAGGTGCAAGGTGACGGGCGCCATGGCCGGCACCCAGCCCCAGCGCGGCGGCGTACTTGAGCAGGACAGCCGAACCCAGGGCAGAACCCTCGACGGTATACAGCCAACCCAATGCCGACGCACGGGATGCGTGCTGCAGCCTGGGACGCCAGGCATGCGCGCGTGGCAGCGGGGCGCCCATATCCAGCAGATCCTGTTCAACCAGCTGCAGTCGTGCCGTTGCCGGAAGCATCAGCCCGTCCATGTACAGCGGCGCGGCGGCGTGGTGGAAATGCCATTGAACCTGGAGAAAGCGCCCGTAGCGCAATGTGGATTCGAACAGGCGTTGCCCGATCAGGAACGCATCGAGGCTGCCGTGCACCGACCGCGTGGCGTCCCTCAGGTACACGCTCAACGGACTACCGGCAGACTGCTGGCAGCGGGCGGGTGGATCGGAGGACGGCAATGGACTGTGCATCTGCGGCACCCTAGCAGAATCGGTCCGCGGCCCGCACAAAATTTCGCGGTCAATGCATGTGCACTGCACACCCGCTGCACGCCGGTTTCCATAACGTACGCAGGACACTTCCACTGGCGCTCCGTCGTGAACCTGCACACACCCCCGAACACGTCCCACTCCATGCGCGCGATGCCGGACAGCTGCCAGTTCCAGCTGCTGGATGTGGATCTTCTGCAGGACCCCGGCACCCGCCGCATCGTTCACCTGTATTCCATGGTGGCGCGCTGCCTGCGCTGCGAGACGGTGTTCAAGGCGGTGGAGGGGCAGGGCCTGGTCAGTATGTCGGCCATCCGTGTGCTGCGCTGCCCGACCGGCTGCGGGCAGCAGTCGCTGAAGGGCGCGACCCTGCGCAGCTGGCAGCCTGCGCCTGAAGCAACCGCCTGAAGCGCGCACCGCCTTACAGGGCCCCGGGGTTGGCCTGCCACACCGCGTAGTTGAGTACGGCGGCGAACCCTACCCACAGCAGATAGGGCAGTAGCAGGATCGCCGCCAGCGTCCGGATGCGCGCGAAGGCAATCACGGTGGCGATGATGAGCGCCAGCAGGGCCAGGATATCCACGAAGGCGAGCGCACCCTGTTTCCATCCAAAGAACAGCCAGCTCCATGCGGTGTTGGCTGCCAGCTGCACGACGTAGAGCACCAATGCCACCGTGTTGGGGCGCCGTTCCTTCTCGCGCCAGACCAGCCACGCGGCCACTGCCATCAGCGCGTACAACACCGTCCAGACCGGTCCGAACAGCCCGGCGGGAGGCGCCCACGCGGGCAGCGACAGGGTGGAGTAGAAGTCCGATGCCGAGATCGAGGCCCGTGCGCCAAGCGCCGCTGCCACGAAGGTCAGCGTAAGCCAGCCGGCCAGTCCAAGGGCCTGCGTTGTTCGTTTCATCGGGCATCCTCGCGTGGGTCTCGAACCAATACGAACGAGTGGCACGTTTGGATGCAGCGCCGGCCGTCAGTCCCCAGGCGCTTGTTGCGCAGGTGCCGCCGAGGCGGGCAGCAGGGAGGGGCGCTCATCAAACCACTCGCGGGCCTTTGCCAGGTGCCAGCGGCGCTGCTCGCCGTCGAGCTCGAGGCCGGCGCCGAGCACGCCCCAGCGCAGATAGAGATCGCCGCGCTTGTGCTGACCGGGAAGATCGAGGCGGGCGCGGACGGACCACCGGTCATTCTCCGCAGTCAGCTCGTCCAGGGTGAGATGCCCCGGCCGCCAGCGCAGTACGGTCTGCGCATCGACCTGGCCAGCGTCGAGCAGCGACAGCACCCAGCGCGGATAGTCGCCGCGCTCGGCAAACACCGCCAGCAGGGGCGAGGCATCGCTCATTGCCACGGCGCCACGTGCGTCCACCTGGAACGGCGACTGTGCATCGATGCGCCCGGACTGGATGTCGATACGCCCACGCCACGGCGTCTTGCGTGCGACACCGGCCATCTGGATGTTGCGCAGCTCGACGGTGCTGCCGGAGACGTCGAAATGGCGGTCGGTGAAGTTACCGCGGCGCAGGGCTGCATCCAGCTGCACGTCGCCGGCCAGTGACAGCCCCCCGACCTGCGCACGCGCCTGGCGGCCCAGCAGGCGGGCGCTGCCCTGGCCGATGCGACCATTGGTGTCCAGCCGCATCTCGCCGCTCACCTGGCCGGTGCCGCCGAGCAGCCGTACCTGGTCCGTGCCCAGATAGCGGTTGTAGGCCGCCAGGTCCGGAATGGTGGCGTCACTGAAACGCAGGTGCGCGCGCACACCGTTGCGCAGCTCGCGGATACGGCCGTCACCGCTCAGCGTCACCTGCAGATCGCGGCCATCGAACAGCCGTGTGCGCGGCGCGTCCGTCGGGTTGGCAGTGAAGCGGGGCAGGCGTACCGACAGCTCGGCGCGGGTGGGCGATCCGCCCTTGAGCTCACCATGCGCGCTGGCCGTGCCCGCCATCGTCACGCCGGCAATACCGGCAACCGCTTTGGCGGAGGGAATGTCGACCGTGCTGCCCGCCACCAGTTCACCGTTGCGGAGCTGCAGATCCGCCTGCAGGACGCCGCCGCCATCGAGCTGCAGCCAGGGTTTGCGAACGAACAGCGCGGGGATCCAGTTGAGCGAGGTGAAGGTCCACTCGCCGCGCACCGTTCCCGAGGTCCGTTCGATCAACTGGTCGATCTGGCGGAAAGGAATCTCACGGCCAGCAATCCGCAGATCGGCGTCCAGCGCTGCGCCCGTTCCTTCTTTGGGAGGCAGCCGGGCCTGCAGCCGAATGTCGTCGGCGGTGTTGAGTTGCAGGGCCAGAACGCCACGGCCGGGAGCGCCGTCACCGAGCAGCAGGGGCACGTGCCACAGCGCGTGGCTGCCGGGCTGCAGGCGTCCATGGTCCATGCGGATGTCCATCTGCAGTCGCCCCGGCACCGGGGCACTGGCGATCCGCGGCTGCGCCAGGCCGGTATCCAGGCGCAGCCCCTGGCTTCGTGCGTTGACCTTGAGCGCAGCCCGCAACAGGCCCAGTTTGGCCAGGCCGGGCGCCTGGTCGCGGAAATGGCGGGGATAGCTGAAGCGGGACGTGAGTTCTGTGTCCCCCAGCAGCTGGACGCCGTCATAACTGACGTCGGCGGCATCGAATCGGACCTGGGAGTCGAACAGTTCCGACGGACCGCCGCGCAGTTGCTTGAGGAAACCGACCGTTCCGGCTCCCTTGCCGATGATCAGCAGCTTGCCCAGCCGGGCACTGCGGATGCTGTCGCTATGGATGGCGTTGAAGCGCAGCGTCCACCCGCGGGTGCCGCGGGGGGGCGAGGGGACGACCTGATCGACGCGACTGACGTCGGCCGAAACACCGGTCGCCTGCAGCCGCGGCACCCGGACTTCGCGCCGGAACAGGGGGAGGAGGGCAAGGCGCGCACTGGCACGTTCCGCATGCAGCACATACACCGTGTGGTTGACGTGGCCGCGCATGTGCACGTTCCAGGCGATCACGTGGCCCGGCACCAGTGTGATCGCCGGGCCCGTGGTCATCACGAACTTCTGCGGCTTGCGGTTGGTGACGTTGTCGAACAGCGGCGTGTTGAGGAAGACGTTGCCCGCCAACAGATAGGCTGCGTAGAGGCCGAGCAGGATGTAGAGCGCTGTGCGCCACCGGCGAGGCAACTGCTTGAGGCGCGCGCGGACTGCTGCCATGAATGCTCAACATGATGACGAACTCCGGCCACTATGGCCGAGTACCGTGGTTCACCATGTGAAGTGACTGGCGGCGCTGGTGCAGCATGGCCCAGTGCGGAAACCGCATGAAGGTGGCGGCGTTCCGCTCGCGCAGGCAGCCGCACTGAACCCTGTGCCGGACCAGCGATGGCTCAGAGCAGCAGCAATGCCCCGAGCAGCGCGGGCGGCATCACCAGTACGCCGATGCGCAGGAAGTCGAGCCCGCTGACATGTTCGCCTTCCCGACGCAGGGCCACCAACCACAGCAGGGTCGCCAGCGAACCGGTCACCGACAGGTTCGGGCCGAGGTCCACACCAATCAGCAGTGCCGCGCGCGTCTGCGCCGGCAGGTCGGCCATCTGCCCCAGTGAGCCTGCGGCCAGACCCACCGGCAGATTGTTGGCGAGATTGCTGAGCAGGGCTGCGACCGAGCCGGCCAGCCACCCGGCCTGGTGGGGTGAGGTGCGGGCAAGGGACTCCAGCGCACTGGCCGCCATCTGTATCACGCCGGTCTGTGCCACGCCTTCGACCAGAACGAACAGACCTGCCACCAGCGGCAGCACGCCCCAGGACACGTTGCGCAGCAGCGGCAGCGGACTCTGGCGCTGGCGAAGGGCGACGGCGACGACGCTCGCGCTGCCTGCGCAGAAGGTCACCAGACCCAGCGGGCCGTTCAACGCCGACGTCACCAGCAGCGCTGAGCCGGTGAACAGCACGCCGTAAGCACTCAGGCGACCGCCAGCAGACAGGGGGCGATGTTCCGGCGCCGGGGCCAGTGGCTGCGCGATCTCGCGGCGGTGCACCCAGCGCAGGACCAGGTAGGTCGCACCGATCGCCGCCAGCGACGGCAACGCGAACTGCGCCAGCCACTGCTGCAGCGGTGGCATGTGCCTGCCATACACCACCAGATTGGCCGGATTGGAGATGGGCAGCACGAAGCTTGCCGCATTGGCGATGAACGCACAGACGAACAGGTAGGGCAGGGGATTGGCGCGGGCCGCCCTGCACGCGGCATAGACCGCAGGGGTCAGCACGACCGCGGTCGCGTCGTTGGAGAGGAATACCGTCACCAGCGTGCCCACCAGGAACACCAGGTCGAACAGCCGCCGCCCGGAGCTCCCCGCGTGCCGCACCGCGTACAGCGCCAGCCAGTCGAACAGGCCTTCCCGCCGCGCGAGCTCTGCCAGAACCATCATCCCAACCAGGAACAGATAGACATCACCGCCTTCGGCGACCGCGCCGAGGACCGTGCCGACCTGCATCACACCGGTCAGCGGCAGCAGCGCCGCCGCCACGACGGCCCAGACATACTCGGGCAGGCGGAAAGGACGGAACAGCAGACCCACGGTGGCGAGCGCCACCGCCGACCAGATGATGGCGGAGGAGTAGGAAGCGAGCATGGGGAGGGGGAGCAGGAAACGCGGCATCATACCGTGTGGGTCGCGCCGCGGCCGCGTGTGCGATGCGCACAAGGGGACTGCCGCAGGAATGATTTGCTGCGCTGCACGGTGACAAGCGGGAACCAGGGTGATTAGTCTGCGCCTCAACGCGATGGTAGCGCTACCAATAGATTCGGGGTTTTGGGTCCAGGGGCTGCCTTCTTTACCGCGTGTTCGTCCTGGCAGGCTTGAAAGCGAGTTTGAGTCGCGGCGCGTCCGGCGCCCGCGATGTTCGGTTTGGAATACGGGCCTCGCCCGTGCGTGCCCCTGGGAGGGGGCGGTACATCCATTCGATCGTATGTCATAGGGGACTTTCATGAGCGCTCGCAGTTTCCGTGCTACTCCAGACCCGAGGACCCGTCCATGAGCCGGACCTTGGCGAAGTTCCGCTCCAGGGCCATGTTCACGTTCGTCGGCGGCGTCCTGGTGATCAATCCCGCCTTCGCACAGGAGGCCTCCACGACCACCGCACAGCCGCCTACGGCGCAGACGCAGCCCACGCAGCCTACTCAGCTGGACGCGGTGCAGGTGACCGGTATCCGCAACAGCCTCAGCCAGGCCATGGACATCAAGCGTGATTCGGCTGGCGTGGTGGACGCGATCAGTGCCGAGGATATCGGCAAGTTCCCCGATACCAACCTGGCGGAGTCGCTGCAGCGCATCACCGGCATCTCCATCGAGCGTCGTGACGGCGAAGGTGCACAGGTCACTGCACGTGGCTTCGGTCCGCAGTTCAACATGGTGACCCTCAACGGACGCCAGATGCCCGGTGCCGATGCATTCGGTGCGTCCGGGCAGGTCGCCATCGGTGGCGTCGACGGTGGCACCCGCGCCTTCAACTTCGCGCAGCTGGCCGCCGAGGCCATCAACGGCATCGAGGTCTACAAGACCAGCCAGGCGCAGGTACCCAGCGGCGGCATCGGCGCGACGATCAACATCCTGACCGCGCGGCCGCTGGATCACGAAGGGATCATCGCCAATGCCGGCGCGAAGCTCGTCTCGGACCGCAGCCAGCCGTTCGACAATGATCTGACGCCGGAGCTGTCGGGCATCTTCAGTTACAGCAACCCGGAAAAGACCTTCGGTGTGAGCCTGAGCGCGAGCCAGCAGAAGCGCAAGGGCGGCTCGGTGCAGGCCACGGAGAACTACTGGAACGTGCAGCCGTGGACGGGCTCGATGCCCGGCAACCCGACGGTGGTCAACGCGCCGGAGATCGGCCAGCTCTATGCACGCCCGAACGACCTGCGCTATGCATTCTCGGAGTTCGAGCGGGAACGCGTGAACGGCCAGGCGGTTCTGCAGTTCGCGCCCACGGACAGCCTGACCCTGACCGTGGACTACACCTACTCGACCAACGAGATCACCGAGAACCGTGGCGAGCAGGGCATGTGGCTGCAGAACAGCAACTACACCAACGTCCAGTTCGATACCAGTGGTGCAGTGGCCACCCCGGTCTACATCCGTGAGATCGCCGGCACCAAGGATTTCGGGTTGGAACAGCAGCGCAGCATGCAGGAGTACAAGCTGGGATCGCTTGGCTTCAATGCCGTGTGGAATGTCACCGACCGCTTCAAGCTGAGCTTCGACGCACACAATTCGAAGAACGAGAGTCGTCCGAATGATCCGCTCACCGGCGGCGGCTCGATCTTCATGAGCATTGCCGGCACCAACAACTGTACCCGTGGCCCCCATTGCGGTGGCTCCTGGGTGCAGGAACTGGAGTTCAACAATGGCCTGCCGGTCGGCACCCAGACCTGGTATCCCAGCACGGCAGATGCGATCGCCGGCACCAACGGCGTGGTCAACCCGGGCTTCCAGGAGGGCGAGATCGGCACCCAGGTGCTGCGTGTCAACGCACAGTCGCAGGTGAGCGAGATCAAGCAGGCCCGCGTGGACGGCGAATGGAACTTCGACCAGGGGCGGTTCCAGTTCGGCGTGGACACCAACAAGTCGACCACGCACCGCATCCAGGCAGCCGAGGCCTACTCGACCCTGGGCGACTGGGGCGTGGCCAACGTGAACCGGGATACCGATGCCGGGCTCATGGATCTGCTGCGTCCGGTCAACATCGTCGGCCTGTTCGACGACTACAGCGCCAGCAGCTGGCCCGCATGGCGCGGCAACGCCGGCCAGCTCGCACAGTGGGCGGCGGACGAATATGGCGTGGGACTGGGAGTCAGTCCGCAACGCGCGGCCGACAACTTCGTGGAAGAGAAGACCAAGGCGGCCTACTTCCAGGTGGAACTGGATGGCCAGCTGGGCAGCATGCGCACCAATACCCGGCTGGGCGTGCGCTACGAAACCACCGACGTGGTCTCGACCTCGGTCATCGCCGTTCCCGAGTCCATCGAGTGGCAGGCCAACAACGATTTCCGCATCGTGCTGTCCGATGAGCAGCAGCCCTTCACCGAGAAGGCAAGGTACAGCTACATCCTGCCCAATCTCGATTTCAGCATCGATTTCACCGATGAGCTGAAGGGCCGTGCCTCGTTCGGCAAGAGCATCGCCCGCGCGCCCTACGGCAATCTCTATGCGGGCCCGGGCGCACAGCAGCCGTTCGGATCGGTGCTGATCGATCCGTCGTCGCGCGCCAGCGGCAACGCGCAGAATCCCAGCCTGAAGCCGCTGGAATCGGACAACCTCGACCTCGGGCTGGAGTGGTATTTCGCCGACGCCAGCTATGTGTCGTTGACCTACTGGAACAAGTCGGTCGACAACTTCATCGGCAATACCGTTGTCCAGGAGAGCCTGTACGGGCTGACCGATCCCACGTCCGGCCCGGATGCGCGTGCGGCTCTGGACTTCCTCACCAGTGCAGCCTGCGTCTCCCAGGTCGGTGCCGCCAATGCGGCCGCCTGCTCGGCCAACGACACCTCGCTGTTCACCGCGCTGGCGTTGCTGCGCAACAACCCCGCCGGACTGGCGGCCTACAACGGAACCGACGCGCAGGTGCTGGCCACCGAAGCGGCCTACGATCTGTATGGCCAGGCGGACGATCCGCTGTACCAGTTCAATGTCAACCGCCCGATCAACCAGAACAAGTCCAAGCTGCACGGCTGGGAGCTCGGCGGGCAGTACTTCTTCGGCGACACCGGTTTCGGCGTGCTGGCCAACTACACGATCGTCAGCGGCGACGTCGGCTACAACAATGGCGGCGATCCGGGCATCGACCAGTTCTCGCTCACCGGTCTGAGTGATACCGCCAACGCCATGCTCATGTACGAGAAGTACGGCTGGTCGGTCCGCCTGGCGTGGAACTGGCGCGACCAGTACCTGATCCTGGCCAACCAGGGCGCCAGCCGCAATCCCTACTATGTGGAGGCTTACGAGCAGTGGGATCTGAGCGTGAACTACACGCTGGACGACCACTGGTCGTTCGGACTGGAAGCGATCAACCTGACCGGCGAGGACGTACGCTGGCGCTCGCGCACGTCGCAGATGATCGTGAAGCTGGCTGACCAGAGCCCACGCTACATGCTGGGTGTCCGCTACAAGTTCTGAGTCTGGCGACGGACCCGCCCGGCACGGTACCGTTGTCCCGGCAACGGTACCGCGCGGGCCTGTCCTGACGCAGCACCTGTCGCACGTGCCGGCGGTACCCTGCCGGCCACTGGCCCCGCACCGGACTGGACACCCTGATGGCCCGCTATGAAATGCTCAACAACATCGCCCATCGGGACCTGAGGGTCGCCACCGGCTTCGGCCCCGAGTTCGGCGACGCCGTGGGCATGGTGCCGGCCTATCCCAGCGAGTTCGCCGAACTGCAGCGGGAATATCCCATCTTCCTGCGCAAACAGGCCGGATCGGGCGAATGGCAGGCCGTCGCCCTGCTCGGGTTTGAACAGCACGAGAACCTGTTCCTGCAGGACGGCCGCTGGAACGCCTCCTATCTTCCGGGAGCCGCAGCGAAGGGGCCGTTCCTGATCGGATTCCAGGAGCATTACATCGACGGTGTGCTCACCCGGGAGGCGGTGATGCATGTCGATCTGGACCATCCCCGGGTCAACACCGACGCCGGCGAGCCGCTGTTCCTGCCGCAGGGTGGGAACACCCCCTACCTCGACCACATTGCCGGCGTGCTGCGTGGTATCCATGATGGCAGCGCGTTCGGCGCCGCGATGTTTGCAATGCTTGACGAAAGCGGACTGATCCAGCCGGTCACGCTCGATGTGCAGATCACGCAGCATCACCGGGTGAGCGTGAACGGATTGCACGGCATCGACCGTGAGCGCCTGGCGCTGCTGGACGACTCGACGCTGGCCGCGCTGAATCGCGCTGGCTGCCTTGAGGGCGCCTACCTGATGCTGGCGTCGCTGCACAACATGCGCCGCCTGATCGCCGAGAAGCAGCGGCGCCTGCGCGCGCAGGATGCAGCAGCGTCCACGGCCAGGAACTGAGGGCGGGCGATGGGGGCTGCGATGCGGATACTGGAGGGCATCGATCCTGCTGCGCTGCCTCTGGCCTCGCTGGTCGAGGCCGGAGAGCCGGTAGTGCTGCGAGGCATGGCGTCAAACTGGCCGCTGGTCGAGGCTGGACAGCGCTCCACGCTGGACGCGCTGGCCTACCTGGGCGGCGTCGACGCGGGCGTGCCCATCCAGTACTCGTTCGGCGGGCCGGACATCGACGGGCGCCCGTTCTACACCGCCGACTTCAGCCGGCTGAACTTCGAGGTCCGTCGGGCATCGCTCAGCGAGGTGCTGGACGGGATCGCCTCGACGCTGCATGAGCCAAGACCGCCCACCTACTACGTGGCGTCGCTGCCGGTGGAGCGGGCATTGCTGCCGGCATTCGCACAGGCCAACCAGGCAGGGTTGGCAGGGCAGGGCATCGACGCGTTGGCCAGCATCTGGATCGGCAACCGCGTCACCGCATCGTGCCATTTCGATACCCCCGACAACCTTGCGTGCTGCGCGGTGGGCCGACGCGAGTTCACGCTGTTCCCGCCCGAACAGATCGACAATCTCTACCCAGGCCCGCTGGATCCCACGCCAGGCGGCCAGGTGGTGAGCGTGGTGGACTTCGAACGTCCCGACTTCGACCGGCATCCCCGCTTCATGGAGGCCCTGGCGAGTGCACGCAGCGCAGTGCTGGAGCCAGGGGATGCCATCTTCATTCCCAGCATGTGGTGGCACCATGTGCGCAGCCTGGCGCCGTTCAATGTGCTGGTGAACTACTGGTGGCGTAGCTCGCCGGCCTTCCTCGGCTCGCCCCTGCCGGCGCTGCACCATGCGATGTGGGCCCTGCGCGATCTGCCCGCGCGTGAAAAGAAGGCGTGGGAAGCGCTCTTCCAGTATTACGTATTCGGCCCCGGCGAGCGCGCGGGGCAGCACCTGCCCGACGATGCGCGGGGGGATCTTGCACCGTTCGACGAGCAGCGCGCGCGCCGCATGCGCGCGATGCTGCTGGGCAGACTCAACCGCTGAGGGGCACCGTGATCGATACCGCGAGCACAGCAGAAGGGCGCATCCGCAAGGTGGTCATTGCCGGCGGTGGCACCGCCGGTTGGCTGGCCGGATGTGCGCTGTCCCATCAATTCCGCGACCAGCTGGACATCACCCTGGTCGAGTCCGAGCAGATCGGTACGGTCGGTGTCGGCGAGTCCACCGTACCGCCCATCCGCACTTTCCATCACTTTCTGCAGATCGACGAGCAGGAGTTCCTGCGCGCGGTGGCCGGCACGTTCAAGCTGTCGATCTCGTTCGAGAACTGGCGCCTGCCGGGCGAGCGCTTCTTCCATCCGTTCGGCACCATCGGACATGGCACCTGGGCCACGCCGTTCCACCATTTCTGGCTGGACAGCCTCCGCCGCGGGATGCCATCGGACCTGGGCGATTTCTGCCTGGAGAGCGTCGCCTCGCGCGACGACCGCTTCTCGCTGCAGACCCAGCCGCAGCCCAGCTACGCCTATCACTTCGATGCCGGTCTCTACGCCCGGTTCCTGCGCCGCAGAGCCGAGGCGCACGGCCTGCGACGGGTGGAGGGCAGGATCGCCGAGGTCAGACAGCATGCGCATGATGGTTCGGTGCAGTCGCTGGTACTGGACGACGGGCAGGTCATCGAGGGCGATCTGTTCATCGACTGCACCGGCTTCCGTGGCCTTCTGATCGAGCAGACATTGAAGACCGGCTATGAGGACTGGCACGAATGGCTGCCGTGCGATCGTGCCGTCGCGGTACAGACCGAATCGGTCGCTCCACCGGTGCCGTACACCCGGGCCATCGCCCACGAGGCCGGATGGCGTTGGCATATCGCGCTGCAGCACCGGGTCGGGTGCGGGCTGGTCTATTCCAGCCGGCACATGTCCGACGACGAGGCGAGGGCGAAGCTGCTGCGCGACGTGGGCGCACCACCGCTGCGCGATCCCTGGCAGGTGCCCTTCCGCAGTGGACGCCGTCTGCAGGCCTGGAACAGGAACGTGGTGGCGCTGGGGCTGGCCAGTGGCTTCATCGAACCGTTGGAATCCACCAGCATCCATCTGACGATCAGCGCCGTGGTGCGGCTGATCCAGTTGTTTCCGTTCGATGGGATCGCGGCCTCACTGGTGCAGCTCTACAACGAGGTCAGTCGCCAGGAGATGGAACACGTGCGCGATTTCATCATCCTGCATTACCACGCCACCCAGCGCGAAGAGCCGTTGTGGAAGGCGTGCCGCGAGATGGCGTTGCCCGAGTCGTTGCAGCAGCGGCTGCGCGCGTGGCGTGAGCGCGCGCACGCGTGGCAGGACCCCGGCGAGCTGTTCCGGGTCGAGTCGTGGACCAGTGTGCTGCTTGGCCAGGGCATCCAACCGGGCCGCCCGCACCCGCTTGCGCGGGCACTGAGTGACGGCGACCTGCGCACGCTGCTGAAACGCATCCAGCAGCCGGTGCGGCAGGCGGCCACGCAGATGCCATCGCAGGCGGAATTCATCGACCGCTATTGCCGTTCGGGCCCCGAGGTATGGCACGCGAACAGGGCGGCGTCGTAACAGGTCTGCCTGCAGATGCCGCGACGGCGAGCAGGGTTTTGCGTTGCAGCACGCTTTTTCCGCCGCGGCTGGTTACAGTGCGGCATCACGGCGGGCGGCACGCACGCCGTGCAAACGAGGAGGCAGTGCAACAAGGCCTCCTTTTTTGAATGTCAGAAATGGTAGCGCTACCTTTTCGGTGTTCGGAGGCGGTTTCGATGGGTCTGGTTGCCGGTGTCGACGCAGGAACGCAGAGTTTGAAGGTGCTGGTCTACGACCCGGAGGCGCGTGCCGTTGTCGCCCGCACCAGCGCGGCGCTGGAGATGAGCAGCGGCGCCGATGGCAGCCGGGAACAAGTGCCGGCCGACTGGGTGGCGGCGCTGCGCACCTGCTTCGACGGGATTGATCCATCGCTCCGGTCACGCATTGCAGGTCTGGCCGTATCGGGCCAGCAGCACGGCTTCGTGCCGCTGGATGCGGCGGGCGACGTGCTGGCGCCGGCCAAGCTCTGGTGCGATACCAGCACGTCGGCCGAATGCACCCGCATCATGGATGCCGCCGGCGGAATCGACCGGACCATCGCGCTGGCCGGCAATCCGATCCTTGCCGGCTATACGGCCTCCAAGCTGCCGTGGACGAAGACGCATCGCCCGGCAGCCTATGCGCGGCTGGCGACCATCCTGCTGCCGCACGACTATCTCAATTTCGTGTTGACCGGGCAGCGGTTCTGCGAGCACGGAGATGCCTCCGGCACAGGCTGGCTCGATGTGCGCACGCGCACGTGGTCGCAGGCGCTGCTGCGCGCCACGGATCCGGACCGCGATCTTGCTGCCTGCCTTCCCCCCATCGCCCCACCTGATGCGCTGTTCGATATCGACCCTGCGGCGGCCAGCATGCTCGGACTGCCGGTGACGGTGAAGGTGGCGGTCGGCGGTGGCGACAACATGATGGCGGCCATCGGCACCGGCTGCGTCACGGAAGGCCGCCTGGCGATGAGCCTGGGAACGTCGGGCACGTTGTTTGCCTACTCCGACTCACCGGTGATCGATCCGGACGGGGCCTGGGCCGCCTTCTGCTCTTCCACCGGCGGCTGGCTGCCGCTGATCTGCACGATGAACTGCACCGTCGTGACCGAGCAGGTAGCGAGTACCTTCGGTTTCAGTACGCGTGACGGCGATGCCCACCTCGACGCGACGTCGCCCGGCGCTGGCGGATTGGTCATGCTGCCGTTCCTCAATGGCGAGCGCACCCCCGACCTGCCGCTGGGCAAGGGCGTGCTGGCCGGCCTGGACACCCACAACTTCACGCCGGCGCACATCTACCGCGCTGCCATGGAAGGGGCGACCTACAGCCTGAAGTTCGGCTACGACGCGTTCAGGCGCGCCGGCATGCAGTTCGACCGCATCGTGCTTACCGGGGGTGGCAGCAACAGTGCCGCGTGGCGGCAGCTGGTGGCCGATGTGTTCGGACTGCCGGTCGACGTGCCGGTGCAGGCCGAAGGCGCGGCATTCGGTGCGGCGCTGCAGGCCCTGTGGGCCATCGGGCGGTCGCAGGGTGATGCCGCGCCGATCAGCGAGGTCACCGCGCAGCATGTCCGCGTGGACCCGGCACTGGCCGCGCGTCCGGATTCCGGCCGCAGTGCGGCCTATGCCTCCGCCTATTCGCGCTTTCTCCGCCATCTCGAGGCCGTCACGCCGCTGCAGCGCGGCTGAGGTCCGCCTCCCTCCAACATCCCGCACAACGACAGGAGCACGTACCATGACCACGCAGCCCTTCATCGGCGCCAAAGAGTACTTCCCGGGCGTCGGCCGCATTCCGTTCGAGGGCAGGGACTCGGACAATCCGCTCGCCTTCAAGGTCTACGACGCGAACCGGGTCATCGGCGGCAAGACCATGCAGGAGCACCTGCGCTTCGCCGTGTGCTACTGGCACACCTTCTGCAACGCCGGCCACGATCCGTTTGGACCGGGAACCCGGCAGTTTCCGTGGGAGGCCGGTTCGCCGCTCGCCACTGCAGAGGCGAAGGTCGATGCAGCCTTCGAGTTCTTCACCAAGCTGGGCGTGCCGTACTGGTGCTTCCATGACATCGACCTGGCGCCGGATGCAGACGACATTGGCCAGTACCAGAAGAATCTCACGCACATGGTGCGCCTGGCCAAGGCCCGCCAGGACGCCACCGGGGTCAAGCTGCTGTGGGGTACGGCCAATCTGTTCTCGCACCCGCGCTACATGAACGGCGCATCGACCAATCCTGATTTCGCCGTGGTTGCCCGTGCCGCGGTGCAGGTGAAGGCCGCGCTGGATGCCACCGTCGAGCTGGGGGGCGAGCACTACGTATTCTGGGGTGGGCGCGAAGGCTACGCGTCGCTGGCCAATACGCAGATGAAGCGCGAGATCGAGCATTTCGCGCGGTTCCTGACGATGGCCCGCGACTACGGCCGCAGCATCGGCCTGAAAGGCAACTTCCTCATCGAGCCCAAGCCGATGGAGCCGATGAAGCACCAGTACGATTTCGACAGCGCGACCGTGGTGGGCTTCCTGAAGGAGCACGGGCTGGACAAGGACTTCAAGCTCAACATCGAAGCGAACCACGCCACGCTCTCGGGGCACACCTTCGAGCATGACCTGCAGGTGGCCTCCGACCATGGCCTGCTTGGCAGCATCGATGCCAACCGTGGCAATGCGCAGAACGGGTGGGACACCGATCAGTTCCCGAGCGATCTGTACGACACCGTAGGCGCGATGCTGGTCGTGCTGCGGCAGGGTGGCCTGGAGGGCGGGCTGAATTTCGACGCCAAGGTGCGCCGGGAGTCGACTGACCTGGAAGACCTGTTCATTGCCCACATCGGCGGCATGGACGCGTTCGCACGAGGTCTGGAAGTGGCACACGCACTGCTCACCGAGTCGCCGTGGGAGCAGTGGCGCAGGGAGCGCTACGCCAGCTTCGACACGGGAGCCGGCAAGGATTTCGAGCGCGGCACGCTGAGCCTTGCCGACCTGGCCACGCTGGCCGCCGATATCGGCGAGCCGCGCCAGACCAGCGGCAAGCAGGAACGCTACGAGAACCTGCTCAACCAGTATCTGCTGCGCTGAGCACGGCAGCGTCAAGGCGGCAATGGAGCGATCGAGGGGATGTCGATGAACCAGGCAGCAGATGGCGGAGAGAACACACGGCTGATCGTTCTGATCAGCGTGGTGGCAACGATTGGCGGGTTCCTGTTCGGGTTTGACAGTGGCGTCATCAACGGCACCCAGGACGGCCTGCACCAGGCGTTCCGCTCCGGGGAATGGATGCAGGGCTTCGAGATCGCCTCGATGTTGCTGGGCTGCGCCGTGGGCGCCTTCAGCGCCGGCAGGTTGGCCGACCGGCTGGGGCGGCGCAATGTGCTGATCCTGTCGGCGGTGATGTTCCTGCTATCGGCGCTGGGGGCCGGCGCTGCGGGTTCTTCCGCGTGGTTCATCGTCGCGCGGGTGATAGGGGGATTTGCAGTTGGCGCGGCGAGCGTGATTTCACCGGCCTACATCGCCGAGGTGGCACCCGCCCGTTACCGTGGCCGACTGGCTACGGTGCAGCAGATCGCGATCATCAGCGGGCTGACCGCAGCGTTCCTGTCCAACTACCTGCTGGCCGCCGCCGCCGGGGCATCGACGGAGCCTCTGTGGGCAGGGCAGGCCGCCTGGCGCTGGATGTTCTGGATGCAGGCGGTGCCCTCGCTGGTGTTCCTGCTGCTGTTGCTGACCATCCCCGAGAGCCCCCGTTACCTGGTGGTGAAGCGGCGCAAGGAGGACGCACTGCGGGTTCTCACCCGGCTGCTGGGCCGCGACAAGGCACAGCTCACGCTCGACGAGATCGAGGCCTCCCTGTCCACCGACCATCATCGTCCGCGGCTGTCCGACCTGAGGAGCAGGGCGACCGGGCGGATCCGTCCCATCGTCTGGGTGGGTGTCGGCCTGGCCTGTTTCCAGCAGCTGGTCGGCATCAACGTGGTCTTCTACTACGGCGCCGTGCTGTGGCAGGCGGTCGGGTTCTCGGAGAACGACGCGCTGCTGATCAATGTGCTGTCCGGCGCACTGAGCATCGGCGCATGCCTCGTCACCGTGCTGCTGATCGACCGTATCGGTCGCAAGCCGCTGCTGTGGATCGGCTCGGTGGGCATGTCCGTATCCCTGGCGCTGGTGGTGGTGGCCTTCGCCAGCGGCTCGCTGGCCGACGGGCACCTGCAGCTGCCGGGCCGCATGGGCACCCTGGCGCTGGTCGCCGCCAATGCCTACGTCGTGTTCTTCAATCTGTCCTGGGGACCGGTGATGTGGGTGATGCTGGGCGAGATGTTCCCCAACCAGATCCGGGGCTCGGCACTGGCCGTCGCCGGTGCAGCGCAGTGGACGTCGAACTTCGCGGTCACGGTGACGTTTCCGATGCTGCTGGCCGCGGCCGGGCTGGCGGCAACCTACAGCATCTACCTGGTGGCCGCGGTGGTCTCGGTCGTGTTCGTGCTGCGCCATGTGCACGAGACCAAGGGCAAGGAACTGGAGCAGATGGAAGGATGAGCGCCATGACATCGCAGGATTCCATGCGCCGTGCCGGCGCGCTGATCGCCGGACTGATGCTGGCGCTGGTCGGTTGCAAGGGGGGAGACCGGCCAGCGCAGGCCACCGCTACCGAGGCTGATCCATGGCCACAGGTGGCCTGGCCCCTGGCCGAGGATGCCGCACTGGAGAAACGCATCACCGACCTGATGGCCGGCATGACCGTGGAGGAAAAGGTCGGCCAGCTGGTGCAGGGAGACATCGCCAGCATCACCCCCGACGACGTGCGCAGATACCGGCTCGGCTCGATCCTGGCCGGAGGCAACTCCGATCCTGGCGGTCGCTACGATGCATCGCCCGCCGAGTGGCTGGCGCTGGCGGACGCGTTCTACGACGCCTCCATGGACACCTCGCAGGGTGGAAAGGCAATTCCGCTGCTGTTCGGCATCGACGCGGTGCACGGGCAGAGCAACATCATCGGCGCCACGCTGTTCCCACACAACATCGGGCTCGGCGCTGCTCGCAATCCCGAGCTGCTGCGCAGGATCGGCGAGATCACCGCGCTGGAGACACGCGTCACCGGCATGGAATGGACGTTCGCGCCCACGGTCGCGGTTCCGCAGGATGACCGCTGGGGGCGCACCTACGAGGGCTATTCGGAGTCTCCCACCGTAGTGGCCAGTTATGCGGGTGCCATGGTGGAGGGCCTGCAGGGCAGGATAGGGTCGCCTGACTTTCTTGATGGCCGCCATGTGATCGCGTCGGTGAAGCACTTCCTGGGCGATGGTGGCACGACCGGCGGGAAGGACCAGGGCGATACCCGCATCAGCGAGGCCGAGCTCGTGCGCATCCATGCGGCCGGCTATCCGCCGGCGATCGCTGCCGGAGCACAGACCGCCATGGCGTCGTTCAACAGCGTCAACGGCGAGAAGATGCACGGCCACCGGCACTACCTCACCGACGTGCTGAAAGGGCGGATGAACTTCGGCGGCTTCGTGGTCGGCGACTGGAATGGCCATGGACAGATCAAGGGCTGCACGACCACCGACTGTCCCGCCACCATCAATGCGGGCCTGGACATGGCCATGGCGTCGGACAGCTGGAAGGGCTTCTACGAAACCACCCTGGCGGCCGTGAAGGACGGCAGGATCACTGCTGAGCGGCTGGATGATGCGGTGCGCAGGATCCTGCGGGTGAAGTTCCGCCTGGGCCTGTTCGAGGCGGGCAGGCCTTCCAGCCGGGCGGTGGGTGGCCAGTTCGCGCTGATCGGCGCCCCTGAGCATCGCGCGGTGGCGCGGCAGGCGGTGCGCGAGTCGCTGGTGCTGCTGAAGAACCAGAACGGCATCCTGCCGCTGTCGCCAAAGCAGCGGATCCTCGTGGCCGGCGACGGTGCCGATGATGTCGGCAAGCAGGCCGGCGGCTGGACGCTGAACTGGCAGGGCACCGGCACCACCCGCAAGGACTTCCCCAATGCGGATACGATCTTCGAGGGCATTGCGCAGCAGGCCAGGGCCGCGGGTGGCGAGGCCACGCTTGCCATCGATGGCAGATACACAGTGAAGCCGGATGTGGCGGTGGTGGTGTTCGGTGAAGATCCGTATGCCGAGTTCCAGGGCGACCTGCCCACGTTGGCCTACAAGCCCGGCGATGAAACGGATCTGGGATTGATTCGCCGGCTCAAGGAAGACGGCATTCCAGTGGTGGCGGTCTTCCTGAGCGGGCGACCTCTCTGGGTGAACCGGGAAATCAATGCCGCGGACGCCTTCGTGGCGGCGTGGCTGCCGGGATCGGAAGGCGGTGGCGTTGCCGACGTACTGCTGCGTGGTCCGGATGGCCGCATGCAGCACGACTTCAAGGGCAGACTCAGCTTCAGCTGGCCACGTACGGCCACGCAGTACGCCAACAACGTCGGCCAGAAGGACTACGCCCCGCTGTTCCCGTTCGGCTTCGGTCTGAGCTATGCCGACAAGGGCGATCTGGCGGCACTGCCGGAAGTTTCGGGCGTCACCGGCAACGAGGGGGCAACCGGTGTCTTCTTTGCCCGCGGCGATGCAGGTGCCGGCATGGCGCTGCGGCTGGAGGATGGTGCCGGGCAGGGCATGACCGTGATCAGCGTGCCGGATGCACTGGCAGATGACCGTCTGAAGATCACCGGTGTGGACCATCTGGCCCAGGAGGACGGCCGACGTCTTGCCTGGTCGGGTCAGGGGGAAGCCGTGGTCGCACTGCAGTCGCACACGCCGCTGGACCTGCAGCGGGAAGCCAATGGTGATCTGATGCTGTTGACCACGCTGCGTGTCGACGTGGCACCACGTGGCGAGGCGTGGCTGTCGGTGGGCTGTGGTGCCGGGTGCTCGGCGCGCATCGCCATCGGGCCCACGCTGGCGGCGCTTCCGGTCGGCCAGTGGACGCGCGTGGGCATTCCCCTGAAATGCCTGGCTGCGGCCGGAGCGAAGGTGGGTGCGCTGGATCGGCCGTGGTCGGTGGGGACGGCTGATGCAATGACGATCTCCGTGTCCCGCGTGGCGCTGGGCGCGCTGAACGAAGCCGAGACCACCCTCGGATGCGGTGCGTGATGGCATCCTGCCTGAAGGCCAGCGCGCTGGACACAGGCACCGTGCGGGTGCCGGCATGACACGGGCCTGTGCGCTACCGGTGCGTAGGCGGGGCCGCCACCGAATCGCGTGCGATCAGGCGATGCGGCACGACATGATCCCGCAGTACGGGGGCGTTTCCGGCCGGGCGACGGATGGTGCGCAGCAGGATATCGATGGCAGCATTGGCCATCGAGGCGATCGGCTGATGGATCGTCGTCAGTTCCGGCCACACGGTGGTCGCGGCCGATGTGTCATCGAAGCCCACCACCGACAGGTCGCGGGGAACCTCCAGGCCGCGTCGGTGCGCCACGGAGATGGCGGCTGCCGCCATGTCATCGTTGCTGGCGAAGATGGCCGTCGGTGGCCGACGCTGGGACAGCAGCTTCTCGGCGGCGGCCAGTCCGGACCGGTAGGTGTAGTCGCCGTGCTGGACCAGGCCGGGTTCCACCGACAGTCCGGCTTCCTGCAACGCGGTGACGAAACCATCGTAGCGACGCGCACTCGCGCTCAGATCCCGGCGCCCGCGGATGAAGCCGATGCGGCTGTGGCCCTGCCGGATCAGGTGCTCGGTCATTTCCTTGCCTGCGTTGAAGTCGTCGATGCGGACGCAGGACAGGGCCTCGCTCAGGCGCCCCGATGCGATGGCCACCACCGGGATGCCGGCCTTCACCAGTTCACTCACGGCCGCCTGCGATTCGCACAGCGGCGGCGGCAGGATCACCCCGTCGACGCGGCTGGCCAGGGCACGCGCTGCCGTGCGCTCGGACTCATCGTCAAGGTTGTCCCAGTAGTCGATGACCAGTTGGATGGCAGAGCTGGACGCGACGCGCAGCAGCCCGACCAGCAGTTCGCGCAGGTAGGCACCGCTGGGATTGGTATAGATCAACGCAATGCGCGTGTGCTGCGCAGCGGCCAGCGAACTGGCCGCCAGATTGGGCGTATAGCCCAGCTCACGCACGGCACGCATCACCCGCTCGCGGGTGACGTCCCGCACCTTGCCCTGGTTGATCACCCGCGACACGGTCATCGGCGAAACGCCGGCAAGGGCCGCAACCTCGTCGATCGTCACGCCCGCGGTTCTGCGGCGAACCGATTTCTTCGGCTTGTCCAATGCACGATCCCTTTGTTCTTGGTGGCGTTGCCGCGCAGGTGCGAGGGCAGATGATGAACCGTTCCGGCGCCGGTCGTAGTCTACAAAGTCGAATGTTAACGCCGTTGTTCCGTGCTGTCGGCGGACGGCTGTGCGCCGCCCTTGCCTTGCTGGCATGCGCCGGTGGCGCACATGCGGAGGATGGCTACGCATTGTGGATGCGCTACGTGCCGGCGGCCGTGGAGGTCGCTGCCGGCTATCGGCTGCAGCTGGGCGAGGTGGTCGCCCCTGACCAGACGCCTACCCAGCGCGCAGCGCGTGATGAACTGGCGCGCGGCCTTCCCGGGTTACTGGGAACGGCACCGCCCATCCGCACGGACCTCGCCGGTGATCACGCCCTGGTGCTGGGCACGCCGCAGTCCTCGATGCTGGTCGCGCCGTTCCGCGAAGACATTGCCACCTTGGGCGAGGATGGCTACCTGATCAGGAAGGTCCGCAGCGGAGGACGCGATCTTCTGCTGGTGGCGGCACGGCAGGACATCGGTGTGCTGTACGGCGTGTTCCGCCTGCTGCGGCTGCTGCAGCGTGGCGCATCGCTGCAGTCGCTGGACGTGCGGGAATCGCCCCGGGTTGCGCTGCGGGTGCTCGATCACTGGGACAACCTGGATCGCTACGTCGAACGCGGCTACGCGGGCAGCTCCCTGTGGGACTGGCAGACCCTGCCGCAGTGGCGTGACCCGCGCTATACCGACTACGCCCGCGCCAACGCGTCGCTGGGCATCAATGGCACCGTACTGAACAACGTCAATGCCAGCGCCCTGAGCCTGTCGCCGGCCTATCTCGCCAAGGCCGCCGCGCTGGCGGACCTGTTCCGCCCCTACGGCATCCGTGTGTACCTGAGCGCACGCTTCAGCGCGCCCATCGAGCTCGGCGGCCTGGCCACGGCCGATCCGCTGGATCCGGAGGTGCAGCGCTGGTGGCGGAGAAAGGTCGAAGAGATCTACGCCCTCATCCCGGATTTCGGCGGCTTCCTGGTCAAGGCGAACTCGGAGGGCCAACCGGGCCCGCAGGATTACGGCCGCTCCCATGCCGACGGTGCCAACCTGCTGGGCGATGCCCTGGCGCCGCACAACGGCGTGGTGATGTGGCGTGCCTTCGTCTACTCGCACGAGGTACCCGAAGATCGCGCCAAGCAGGCCTACGGTGAGTTCATCGGCCTGGACGGTGCCTTCCGCCGCAACGTGATCGTGCAGGTGAAGAACGGGCCGATCGATTTCCAGCCCCGCGAGCCGTTCCATCCGCTGTTCGGCGCAATGCCACGCACGCCGTTGATGATGGAGTTCCAGATCACCAAGGAGTATCTGGGCTTTGCGACGCACCTGGCGTACCTGGGCACGCTGTACGAGGAAGTGCTGCGGGCCGACACCCGGGTACGCGGACCGGGCTCCACGGTCGCGCGCGTGGTCGACGGTTCGCTGCACGGCCACGGGCTGACCGGCATCGCCGGCGTCGCCAACATCGGCGTGGACCGGACCTGGAGCGGCTCGCACTTCGATCAGGCCAACTGGTATGCCTTCGGGCGGCTGGCCTGGAATCCGCAGCAGTCTGCCCGCGCCATCGCTGAAGACTGGGCCGCGCTGACGTTCTCGCCGGACCCGCAGGTGACCGGCCCGATCGTGCGGATGATGATGGCCTCGCGCGAAGCGGCGGTGGACTACATGACCCCGCTGGGCCTGCATCACCTCATGGCCCGTGGGCATCACTACGGCCCCGGTCCCTGGGTGGATGGAGGGCCACGCGCCGACTGGACGTCCGTGTACTACCACCGCGCGGACCGGCACGGCGTGGGCTTCGACCGCACATCGGCCGGAAGCAACGCGGTGTCCCAGTACGCCCCGGCGGTCGCCGCGGAGTACGGCGACCTGGCGCGGGTGCCGGAGTCGCTGCTGCTGTGGTTCCATCATGTGCCGTGGGATCACCGCATGCGTTCGGGGCGGTTGCTGTGGGACGAACTGGTAGGACGCTACTCGCGTGGCGTGCGCCAGGTGCAGTCCCTGCAGGCTACCTGGGCAACCCTGCAGGGCCGGATCGATCCACAACGCTATCAGCACGTGGCCGCGTTCCTGCAGATCCAGCAGGAGGAGGCGCAATGGTGGCGCGATGCCAGCGTGGCGTACTTCCAGTCGCTCAGCGGCCGGCCGTTGCCGCCCGGCGAACCGCCACCGCCGCACCCGCTGTCGTATTACCAGGCATTGCAGTTTCCTTTCGCACCGGGGGATGGACGATGAGCATGATCGGACGGGCCGGGCGGGCGGCCTTGCTGCTGGCCCTGGCTGCAATGGCCGGGTCCGTCGCGGCACGGGAGCCGGCGGCGTTGCTGCATCCGCTGTTCCAGGATCATGCCGTCCTGCAGCGTGATCGGCCGATCGCGGTCTGGGGCCAGGCGCCTGCGGGGCAGGAGGTTTCCGTGACCTTCGCCGGGCAGGCGGTGACCACGCAGGCGGATGCCACGGGCCGATGGCACGCCACGCTGCAGCCGACTCCGGCAGGTGGCCCCCACATGCTGCAGGCAACGTCCGGCAAGGACATCCAGATCGCCCGCGACATCCTGGTCGGCGATGTCTGGCTGTGCTCCGGACAGTCGAACATGGAGCTGCCCGTGTGGCGCGCGCTCAATGCAGGCAGCGAGATCGCCTCCGCCACGCTGCCGACGATCCGCCTGTTCACCGTGCCGCAGGCCGCGGCGGTGCAGGCGCAGACGACATTCCAGAGCGCGGTTGCCTGGACGCCGGCATCGCCCGCCACGGTGCGTGACTTCTCCGCGACCTGCCTCTACTTCGCACGGGAGCTGCGGCGCACGGTCGCCGTGCCGATGGGATTGATCCAGGCCGCCTGGGGCGGCTCGCGGATCGAGGCATGGACCAGCGTCGAGGCGCTGCGCGCGCAGCGGGGCATGGCAGAGCCCCTGGATGTCCTCGCGCTGTATGCCGATGATCCCCTGGCGGCACGCGCACGCTGGGGGCGGTACTGGCAGCAGTGGTGGGCGACGCGCGATGAGGCTGTGCCCGGCGCAGCGCCGTGGCGCGCGGAGGCCAGCGACAGCGGATGGCAACCGGCGCCGGCAGCGCTGGGCGCATGGGAGCATTGGAACGTCCCGGCGCTTGCCGATTACAACGGCATGGTGTGGTATCGCACGCAGGTCACGCTGAGTGCGGAACAGGCGGCACAGGGCGCGACGCTCGAACTGGCATCCGTTGACGAGACGGACATGACCTGGGTGAACGGTGTCGCCGTGGGCAGCCAGTATGGCGCCGGTGAGCGGCGCTATCCGCTGCCGAAGGGGCTGTTGAAGGCCGGGTCCAACAGTGTCGTGGTCAACGTGCTGGACACCTACGGTGAAGGTGGCCTGGCCGGCCCTGCCACCGCACATGCGGTGATCCTGGAGGACGGTCAGCGGGTGGTGCTGGATGCGTCCTGGCAGTACCGGATGGCACCTGGCGGACAAGCGCCCCCGTTCGCTCCCTGGCAGGCGGCGACGGGTCTATCGACGTTGTACAACGGCATGATCGCGCCGCTGGGCGCGTTCGGACTGCGCGGCATGCTGTGGTACCAGGGGGAGTCGAACACCGGCGACGGCGCCGGATATGCGGCACTGCTGCGCTCGCTGCGGGATGACTGGCGACGCCAGTTCGGTGCAGGCACGCCGTTGCTGCTGGTGCAACTGGCTGGCTATGGCCAACCGCCCGTCGCCCCTGCGGACAGCGGATGGGCGCAGGTGCGCGACGCACAGCGCCGGGTCGCGGCCGAAGATCCCCGCAGTGGCCTCGCCGTGGCCATCGACATCGGCGATGCCTACGACATCCACCCACCGAACAAGCAGGAACTGGGTCGCCGTCTGGCCCGGGTCGCGCGCCACGTCATCTACGGCGAGCACGCAGTGGCCCCGTCAGGGCCGGATGCGGCCAGGGCCCTGCGCGTGCCGGCAGGCGTGGCCGTGGAATTCGAGGATGTCGACGGCGCCCTGGCAGCAATCGGTTCGAAGCACCCCATCGGCTTTGAACTCTGCGATGCCGCTGCCCCGCGCTGTGAGTACAGCGACGCCGAACTGGATGGACGCCGGGTGGTGTTGCGCAGCCTGCCTTCCCTGCGCCCGACGCATGTCCGCTACTGCTGGGCCGATGGCCCGGTGTGCACGCTGCGTGACAGCAGCGGGGCGCCGGCCGGTCCGTTCGAACTTCCCATTGCCGACGCCGAGGCCCGACGATGAAGATGTTGTCCCTGCAGCACCCTTCTGCCCGGCGCGCCCGGGTGTCACTGGCGCGCCGGATGCTGGCAGCGATGTTCGCGCTGTCGGCGGCGACCGCCCATGCCGCCTCGCCAGAGGCCGCGCCGCCGGTGTACTTTGACTGGTTCGAGTACCGCGGTCATGACACCGCGTTTGAGGCGCCGCTGCCGGCGGGCCACTACCGCAACCCGATCCTGGCCGGCTTCCACGCCGATCCGAGCATCGTGGGCGCGAACGGGAAGTTCTATCTGGTCAACTCCAGCTTCACCTACTACCCGGGCATTCCGGTGTTCGAGAGCGTCGACCTGGTCCACTGGAAGCAGATCGGCAACGTGATCGACCGTCCGACACAGCTGGATTTCGACGGTCTGAGCGTCTCCCGCGGCATCTTCGCGCCCACCATAGAGTTCCACGAGGGAACCTTCTACGTCGTCACCACCGCGACCGACAGTGGTGGCAATTTCATCGCCACCGCGCGGGATCCGGCGGGACCGTGGTCCGATCCGCACTGGTTGCCCAGCATCGATGGCATCGATCCGTCACTGTTCTTCGACGACGATGGCAAGGTCTATCTGATCAACAATGATGTGCCGCCTGGTCCGGCGCGCTACGACGGCCACCGCGCCATCTGGATGCAGCAGATCGATCTGTCGGCCTTCAAGCCGGTCGGCCCGCGCAGGGTGCTGGTCGATGGTGGCGTGGATCCGTCGAAGAACCCCATCTGGATCGAAGGGCCGCACATCTACAAGCGTGAGGGCTGGTACTACCTGTCCGACGCCGAAGGCGGCACAGGGCCGCAGCATTCGCAGGTGGTGCTGCGCAGCCGTGATGTATGGGGGCCGTACATCCCCTATCCGGGCAATCCCATCCTGACCCAGCGCGAGCTGCCGGACGACCGGCCGCTGCCGATCACCAATGCAGGGCACGCCGATCTGATCGAGGGCCCGGACGGCTCGTGGTGGGCAGTGTTCCTTGCCAGCCGCAATTACCAGAAGCGGCACTACAACACCGGGCGCGAAACCTATCTGCTGCCGGTTCGCTGGCAGGATGGCTGGCCGCAGATCCTGCCGACCGACCAGGCCATTCCCTATGTGGTCAAGGCACCGTCCTGGATGCAGGGGCAGGCTTCCCAGGCGCCGCTGACCGGCAACTTCGTCGACCGCGACACCTTTGATGGGCCGACGCTTGCCGCCCACTGGCTGCGCGTTCGGGTGCCCAAACAGGCCTGGGCCGACCTGGGTGACCGGCCGGGCATGCTGGCCGTGCACCCGCTTGCGGAGAATCTGGACACGCTGCGCAATCCGGCGTTCCTCGGTCGCCGCCAGCAGCATCTGCGCTTCGAGGCGAGTACCGAGATGTCCCGTCCGGCCATCGGTGTCGCGGCGGGCCTGGCTGCATTCCAGAGCGAGGCCTACTGGTACTTCCTTGGCGTCCGCAGCGTGCGCGGTGATCGTCTGTCGGTCTTCCTCGAGGGTCGCGACGGCAGCGGCAGCACGCGAACGCTGGCCAGCCGCGAGGTCCCCGCATCCGCGGTCCTGCGCCTGAAGATCGCCGGGGATGAGGCCGACTACGCGTTCTCGTTCGATACCGGTGACGGGCAGGGCTGGCAGACGCTGGCACGCGGTGTGGATGGCACGGTTCTGAGTACTGATCGCGCAGGCGGCTTCGTAGGCGCACTGCTGGGACCATTCGCGCGCGATGAGCGCGCCGGGAGGAGCAAATGATGATATCGACTTCGTCCAACGGCGCTGTCCACCGCGGCACGCGGCATGGCCGGCGGGTGCTTTACGCTGCGCTGCTGTGCGTGGCGACCGCCGCGTCGGCCGCTGCACCGCGGCCGTGGCTGGATGCTTCGGCCAGCTTCGAGCAGCGGGCCGCATCGCTGGTGGCCCAGATGACGCTGGAGGAGAAAGCCGCGCAGATGCAGAATGCCGCGCCGGCGATCGAGCGCCTCGGCGTGCCGGCCTACGACTGGTGGAACGAGGGGCTGCATGGCGTGGCGCGGGCAGGGCAGGCCACTGTCTTTCCACAGGCCATCGGCCTGGCGGCAACGTTCGACGTGCCGCTGATGGGCGAGGTGGCGACGACCATCAGCGACGAGGCCCGTGCCAAGCATCACCAGTTTCTCCGCGAGGGCTCACACGGGCGTTACCAGGGGCTCACGTTCTGGTCCCCGAACGTCAACATCTTCCGTGACCCGCGCTGGGGCCGTGGGCAGGAAACCTACGGCGAGGATCCCTACCTGACTGCCCGCATGGGCGTCGCCTTCGTACGTGGCCTGCAGGGCGATGACCCGGTGTACCGCAAGCTCGATGCCACGGCCAAGCATCTGGCCGTGCACAGCGGGCCGGAGGCCGACCGTCACCACTTCGACGCGCGGCCCAGCCGGCGCGACCTGTACGACACCTACCTGCCGGCGTTCGAGGCGCTGGTGAAGGAGGGCGATGTCGATGCGGTGATGGGCGCATACAACCGGGTGTACGGCGAGTCAGCCAGTGCCAGCCGGTTCCTGCTTCGCGACGTGCTGCGGCGTGACTGGGGCTTCAAGGGCTACGTCGTCTCGGACTGCTGGGCGATCGTCGATATCTGGAAACATCACCGGATCGTTGCCACCCGTGAAGCCGCCGCAGCGCTGGCGGTCAGGAATGGCACCGAGCTGGAGTGCGGACAGGAGTACGCCACGCTGCCCGCAGCCGTGCGCCAGGGCCTGATCACCGAAGCGGAGATCGACGACGCGGTGACACGCCTGTTCGCCGCACGGATGCGCCTGGGCATGTTCGATCCACCGGAGCGGGTGCGTTGGGCGCGGATTCCCGCCTCGGTCAACCAGGCGCCCGCGCACGACACCCTGGCGCTGAAGGCCGCCCAGGAATCGCTGGTCCTGCTGAAGAACGAGGGGGTACTGCCGTTGTCGCGTGACCTCAAGCGCATTGCCGTGGTCGGTCCCACGGCTGACGACACCATGGCGCTGCTCGGCAACTACTTCGGCACACCGGCCGCGCCGGTCACGATACTGCAGGGTATCCGCGATGCGGCGAAGGGTATCGACGTGCGCTACGCCCGTGGCGTGGACCTGGTCGAGGGGCGTGATGATCCCAGCGCGACGCCGCTGATCGAGCCGACCTTCCTGCGGCCGTCGGCGGCGTCGACCGAGCGTGGCCTGCGTGGCGAGTACTTCCGCACGGCCGACCTGTCGGGCACGCCGGCACTGGTCCGCACCGACGCGCAGATCGGCTTCCGCTGGGACCGCGGCTCGCCAACCGACAATCTGCTTGCGCGTGGCGAGGCGGCGCCGGGGCAGGGCATTCCGAGCGATGGTTTCAGCATCCGCTGGACCGGACAGCTGCTGCCGCCGGTATCCGGGCGCTATCGGCTGGAGGTGGCCGGCGACGACGGCTTCCGGCTGTATCTGGACGGCAAGCGCGTGCTGGACCACTGGGTGAACTCGGATCGTCTGCACGCCGAAGGTATCGACGTCGATCTGCAGGCGGGCCGCACCTACGAGCTGAAGCTGGAGTACTACGACGACGAGCGCGATGCGGGCGTGCGGCTGGGCTGGCGCATGCCGGGCGCCAAGGCACCCTTCGACGAAGCCCTTGATGCGGCCCGCGACGCCGATGTCGTGGTGTTTGTCGGCGGCCTGACCGGCGACGTCGAGGGCGAGGAGATGACCGTCAACTATCCGGGCTTCGCGGGCGGGGACCGGACCGATCTGCGGCTGCCGGCACCCCAGCGCACCCTGCTGGAGGCACTGCATGCCACCGGCAAGCCGGTGGTGATGGTGCTGACCGGCGGATCGGCAATGGCCGTTGACTGGGCCCAGGACCATCTGCCGGCGATCCTGATGAGCTGGTACCCGGGGCAGCGCGGCGGCACTGCCGTGGGCCAGGCGCTGTTCGGCGACGTCAACCCCGCGGGTCGCCTGCCGGTGACCTTCTACAAGGCCGGTGAAGCGCTGCCGGCGTTCGACGACTACAGCATGGAGGGCCGTACCTACCGATACTTCCGCGGCACCCCCCTGTATCCGTTTGGCCACGGGCTCTCGTACACCCGCTTCGATTACGCCGCACTGCGCATTGATGCGGACAGGATCAATGCCGATGGCCGGCTGGGTGTGCACGTGGACGTGACCAACACCGGCACACGCAGCGGTGACGAGGTCGTGCAGCTCTATGTGCGACGCCAGCAGGCCGGCAGCGACCAGGCCGTGCAGGAACTGCGTGGCTTCCAGCGTGTCCATCTCGCCGCCGGCGAACGGCGCACCGTGACGTTCTCGCTTGAGGCACCGCGGGACCTGCGCCGTTATGACGAAACGGGCGGTGCCTATGCGGTGCCACCCGGGGCCTACGAGGTGCGGGTCGGCGCCTCGAGTGCCGATATCCGCGCGCGGGCCGGGTTCTCGGTGGAGACCGTGCATGGCAAGCACTGAACACACCCTCACGGTGCGCGAGAAGCTGGGCTACAGCCTGGGCGATCTCGCGGCGAACCTGATCTTCCAGACCCTGATCACCTATCTGGCGTTCTTCTACACCGATGTCTACCGGCTGCCGCCGGCAACGGCGGCGACGATCATCTTCGTGGTCGGCATGCTCGGTGCGTTCGTTTTCACCCCGCTGATCGGCATCGCCGCAGACCGCACCTCGACGCGGTGGGGGCGGTTCCGTCCGTGGATCCTGTGGACGGCGATCCCGTTCGGCGTGCTGTCGCTGCTGGCGTTCAGCACGCCAGAACTGGGCGAGCGCGGCAAGGTCATCTATGCGCTGGGCACCTACGCTCTGCTGGTCTTCGTCTATGCAGCGAACAATCTGCCGTACTCCGCACTGAGTGGTGTGCTGACCGGCAGCATGGCACAGCGCAACAGCCTGTCGGCCTACCGTTTCGTGGCCGTGATGATCGCGCAGTTCATCATCCAGGTCCTGCTGATGCCGCTGGTGCTGATCCTGGGTGACGGTGACCGCGTGCGGGGCTTCGAACAGGTGATGACCGTGTTCGCCATCGTCGGGACGGTGTTCTTCCTGATCACCTTCGCCACCACGCGCGAGCGCATCGTTCCCACCCGCGAGCAGACCGGAGGCGTGCTGCAGGATCTGTCTGACCTGCTGCACAACCGGCCGTGGCAGGTGATGCTGGCCCTGACCGTCCTGGTGTTCATCAACCTGGCGCTGAAGGGTGGCACGTACATCTACTACTTCCAGTACTACATGAGCGACGCTGCGCTGGTCGACTTTCTGGAAAACTCAGGATTCAACGGCCTGATCGGCGCGCTGAACGCAGGTCTGGGTAGTGCCGGATTCGCCGGCTTCAGCTGGCCCAAGGACGCGGCAACCTCGGCCTTCAGCCTGTTCAATGCCTGCGGAATCATCTGCATGATCCTGGGCATCGGCGTGTCGCGACGGCTGGCAGACCGCTTCGGCAAGCGTGACGTCTTCGGCGGCGCACTGTTCATCTCAACCCTGTTCCTGCTGGCCTTCTACCTGTTTCCGCCGACGGCGGTCGGCGTGGCCTTTGCTGCCTTCATGCTGCATGGATTCTGCTACGGCATCACCATCCCGCTGCTGTGGGCGATGATCGCCGACGTTGCCGACTACTCGGAATGGAAGAACCATCGCCGGGCCACCGCGATCATCTTCTCGGCGATGCTGTGCGGCCTGAAGATCGGCCTCAGCGTGGGAGGCGCCCTGGTCGCCGGCATTCTTGCCCACTACGGCTACCAGGCGGGCGTGGCGACACAGCCCGAGGGCGTGGTCGAGGGCATCCGCCTGACCGTGAGCGTCTACTGCTCCCTTCCTTTCCTGCTCGCCGTGGCGCTGCTGTTCGCGTACGAAATCGACAAGCGCGCGGAAGCCCGCATCGAACAGGACCTCCAACTGCGTCGCCGCACGGCCGACGCGTCCGCGTAACCCAACGATGACGACCATGATCGACCTCTCTCCAGGCGACGACGGCCGGGCCGACGACGCCCGCCTCGCGCAGCTCACCCGGCACGCCATCTCGCAGCCGCTGGTGACCCATATCTACACCGCCGATCCGTCGGCCCATGTCTTCGAGGGACGGCTCTACATCTATCCCTCGCACGACATCGACGGCGGCCAGCCGTTCGACGACGAGGGTGGGCACTTCGGCATGCAGGACTACCACGTACTGCGGATGGACACGCCCGACGGCGACGCCATCGATTGCGGCCAGGCGCTGCACCTTGACGACGTGCCGTGGGCGCACAAGCAGATGTGGGCGCCCGACGCCGCCTGCCGCGACGGGCGCTACTACTTCTATTTCCCGGCCAAGGATGCGCAGGGCCTCTTCCGCATCGGCGTGGCGGTCGGCGAACGGCCGGAGGGACCATTCATTCCCCGGCCCGAACCGATGCAGGGCGCGTACTCGATCGACCCGGCCGTATTCGAGGACGAGGACGGCAGCCACTATCTGTACTTCGGTGGGATCTGGGGCGGACAGCTGCAGCACTATCGTGACAATCGGTACGACACCGCGCACGAGGAGCCGACAGGCAGTGCGCCGGCGCTGGGGCCGAGGGTGGGCCGGCTCGATGCCGGCATGACCGAACTGGCCGAGCCCACGCGCGAGGTGCAGATCCTGGACGAGCACGGCCAGCCGCTGCGCGCGGACGATCATGCGCGCCGATTCTTTGAAGGGCCGTGGGTGCACAAGTATCAGGGCCGGTACTACCTGTCCTATTCCACGGGCAACACGCATCTGCTGTGTTATGCGATCGGCGACAGCCCCTATGGCCCGTTCACCTATGCCGGCGTACTGCTGACGCCCGTAGTGGGCTGGACCACGCACCACTCCATCTGCAGCTTCAAGGGACAGTGGTATCTGTTCTACCACGATGCGCTGATGTCCGGCGGCGTGACGCATCTGCGCTCGGCCAAGTGCACGCCGCTGCACATGGAGGCCGATGGCCGCATCCGGACCATCGACCCCTATGGTGCATGAGCGCAGGCTGCCGGTGGACGACGCGCTCGCCCCGCTGCCGGCCGGTGAGCTGCACTGGCTGCGGGCGGGCGATCTCGAAGTGGCGCTGGCGGCCGGGGCAGGGGGTCGACTGGCACAGATGCGTTACCGGGGCGTCGACTGGCTGGTGGACGCAGAGGAGGGCGGAGCGGCGACGATCGCCTGGGGCTGCTATCCGATGGTGCCGTGGGCTGGGCGCATTCGTCGTGGACACTTCAGCTTCGACGGTGCACCCCATGAATTGCCGGTCAACTTCGGCGGGCACGCCATTCACGGGGTCGGCTTCTCCAGGCCCTGGCAGATCGACAGCCTCGACGCGACGAGCGCCACGCTGACGCTTGATCTGCCGCGTGACAGGTACTGGCCCTTCGGTGGCGTTGCCCGACAGGTCATACGCCTGCAGGCACACTGCCTGCAGCTGCATCTCTCGGTGCAGGCTGCGCAGCAGGCCATGCCGGCAGTACTGGGCTGGCACCCGTGGTTCCGCAAGCCGGACCGGCTGCTGTTCAACCCTGGCGCGATGTACCCGCGTGACGAGGAGGGTATTGCCGTTCTGCCGTGCGTGCCACCCGCGCCAGGTCCATGGGATGACTGTTTCATCACCGACCGTGATCGTGACATCGCGCTGGTGCGCGGCGGGCAGCGCCTGCGGCTGCGATCGGACGGCGACCACTGGGTTATCTACGACGGCGCCCCCCACGCCACCTGCGCCGAACCGCAGAGCGGGCCACCTGATGGCTTCACGCTTGCGCCGCGCCGGCTGCAGCCCGGTCAGCAGCTGGCGCAGACGTTCGAGCTGGTCTGGGAGCAGGACGCCCCCTGAACTGCGGCGCGGTTCAGCGCAGGGCGGGAACTGCGACGGAACGGGCCATCACAGGCTCCAATCGATGCGCAGGCCTGCAATCAGCGCATCCGGCAGGTCACGCTGGCGCGCAGGTTCGTTGAACTGGTCGGGATGGACGATGTAGTGCAGGTTCGGCGCAATCCGCAGCTGTGGGGTGAGCTGGATGCCGTAGCTCAGCTCCATCATCACCTGGCTCCCATGCGGGGTGCCGCTGCCACCGGCTGCGGCACGCGCCAGGCGCAGGTTCTCCAGGGCGATGCCGCTGTACTTCTGCTGGGTCACGACGAAGGCGATGCTGTCCTGTGGACGGCTGGCGCAGGTGCCTTTCTGCACCAGGCCGGCCTGCAGAAAGTGATCCTCGATCAACTGGCCTGAGGTGCCCTTGAGCGCGGCGCCGAAGACCGTCAGGCCGCGACCGCTGCCATCACCGGTCAGCTGCTGCTCGAAACGGGCAAATGCACCGGAGCGACCGTGGCGGTTCGCGTAGTCCTGGCCACTGAGCACGGCGGGCATTCCGTTGATGTCGCGCAACGGATCACGATAGGTCGAGTTGTCCTGCCAGCCACCCAGTTCATACCGGGCCCGCAATCGCGCCGAAGCCGGGCTGCGCCAGCCGATCGTGTACGGCACGATCCAGCCGGTGGCCTGGTGCGTGCTCCATTTCAGGCCATGCTGGCCGTCTTCGGCCTGACTCGGATCGACCTGGTAGGCGCCGACGCGCAGATAGACATCCGGCGTCAACCAGGTGGTGGCATCGGCCATCCAGCTCGACACCGGCCACCAGGTGAAGTTGCTGGTGCGGAACACGTAGGTCGGGTTGCCGCAGGCCGAATTGCCCTGGAAGTACTGGCACAGTTCGGAGCCGAGGAAGCGGATGTTGGCGACGCTGCGTCCGGCTTCGAGCACCAGGCGGTCGTCGAGCAGTTTCTGTTCGAGGGTCAGATTGGCCAGACGCGTCCCCTGGCCGCCGTAGATTTCCTGCACCGAGGTGCTGTTGCCGGTGCTGCTGGCAGCCAGGTTGGTGCCATGGCGGTTGATGCCGTAGGCCTTGATCGTTGCCCCCTGCCACCCGAACGCGGCCTCCAGGTTCACGTCCGCGCCGAACATCAGCTGGCCGGCGTAGGCGGTGCCGCTGTTCTTGCCGCCGTCGAGCGTGGCCGCGGCTTCGCCGGTGTAGGAAAGCTTGGGTGAAACGACCTCGCCCCGGTCGGCGGCCGCGGCCAGCGAGGGCAGCGTCAGCAGGAGTGCGGCCAGCAGCAGGCGGCGGGAGGAGCGGGGCATGGGCGGAAGTCCTGTAGATGGGCAACGACGCGGCCCCGGAGAGCCGGGACAGCCGAGTGATCGAGGCAGGGAGAACGGTCAGGCCGCGGCGGTGACCGGCTTCTTGAGGAGACGCAGCGCGAGCGCCGTCACGGTGACGCCGGCCAGCAGCGCCAGCAGGTAGACGCCCAGATGGGTGACCGCGTTCGGGATCGGCAGCACGAACACGCCACCATGGGGGACCTTCAGTTCGACACCGGCGGCCATCGAGATCGCGCCGGCCACGGCCGAGCCAAGGATCAGCGCCGGAATGGTGCGCAGCGGATCGCGCGCGGCGTAGGGGATCGCACCTTCAGTGACGAAACTGAGACCGAGCACGCCGGCGGCTCCGGCAGTGCCGCGTTCCTCGGCCGTGAAGCGGTTGCTGAACAACCACGTCGCCAATGCGATGCCCAATGGCGGCGTCATGCCGCCGATCATCGTCGCTGCCATCGGCGTGTAGACCTGGCTGGAGATCAATGCAGTGGAGAATGCATAGGAAGCCTTGTTGACCGGGCCGCCCATGTCCACCGCCATCATTCCGCCCAGCAGCAGACCGAGCACGATCGCGCTGCTGCCCTGCATGCCCCGCAGCCATTCGGTCAGCCAGGCCAGCAGCCCTGCGACCGGCGTGCCGATCACGTACATCATCAACAGGCCCACCAGCAGGGTGCCCAGCACTGGCAGGATCAATACCGGCTTGAGGCCCTCCAGGCTGCGCGGCAGGCGCAGCGCTCGGTTGATCCAGTGCACGCCATAGCCGGCAATGAAGCCGGCCAGGATGCCGCCGATGAAGCCCGCGTCCATGTTGACCGCGACCAGCCCGCCGATCATGCCGGGCGCGATGCCGGGGCGGTCGGCGATGGAATAGGCGATGTAGCCGGCAAGTGCCGGCACCATCAAAGTGAAGCCGGCCTTGGCGCCGATCTGGAACAGGGACCAGGCCAGCGTGCCCTTGTGTGCATCGTCGAAGGCATAGATGCCGCCGAGGGCGAATGCCAACGCGATCAGCAGGCCACCTGCGGTCACGAACGGCAGCATGAACGATACGCCGGTCATCAGGTGCTTGTAGGGGCCGGTGCCCTTGCTCTTCTCGGGTGCGCGGCCCGGGGCAGACGCGCCGGCGTGGACATTGGCCTCGGCCAGCGCCTTGCGGAGCAGGTTCTGGCCATCGTTGATCGCGGGCTTGGTGCCACTCTTGAACAGGCGCTTGCCGGCGAAGCGTGACAGATCCACTTCACGGTCTGCGGCGATCAGCACCAGGTCGGCGGCAGCGATTTCCTCGTCGCTCAACGCATCCTGCGCACCGACCGAGCCCTGCGTTTCGACCCGGATTGCGTGGCCAAGCGCCTTGCCGGCCTGCTGCAGGCCTTCGGCCGCCATGAACGTGTGGGCGATGCCGGTCGGGCAGGAGGTGACAGCGACGATGCGCTTGCGAGGGTCCGCCGCATCGGCCTTGGGCACAGCAGTTTCCAGTGATGCCAATGCAGCGAGTGGATTGTCCAGCACTTCGCCGAGGCCGGCGCGCACCACCGTCGCAGTGTCGAAGCGGGTCAGATCGGCCTCGCCGTCGCCCACCAGCAGGAGCGTCGTCGCGGTGGCGTGTGCGGCATCAAGTGCGCCGGTCACGCCCTGTTCGCTGCGGATCTCGATCACCAGTTCGAGGCCACGCTGGCGGGCGGCGCGGCGCAGCGCTTCGGCAGCGAGAACGGCCTCGATGCTGCGCGCGCCAGCGGCGATGATGACGGGGAAAGGGTGCATGGGAACTCCTGGAATTCTTCGGGTTCTGTTCTGCGTGAGGCGCTGGGGCGGGCCGTGGGGCCTGCAGCGCCGCCTGCCGGGTTTCAATCCAATCGTTCGATCAGTACATCGTCCGTCCACCCGCGGACCTGCGCCGGATCCAGCCGTCGCGCGTCGCCGCTGTGCAGGCGACTCATCGAAAAGGCCGTTGCCAGGCGCGCGCAGCTGGCCAGGTCGAAGGCCGGCTCAAGCAGTGCGGCGGCGATACCGGCCACCATGGCGTCGCCCGCACCGACCGTGCTGCCCTGCGACAGACGCGGGGGACGCGCGATCAGGGCGCCGTTGCGATCCATGAACAGCGCGCCGTCGACGCCCATCGAAATCACCACCAGCGCAACCCCGCGTTCAAGCAGGCGCAGGCCGGCAGCGCGCAGGGCGCTCCGATCCGGCAGCGGCGTTCCGGCCCACGACTCCAGTTCGTGGCGGTTGGGCTTGACCGCATAGGGCACTGACGCGTGTGCGCTGCTCAGGGCGGCGGCGAGCGCATCGCCGCTGGTGTCGAGCAGTACCCGCGCGCCCGCGCCGCCCGCCTGCGCCTGCAGTCGCGTCCATGAATCGGCCGGCAGGCCGGAGGGCAGGCTGCCGGACAACACCACCGGCAGCTGTGGCTGGAGCACGGCGGCGAGTCGTCGGCACACCGCATCCAGATCGGCGCCGTTCAAGGGCAGGCCGGGCAGGTTGATATCAGTGGTCTCGCCGTGGGTCTCATCCACAAGCTTGATGTTGGTGCGGGTCCTGCCCGGCACGCGCAGGCAGCCGTCGGTGATGCCGCGCGCCGAGAACAGCGCACTGAACACGCCCGGGTTGTCCTCGCCGATCACACCCAGTGCGGCTGTCGGCACGCCCCAGTCGGCCAGGCAGGCGGCAACATTGATGCCCTTGCCCCCCGCGTCGTCGCGGCTGCTGAAGGCACGATGCACATGCCCCGGCTGCAGGCCCGCCAGGCGCACGGTCTGGTCGATCGCCGGGTTCAGGGTGACGGTGACGGCGCGGGGGGTCATGCGCGCGCTCCCTCAAGGGCACGCACCTGTTCGGTGGTTTCGCAGTCCAGTGCCTTGCCGGCCAGCGCCTGCAGATCGGCCAACCGGGTACCGCGCAGGCGGGCCTTCACCGCCGGAACATCGTTCGGGGTCATCGACAGCTCGTCCACGCCGAGACCGGCCAGCAGCATGGCGCCGAACGGGTCGCCCGCCAGGCCACCGCAGACGCCGACCCAGCGCCCATGCGTGCGTGCGCCGTCGACCGTGGCGCGGATCGCGCGCAGCACGGCGGGATGCAGGCTGTCGGCCTCGACGGCGAGTTCCGGATTCTGGCGATCGATCGCCAGCACGTACTGGGTCAGGTCATTGGTGCCGATCGAGAAGAAATCGGCATGGCGCGCCAGCACATCGCTCTGGGCTGCGGCTGCGGGCACTTCGATCATGATGCCGATCGGCACTTCGGGCGCCTCCAGCCCGATGCGCAACCGTTCGCAGATGGCACGCAGCGCGATCAGTTCCGGTACGGACGTGATCATCGGGAACATGATCGACAGGCGCGCACCGTCCTTCGCCGCGCGATACAGCGCCCGCAGCTGCGGCTCCAGAAGATCGGGACGGCGCAGCAGCAGGCGCGCGCCGCGCACGCCGAGGAACGGGTTGTCCTCATGCGGCAGCTCCAGGTGCGCAACCTGCTTGTCGCCGCCGATGTCGAGCGCGCGCACGATCAGCGGGCGGCCATCCAGGGCGCTGGCCATCGCCCGATACGTGGCGTACTGCTCATCCTCGCTGGGCGTGCTGCCGCGCTCGAGGAACAGGAACTCGGTCCGCATCAGGCCAACGCCTTCGGCGCCCTGTTCCAGTGCCAACGGCACCTGTTCGGGCAGGTTGACGTTGGCACCGATGTCGATGCGGTGGCCGTCGGTCGTCTGCGCGGGCTGCGCGCGTTGCGCGGCCTCGCGTTCGCGGATGTGCTGCTGCTCGGCGATCCAGGCGCGGGCCGAAGCGAGATCGGCATCGGACGGAGACAGATAGAGCCGCCCGCTGCTGCCGTCGATGATGGCCTCCACACCCGCTTCAATCGTCAGCAGATCCGCGCCACCGGCAACCAGCGCCGGCAACCCGAGCGTGCGCGAGAGGATCGCGGTATGTGAGGTGGGCCCGCCCTGTGCGGTGGCCAGACCGAGCACGCGACGGGTGTCGAGGTTGGCGGTGTCTGACGGTGAAAGGTCGGCCGCGAGCAGGATGCAGGGGTAGGCGGGCAGGTCGGCGAGACCACCGCCGGCCGCAGACGGATCAAGCTGTGCCAGCACACGCCGACCCACGTCACGCAGGTCGGCTGCGCGCCCGGCGAGCACCGGATTGCCCAGCGCCGCCAGTCCGGAGGCAATCTGTTCGATGGCCTGGTGCCATGACCACGCGACGCCATGGCCTTCCACCATCAGCTGACAGGTGCGGGTGATCAGGTCTGTGTCGTCGAGCAGCGCGGCCTGGGCCCCGAAGATCGCCGCATCGGATGCGCCGAGCCGGCGCTGGGTGTCGTCCTGCAGCGCCGCCAGCTGCTGGCGGGTGCGGCCGAGCGCGTCCTGCAGGCGTGCACCGCCTTCCCCGAGCGGGGCGGGGTGGTCGGCGACGTTGGTCTGCCTGCTGGCGAGCACATGGATCCGGCCGATCGCCAACCCGGGGCTGGCACCAATGCCGACGATCGCTGCCTGTGCCTCCGGTGGATTCCAGCCCGCGACCGGCGCCGCCTTGCGCTGTGCTGCACGTTCGGCATCGGCCTTTTCCTGAGCCACCAACCCCTCCATGACCCTGCGCAGTGCGGCCAGCAGTGCCGGCGCATCCGCGCCTTCGGCAGACACACTCACCGGGTCGCCATGACGCAGACCCAGCTGCAGCAGCGCGACCAGGCTCTTGGCATCGGCCGCCTGGTCGCCTGCGCGCACCTGGGCACGGGCGCTGAAACTGCGGGCCGTCTCGGCCCAGCGAGTGGCAGGGCGCGCATGCAGGCCATTGGGGTAGGCGATGGTCCAGCCGAAATGCTCGGCCAGATCCTGCGCTGGAACATCGTTGGCCAAGGTGGTGACGTCGCCGGCCAGCGCTGTCACGATCTCGCTCGCTTCGGCGGTCGTGAACAGACGCTGCAGCGTGGCGTCATCCTGGATGAGCCGGGTGAGCCGGCGCAGCAGGGTGATGTGGGTGTCGGACTGGGCGGCGATGCCGACCACCAGCCGCGTCACCTGGCCCGGATTCCATTCGACACCGTCCGGCAACTGCAGCACGGCAATGCCATCGCGGCGCACCAGATGGCGGTCCTCGCCGAGCCCATGCGGGATCGCCACACCGTGGCCGAGGAAGGTGTTCGCCAGCTGCTCACGGCGGCCCATGCTGGTTTCGTAGCCCGGCGCAACGCAGCCGGCGGCCAGCAGCATCTGTGCGGCCTGGGCGATGGCATCTGCCTTGTCACGGGCCCGTGCGCCGAGGCGGATCAGTTCGTGGCTGACGGGAGCAGGGGCGGGGAGGGAAGACAAGGCGGGCTCCGGGAAGGGTGTGCTGGCGTATTGGGAACGTTCCCAGTCCGCATTTCAATGTGCACTGCACAAAAATCCAATAGTACTTTGGCGTTAGCATTGTCCTGAACGGCCGTCGCGCTGCGGCCAGCACAGTTGACCGGGAACGTTTCCAATCCAATGAGCATCAGCATCAACGACGTGGCGCGCGTGGCGGGCGTCTCCAAATCCACGGTGTCGCGCGTGCTGGGTGGCGGCCCGGTCAGTGGAGAGGTGCGCAGCCGGGTCGAGGCCGCCATCCGCCAGACCGGCTATCGCCCGAACCTGCAGGCCAGGCGCCTGCGCTCCCGGCATACCGGCATCATCGGGCTGGTCGTGGCGGATATCCGCAACCCCTTCTTTACCGCGCTGATTCGCGCGGTGGAGGAGGTCGCCTATCGCGAGGGCCTGCGCGTCACCCTGTGCAACACCGACGAGGACCCCGAGCGCGAGGCACTGTACCTGCAGTTGATGCACGAGGAGCGCATCAGCGGGCTGATCTTCGCGCCGACCCGAACCACGGTGGGGCGGCTGGAACGGCTCGCACTGGACTATCCGACGGTACTGGTCGACCGCGCCGCGCCGGGCGGGGCGATCGACAGCGTGGTGCTGGACAATCCGGCGGCCATGGCCGGCCTGGTCGAGCATCTGGTTGAACGCGGCTACCGACGCATCGGCGGCCTGTTCGGCAGCACCAGCACCACTGCGGCCGAACGTCGTGATGGCTATCTTGCGGCCATGCGCAGGCATGGGCTGGAACCGGACTACCGGGAAGTCGAACCCACGGCCGAGGCCGCCATCAGCACCGCCGGACAGTGGCTGGCTGGGCCCTCGAGGCCCGAGGCGCTGGTTACCAGCAACAGCCTGCTGCTGATGGGAGCACTGAAAGCGGCACGCAGCGCAGGACTGGCGATTCCAGGCGCGCTGGCGCTGGCGGGGTTCGACAACGAGCGCTGGACCGAGCTGGTTGAACCGGGCATCACCGTCGTCGAGCAACCGGTGGAGGAGATGGGGCGGGCCGCGATGTCGCTGCTGCTGGAGCGCCTGCGTGCACCGGAGATGCCAGTGCGCAGGCTGGTGATGACCGGCCGCTGCGTTGTACGGGGATCAACCGCCTCGCGATAGTTTCCGGACGCCCGGGGCCTGCGGAACTGCCTTGCAGTCCGCCCCCAATTATCGTGACGCGTCACGCACAATGTGTAATGGGATGCCTTGCTGACGGACATGGAGGACGAAATGGACATTCGATCAGGCCTGGTTGTGGCGCTTTTGCTGCTGGCAACGGCGTCGCAGGCGCAGGCTATTCGCTCCGCGACGGGTCCGCAGCCGCTGCTCAGGCATACGCCGTCGCCGCCAAAGCCGAACAATCTCGGCGCTGAACCACTCAGATGCCAGCAGCACATCGATCTGCGCGTGCGCCGCTACTGCACGGACATCGAGCGGGCGTTGATCCAAGGTGAGGCGCGTCGCCAAGGCATACCAACACCGTCGAGCGAGATTGTGCGCATGCCGGCTTACGGCAGCGCGGAGGCAAAGCAGTTGGGCGCTGCCTGCATGGGCGGGACCGCAATGCGGCGATTGAGCAACGGCTGGGAGCAGCTGCGCAACGCCAAGGGCGAGTGGCTGCGCTGTCGTGAGTAGCAGATGCTGAGCTTGCACGGACACATGCCAAGTCCTCAGGGAGCAGTTGACGACCCTCAGGCGTGACCAGACGGCCGTGTAGAAGCCGGGACGTGGTTAGAGGTGTGCCGAGACACTCTTGCTGGAGCGGACTGAACATAATATACATTATGCGAAATGCTATGTCTGGCCTGATCCGGTTCGTAGGCTCGGCTTGGCAATGGCTCCGGCTCTGGCTTGGCTCTTGCCTGCCTGCTGGCTCCCCCGACAAGGATGAGCTTGCAGCATGATCGAGATGGATCCGCACGACAGAATTGACCTGACCGGCCCTTGGGCCGGTTTCGGCTTCCAAGCTGGACACATGTTCACCCCCGAAGGTCACCAGCTGGAGCCCGGCGACATGGCCTGGTGGTCCCTGACCTGCAACATTGCGCGGGAATGGCGACTGATGATGGCCGAGGCTCGCGCAGACTTGGCTGCACGATCGGCTCCGGCCTCCACGAGGTCCGCCACGGCGAAATCCGGCGTGATCTACCTTGCCGAAGTCCTCAGAATTCGCCGAGAACGGCGGTTGGGCGTCGGTGATCCCGGTTCCGGCGCCGAAACCTCCAACGTGGTCTACATGAGCCGTGGGCCGAGACATCGTCAGCGCGTGTGAGGCGCTTCCGTAGGGGCGCCGCCCCTACACCCCGGCTACTTGCATGATTCATACACCAAGTCGTCCATTTGGCGGCTCAGCGCGAAGGTGCGTCGGTGGCCCGCAGCCTCGAAGGCGGCGGCACGTTGGGCCTTCGCCCAAGCGCAGCGATCGGGATTCTTATACTGGGAAAACTGGATCGCAGTACCGCGCGAAGTATGCGCGGATACCGCTCGCTGGCTCTTAGCTGCGGATTCCTGCCGAATCTGATCGAGTCGGCGCTCATTGGCGACTACCTGCGGGGATCTTGCGGCTATCTCTGCGGACCAAGTCCTAGCGGCAACACCGTCAACGCATGGCCCGGATCGATACTCAACGCCGGTCTTAGTGACGCATTTGCTGACTTGTTGAGCCTGTCCAGGCCCGCTGTATGCCAGCACCAGAATGCCTGCTGAAATCCATCGCTTCATTCTTTGCTGACCTCCCGTTCCATGAGTCGCTGCTCCTTGTCAATTACAAGCTTCACCAACTGCTGAAGGTAGTGAAAAAGACTACTCTCGTCTGAGTTTAGGCGACTCTTCCCGCGATGAACAATCTTTGAGCGGATACGGTATATGTCGCGAAAAGCACCAACTATGTTGGCTCGTCCCTCTGGCGAGGTCGCGATAAGGTAGGCGCATCGATTGGCGATAAGGGTGCCCAAGCCGACATTTGCATCCGCATCCTCATCTCCGAGCAGGATCTCCAAGGCCACCGTTGCCTGCACGTAGCTGAGCAGCTTGTCACGGCCGCAGTAGCTGTCAAAAAGCCAGCGCGCAGAAAGCTTGATGTTCTTGCCCTCTTTTGATCGAAGAATCAGGCTGATGCGATCCAATTTTTCTCGGATGGCACTGGGCTGCCGACCAAGGTCCCCCACTAGGTCCAGGCTTTGGATGCCCTTCTGTTGATGATCTTCCAGAGCAAAGAAGCCCGATCCTGCTACATCTTCGGGAGACTGTCGATACACGATCAACTGAGTAGATTTAGGGGCCTCGCCGAGGGTGTGCGCGGCGCTAGCCGAGAGGAGCCCAAGGGCAATTCCTAGGCCAAGAAAGGCAAATATGTCATCGCGTGCAGAAAGAATGGGCTCAGTCGCGGACAGCCTGAAATAGCCATCGACCTTAACGACGAGGTATACGGCGTCTTTATCCCAGAGCGACCTCTTATGTGTCCCGGAGAACGCGTTCAGCAGCGTTGGACTTGCCAGTGCCGAGAGAGAAAGGAGGTTGGTTGGTTTGGGGTACGGATCCTCAAGATCTGCCCCAAGTACCAGTCGATGGCGATCGGAGAGCGTGATCCCCCCGGGATGGGCCACCAAAAGGTGGTAAAGGCCATCTGGCAGGCGAAGGCAAACCTCATAGCTCCAGGGCAGTGAGCAAAATTGCCTAACAAGCTCCGTCGCCACTTGCCTCGTGTCTTTGGTCTCATCAAAGGAAGAAAGCGGTATCTCGCCGACATTAATATCAAAGGTGTCCCCTCTGAAAAGCCGGTGGATTTCGCCAGAAATGAATGTGGAAAATGGCTGATCGCCGATGTATAGGCTCAACTCTTCAGCCAAAGCGCCCTTGCTTGGCAAGCTTCGATCAATGCTGCCGAGGCCTGGCATTGATGAAGTCATGACAAGGACGTTGCCAAAGACAGTTGCTTGGTCCAGCTCAGTGGCTAAACGCTCTACAAGTCGCGCCGCTAGGCGCGGATCAATGGCAATTGGCATGGTCCCCTGCACAATCCATCCAGATGGCCGGAGTTTACCCCTCTCGCTGAAACTTCCGCTATCTGCTCGCGTTAGAGCTAGAAGCTTGGCGGATAGGGTTTGGATTCTGGGAGCGTGCCCATGGGGCGCTCACCTACGCGGACGATAGTGCCTCCACTACTTACCGCCTGGACAGTGACCGCGCCGCCGCTTCCACTCGCTTCCCGCGCAACTTTCGGACTGGGCCCGCCCTGATCAGGCGAAGGCACAAGTTCGACTGTGGACAGCTCTACGCACAAGCGAAACATCGCGGCAGCCGCGTTTACGCAGTTGATCGCCAAGCAGGATGCCCCTTCCGAAAAGGCAGCCTCAATGGCGGGCGCCCGCCGTTCTGCCGTTGCGTGCGCTGCTTCAAGGGCAGTTGCAGCCCGTGGACTATCTGGACCAGGTTCTGGCGGGCGTGCCGAAGCCTGTTCTGATGGACCGGGCAGCTGCAGCTGCTGGCTGGTGAGATACCTGATGGGTGCGATGTGGCATGCCGTAGCCGAGCATGGCTCGGCTCTACTGTGGCGCTGGTTGCGGGGGCTCGGGCTCGTGGGTGGAGCCCTCGAGCAGGGCGACGTAAGTATCCAGGCGGGTGCGGAGGCTGATCAGCATCCAGCCCAGGAGGTACAGCAGCACCATGGCGAAGATCAACAATGCGCCGACCAGGCTGACGTCGAACGCGCTCGCCCAGTCACCCCATTTCCATTCGCGGAATTGCAGGTAGAGCGCGATCAGCAGTGGAAACGGCCCGAGCCGCTGCAGGCCGCCATACATCATGCCCATGCGCTCGATCATGTTGGTGCGCAGCGTGCTGACATAGCGAAGGCGTCGCTCGCGCTCGATGCGGGGGAAGCTGCGAAGCTCGGTAACCACCGTTTGCCAGTGCGCGAAGTCGCCGTCCATCTCCTTGGCGTGCGAGAGCCGTGGCTGGCTGAACTGGTGAATTCCTCTGCAGGCGGCCAGGGCAACTCCAACGATGAAGCCGCCGATCTCGATGGCCAGGCACGCAACAACCACTTGCAGCACCACACTCACAGGTAGCCACCGATCAGGCAGCTGGCCACAGAGAATGCCAACGATTGCGGCGCCCAAGCCGATGCGAAACGCCCACGTTTCCACCCTGCCCGCCTTCGGATAGATGCTGTGCTCAGCCAGCCCCTGGGCCCGCTGGTAGAGCCAGTGGAAGGTCAGTTCCTGCGAAGCGGTCTTTACCGGCGAATCGAGTTCGCCCGCTGCCTGCATATCCATTGCGTCCCCTGCCACCGGCTACGATGCCGACCGTAGCATCGTAGCCGACGCGTAGCACCTTTCAGAAATAGAACCCGATATTGGGGTTCAGCCGCGAATGCCAGCGCGACGGGCCGCCATTGTTGATGCCGATGCCATCACCGCCGGCAAACCACATGTTGCGGCCGGCAATCCAGTCGACAGCTGTGCCCCACCGGGCGGGTCATGCTGATCACTCAGTATCGATCCAGCCCGCATCGCGCGCACGCGCAAGATCTTCTGGCGTGTCGATATCGAGGCCCAGTTCCGGTGCCTGTAGGACATGCACCATATCGGCAGGAAGTTGCTGCAGGCGCGCTCCGAAGCCGCGGTCACCGGCTGCACCCACAGGGGTGAACCAGGCGCGCGGCACTACCGCGGGAACGCCAAGCGCACTCCCGTGACGGGTGCCAGCGCACCCTGACGTCGTGGCGCGGGCACCCGAAAGCAGCGCCTGCAGATGGGAACGCTCGATTGCGGGCTGGTCGCATGCCACGACCATCACCGCGCTCACCGTCGGCAGCAGGTGTGCGCCGGCAACCTGCAGACTGCTCGCCAGGCCGCGTTCCCAGTGGTGGTTGGTTACCGGGGTGGCATCCAGCCCGGCAATGCTAGATGTCACTGCCTGTGCGTTCGCGCCTACTACGACCAGCACCTGCACTGGCGCGAGCTCCAGCGCCAATCGGACCACGCGATGTACCAGGGTCTCGCCCTGCCGGGTTAGAAGCTGCTTGGGCTGGCCAAGTCGGGTGCTCCCGCCGGCAGCAAGCACGACGACCGCATGCGGGTCAGTCACCTGCCGCGCGCGCTTCGCCATTGCTGCAGCTGCGCGGCGATGCTGAGCGAAATCGCCTCTGGCCCTCGGCCGCCGATTTTCAGGCCAACCGGTGATCGAAGTCTCGGGGACAGGCGGTGGCGCTGATCCGGAGTCAGCAGTTTGAATAAGTCCTCGCGCCTTCGCTGCGGACCCAGCAGTCCAATGAACGCGACTTTGGTATCCGCCAGGGCCACCAGCGCCTCCCGGTCAAGTTCGAAATCGTGATGCATCACCAGTACCGCGTCGCACGGGTCGCCATGGAGCGCCTGGGCCGGGCTGATCTGCAACTGTGCATCGGCGCCCTGCCCCGCTGAGGCCCAGCGCGCTCGCCGTTCGGCCACGCTGATCTGCCACCCCAGGCCACGCAGCAACGGAACCAGGAAGGGCGTTTCAGGACCGCCCCCCAGGATCAGGGCCCGCGGAAGCCGGGGCAGCGTCAAACACCACGCCCCCTCACCAAAGGGCTGCATACCGTCCATCGGATGCAGCTGCCACGTCCGCTCGCGATGGCCCGCGCGGAAAACAATCTGCCCCGATGCGCGAAGCTCGCGCTGTAGTGGCACACCCTCGCGCAGCCATGCCTCGATGACAACGTCGATGCCGGCCATGGCACGTAATGGCAGGAGCGCAATCCGCAGCCGACCGCGGCACCCAAGCGCGGACCCACTCAGCAGGTCCTCGTCACTGCGCGTGTCGATCTCGATCCAATCGACCTGCCCTGCCACGCTTACCTGCTCTGCACGTCGCGCGAGCTCGGGCTCCAGGCATCCGCCGCTCAGCCAGCCGACCTGGCTGCCGTTGCAGAACAGCACCATGTCGCCGGCACCGGCGTAGGTGGAGCCATCGGTTTCCAGCACCAGCGCCAGCACGGCGTGCTCCCCCGCGCGCGCGCGCGTCAACGCCGTCTCGAGCACACTCCGCGGGCTTCCTTCGGTGAGGAAGCCCGGTGCTGCGGACAATTGCCCGGCAGCATCCCTGGGCCCTCCTCCGCCTATCGCGGAGGCCTCCAGAGTGGCTGAGGCCGCGGGTTGGTCCATGCGCAAGGGTCAGCCCACGTCGGGCAAGCCGGGCAACAGCTTGTCCAGGGTGATGGGATAGCTGCGTACGCGCACACCGGTTGCGTTGTAGACCGCATTGGCGATCGCGGCGCCGACCCCACAGATGCCCAGTTCACCCACGCCCTTGGCCTTCATCGGAGAGATCACCGGGTCAAGCGTATCGAGGAAGACCACTTCCTGGTACGGAATATCGGCGTGCACGGGAACCTCGTAGCCGGCCAGGTCGTGGTTGATGAACAAGCCAAGCCGCTTGTCGACCACCAGTTCCTCCATGAGGGTCGCCCCCGCGCCCATCACCATCCCGCCGATGACCTGGCTGCGCGCGGACAGCGGATTGAGGATCCGGCCGCCATCGCATACGGCAAGCATGCGGCGAATGCGCGTCTCTCCAGTGTAGGCATGCACGGCGACCTCGCAGAAATGCCCTGCATAGGTGCCGACGTCGTAGCCTTGTTTGAAGTCGCCGAAGGCAATGCCGTCCTCCGCCGACAGTGTCCCCGCCTCCGCCAGCTTGATGGTCCGCCCATCCGCCTGGATGCGGCCATCGGCGAAGTTTGCGGTGTCGCCGTTGAAGCCCATTTTCTCGCCCACCTTGCGGCGCAGGCTGACGCACGCGGCGTACACGCCTGCGGTGGAGCTTGCCGCGCCCCACTGGCCGCCGGAACCGGCGGATGCAGGATGACGAGAGTCGCCGAGGGTCACCTGGACCCGGTCCAGCGGCACGCCCATGGTCTCAGCTGCCGTCTGCGCGATGATCGTGTAGGAGCCCGTGCCGATGTCGGTCATGTCGGTTTCCACGATCACGCCGCCCTGGCCGTCGAGCCGCACCCGCGCCGACGACTTCATCGTCGGTGCGCCGCGATAGCCTGCGGACACGCCCATGCCGACCAGCCAGTGCCCTTCCCTTACCTGCGCCGGCCTGGCATTGCGCTTGTTCCAGTTGAAGCGCTTGGCACCTTCGCGCAGGCAGCGCACCAGGTTGCGGTCGGAGAACTTCTTGGACGGGTCGCCGGGTACGACCTCCGGCTCGTTGAGGATGCGGAACGCGATCGGGTCGAGGCCCAGCTTCTCGGCCATTTCGTCCATCGCCACTTCCAGCGCCATGTGGCCTGGCGCTTCGCCCGGCGCGCGCATTGCATTGCCTTCGGGCATGTCGAGCGTGGCGATGTAGTTGGCCACCAGGCGGTTGGCGCCCGCATAGAGCTTGGGCGTCTGCAGGGTGCCGTTCTCGCCGTCCTCGCCGTTGATGTTGCCCGACCAGTTTTCATGGGCGATGGCGGAGATCCTGCCGTCTTTCGCGCAACCGATCCGGACGCGTTGAATGGTTGCGTGCCGGTGGGTGGTATTGTTGGCCATCAAAGGCCGTTGCAGCGCGATCTTCACCGGTCGCCCGACCTGCTTGGCCGCCAACGCGGCCAGCACCGCGTCGGCACGGATGAACAGCTTGCCGCCGAAGCCGCCGCCGATATAGGGCGAGTCCACGCGCACCTTGGCAGGATCGATGCCGAGGATCGCCGCCATGCCCTGCCTGGCCCAGTCGATCATCTGGTTCGCCGTCCACAGCGTGAGCGTGTCGCCCTCCCAGGCGGCGATGGTGGCGTGCGGCTCCATCATCGAATGACTTTCGTCGGAGGTGTGGTAGGTCTCGTCGAGTTTGACCGCGGCGCTCGCGTAGGCGGTGTCGAAATCGCCCAGCGCCTGCCGGTCGGGCTTGCCATCGCGCCCCTTTGCCAGCGGCGCGGACGGCGCCAGTGCGGGAAAATCAAAACGGCCCTTGCCGCGCTCATAGCGGGTGCGGATCAATGCCGCGGCGGCGCGGGCCTGCTCGAAGGTCTCTGCCACCACGCAGGCGATGGCCTGGTGGTAGTGGGCCACTTCGGGGCCGCCGAACAGCGGTGCATTGTTCCAGTTCGATTTGCCGACCGGCTTGGTCTCCGGAGCGGTGATGACCGCCAGCACGCCCGGGGCGGCGCGTGCGCGGGAGGCATCCATAGAAATGATGCGCCCCTTGCCGATGCCCGCGCCGACGATATAGCCGTAGGCCTGGTTCGGTGCCACGTCATGGCGCTCATACGCATAGGGGGCGGTGCCGGTGGTCTTGCGTGGGCCGTCGATGCGCGGCGTCGACTTGCCGACGACCTTAGCCTTGTCGAACAGGTTGTCACCGGCGGGGGTGTTGAATTCAAGGGGCATCAGTGCTCTCCTTCCACCAGCACGGCTGCGAGGGTGCGCTCGGCGAGAGCGATCTTGAACGCGTTCTCCCGCGTCGGACGGGCGCCGGCGAACACCTGCCGGGCCGCGGCCTTTACGCCGTCGCGCAGCAGGGGTTCGGCTGCCTCGATGCGCCACGGCTTCGGCGCAACTCCACCGAAGGCGAACCGCGCCGAGCCGTCTTGCTGCACGACCGCGGCGACCGACACCAGTGCGAACGCATAGGACGCGCGGTCACGTACCTTGTGGTACACGTGCCGACCGCCCAGGGGTTCCGGCAGCGTGACGTGGGTGATCAGCTCACCGCGCTGCAGCACGTTGTCCTGCTGCGGCCTGTCGCCGGGGGAACGATGGAAATCGGCGATCGGGATGCTGCGCGTACTACCGTCACCCCTGACGGTCTGGATCGAGGCGTCCAGCACCCGCAGGGCCACCGCCATGTCGCCCGGATAGGTCGCGATGCAGCTGTCCGAGGTGCCGATCACGCCCATCTGCCGGGAGAACCCTTCGAGCGCGCCGCAGCCTGATCCGGGCAGGCGCTTGTTGCAGGGAAGATGGGGGTCGTAGAAGTACGGGCAGCGCGTGCGCTGCAGCAGATTTCCGCCGGTGGTGGCTTTGTTGCGCAGCTGCCCGGAGGCGCCTGCCACGATCGCGCGGGTCAGCACCGCGTAGTCGCGGCGCACGCGTTCATGCGAGGCCAGTGCGGTATTGGTGACCAGCGTGCCGATGCGCAGGCCGCCCTCGTCGGTGGGTTCGATCCTGTCCAGGCCGATGTCCTGCACGTCGACCAGGTGCGTTGGCGTCTCGACCTCCAGCTTCATCAGGTCGAGCAGGTTGGTCCCTCCGGCCAGGAACTTCGCACCCTCGGTACCGGCCACGGCTTTGGCGGCCTCGGCCGGGGACTTCGCGCGTTCGTAACTGAAGGCCCTCATGAGCGCCTCCCTGCAGAGGTCACGCCAGCGACCTCTTGCATTGCCTCGGCAATGTTGGAATAGGCGCCGCATCGGCAGAGGTTGCCACTCATGCGTTCGCGCATTTCCATGCTGGTGGCCTGGGGCAGTGCGCTGACGTCCGCCTGCACATGGCTGGGGACACCCCGCTTGATCTCGTCCAGTACCGCTACCGCCGAACAGATCTGCCCCGGCGTGCAATACCCGCACTGGTAACCGTCATGCTTGATGAAGGCGGCCTGCATCGGATGCAGGTCATCGGGGGTTCCGAGGCCTTCGATGGTGGTGATGGCATCGCCCTGGTGCTGCACCGCCAGGCTGAGGCAGGCATTGATGCGCTCACCGTTGACCAGCACGGTACAGGCACCGCATTGACCGTGGTCGCAGCCCTTTTTGGTCCCGGTCAGCTCCAGATGTTCGCGTAGGGCATCGAGCAGCGTGGTTCGCGTGTCGAGCTCAAGCTCCCGGCGCGCGCCGTTGACGGTCAAGGCCACCGTGCTGATGACCGGCGGCCTGGGCGGCGGGGATGCCGCCAGTTCGGCGGCGAGCGATGACGCCCCTGGTGCGGCGGACATCGCCACGGTCGTGGCGCCGCCGGCGATCACCTGGCGACGCGTCAACTTCATTCCTTCATCCCAACTTGGCACAGTGACCTCCTGGCGTTCGGGGAAACCCCGTGGCTGGATGGACGCGCTCACACTACTCAGAGGGCACTATGCCCGTCTTCGGGGTACAGATTTGTGAAGCCGGTCGGAGGCATGCCGGCATCATCGGCCGAGCGTACTGGCCGGTCATCTTCAATGCCGTGTCTGGCAAGCGTGCGCCACAGACACTGATCTGCGCCACTGATCTGCCCCATCAGCGGAAGCCCCGAGGGGATACTGAATCCCGATTGGAGATTCGTTTATGCCAGTCAACACCCGCCGCAGCTGGGTTGAGCTCAAACAAGGATTAAAACGTGGAGTCGCCTCGACGCTCGGATCTGATGCATCCGAGTCTTAACGCGCCAACCTGCTGTGGATAGTCCAGATGCGGAATGGACTGCATCTGCCATGCGTAGGGCGGTAGTTTCAGTATTCGTCCTTGCAGTGGAGGAAATGTCTTCAGCTGCCGGCTTGAACCGGGAAGGCTCTAGTTTGGCCATGGAGATCGTGGCGCCGCGGTAGAGCTACGGTTCGATGAATCAGTGCCTCAGCTTTCCGCCAGATCTCTGCAACGAACACGATCACTCGGAAACTCCACCGTCAGGCCCATTTCGGCAGACAGCTGCTCTATCGCGTGCGCGGAAACTGACCTGCAGCGACACTTCGCAGATGCGAAGCAAGAACTGGGTGGCACCGTCAGGGGCCAGCACCACATTGCTGCCGTGGGCTGGCAACGGCTTTGCCCCCAGGGGGTGTGCCCCGTTCGGGCATCCTTCCTGGCTATCCACCTCGACCGCCAGCCGGAGACGATTGACGTGAAGGGGATCTCACATCAAAGAGCGGACACTGCAATCTCGCGGCTCTTCTCCGGTGCACAATCCTTTGCTCCCGTGTCCAGCCCCCCAAATGGCACGACCATGCACCCTCCCAACGCCTTCAGGGTCCATTCGATCCTGCCCCAGCTTGCGCTCAATGGCGCAATCATCCGACTGGATCAGGTGCGTTCAACCTGTAGAAGCTGTGGGCTGAGATCGTCAATGACCAGGGGCGCAGGCTTTGAAACGGATCAGAAGGGAACCACCCTCACCTGCCCTGCATGCGGGGCCACAGGTCTGATGGACGAAATGGAGATCTGGCACCACTGGCTCGAGCAGTGCCGTCGTCAACAACTCTTGGCGCGCTCCAAGCAGATGATCCATTCGATATCGAGGACTAGAAGCGAGTGATGGACATGCCCGAAGGGCTGGATTGCCTCCGCCGCCGCGAAGGCTCCACTGAGGTCTGTCGCGGCTGCCTGAAAGTGATCGCGTGTAGGGCGCAAGGCTGTTGCTGCCGATCGCGCGCGGGCAGGTACCCGAGGCATGGATTCAGCTGCTGCCTGATTTCGCAGGATGTTCCGTCATTGCGCATGACCACGTTTGGGCCCGGAGGCATCGGCACCGCGCCGCGTGCGGCGTACGCAAAGTCTTTCGGCCGGCTGGGCTGGCCCTACGCCATGATCTCAGAGCGGCGGCGAGCCCACCGGGAGAGTGATCCTCCAGTCCCGGAAACAGCGCGCCTCAGCCGTCGGCTGGATGTCTCCCGGCCAAACTTCCCATCGTAAAGGCGAATCCCGCCTCTTCCAGAAGCGCCCTCATGCGCAGTTCCACGCGACGAGGTGAGCGCAGCCCATTGGGCGCATAAAGGGCATACACGTAGCCAGCACCGTCAATGATCTCGCGGCGTACTGCGCACTCAGTCGATTCACTGGCTTCGCACCAGACAGACATCAGCCTGGCGGGGCTGATCGACTGTCCGTTCCGAAGACGGAAGAACAACCAGCGCACACCTGGCGGTTGGGCTCGATCTACTCTAGCCATTGTGAGCCCCGGATCCGCCTCGACAGATCGCTGAGAACTTCAGGATCCAGGCGAGGGCGGTCATCTCTCGATGAGCGTGGCAGATCTATGCGCTCACCACCTCTCACCAGAGCGGGGAGATCGGACTGAAGGTCAATCCACCACCCGGCAGGAAGGCGGAGCCCCGTACCCGTTCGGTCGTAGATGCATATCGGGAAGTTCATAGCGTTGCTCCTGGATCTATCGAGCATACGCTTGCGCAATGTCAGGTCCGAATGCGACTACTCCAAGGCTGACGCATCGACTCTCTTTGCACAGATGAACACGCGTGCCTCGTCTCGCTGAACTTTCAGGAACGACTCAAGCCAGCAAAGAGCAGCGCCTCGATTGGCAATCACTCTTCCCAACTCTTCAGTCAAACACCGCGCACACTCCATTCCACCAGGACTCTCGCCATGGCAAGCCCGGCACTGAGCCATCGTCGTCGTGCTGACCGGGCGCGATTGGTACATGATCTGAGACATCAAGGCCACAGCCTGATTGTGAGACGACATTCCAGCCTTCCTGTCGATGCCGAAGCAGCCGCGCTGGGCGCGGCCACCTCTGGGGCATCAACGCTGGCTGTCGCGATCAACACCCGCCTTTGGGTTCTGGCCAGGGCTTGGCTGTCCAGTCTCTGTTTCGCTTGGCTGCTGCTGTTGCTGCCCTTGCTGTCCGGCCAGATCCTCACCGCCGAGATCCTTGCCGTCCGCGTGGCCCTGCTGGCCGGGCTTCTTCTCGACACTCGAGTTGCGGCCATCATTCTGGTTCTGGGAAGTGTTGTTCATGTCTTGCTCCGATGCAGCCATCTGCTGCGACCCCACAGTGGGCTTCAGCGCGTTACGCAGCCGTGCCCGATTGGATCGAGTATGAACAAGCGCCATGAACAGGCCGCTGTCCTGAAGGGTGTACAGTGCATGTCCAACAGGAGCAAACCATGGAACGCACGAGGAACAAGGATTTCGTTGACGTCGAGCGTGAGCTCACCCATTGGGGGTTGGCATTCAACTCTGGCGCCCTGCCTGCTGTCAGCTTTCGCCATGAAGTTGACCCCGTCATCCGGCTCGCGTGTGACATCTACATCAGAGATCCGCACGGAATGCGCGAGGCATGGCTGGGCGCCCTCCAAGTCAGGCTTGCGGCTCGATCCAGTCTCCGCGGGCACCCCGGCGCAGCGGAGATCGCGACCCTATGCTGGTCACGACTCTCCTGCCCTTAGCAACGCCCCTCCTGCCCAGCTGCATCATTCCCTTCCCGCATCAGCTGATCATTCAGCACGTGGACGATGGACATGACAGCATCTGCAAGCGCCCGAGAGTCGCTGATCGAACCGTAGAAGTAGATCTTCGAGCCTTCAACCCGGACTTGCGCAAGCGAAAGCTGAGACGCCAGCGCCTCACACTTCATCAGGAACAGTTCAATCCAGCGAGCACCGGGGGCAAGATCCAGCAATGCAATGATGGCCTCGTCGGTAGATGAGTCGACATGCTCCTGTAGCCGTGGCACGTCGAAACCTACGATTCTTGGAAGCATGGAGGCGCTCAACGATCTGTCCTCTCGCTCAGGGGCAATCTCAGTATCGCCCACGGTACACAGATCTACAATCAAGCGTTCGAGAAGGGACTTCCCGACCAGCCCAGCAAGGAGGCACGATCCACGCTGGATGCGCGAGAGCTTCCGTTGACAGAGCTATTGTCCGGCCAACAGGTGCCTGACGGTCTGCCTTCGCCCTCGCGCAGCGCACGAAGTGCTACGACGTGAGCTACCACAGCTTGCTTGAGCGAAAGTCCACCGCGGCCTACCTCCTGGATAGTGCATGCCGCGGCATCAAGCAGGGCCAGCCCCGGCGCTCAGGCAACATCCGCGCTTGGCATCCGGAACGTGAACACTGTTCCGGCACTTTCACTTGACACCACATCGAGTATCCCGCCATGAGACTTGGCAATCTCCGATGCGATGTAGATGCCCAGACCAAGACCTGGCCTGGGAAGCTCGCCCTTCTCACGCGAGAACGGGTTGAAAATGGTGCTGAGCCTGTCGGGCGCAATGCAGCCTGCGTTGTGCACATCCAGCGTGAGGCGATTGGATGCAGCGTGCACCCTCAGCGTGACAGGAAGCGACCGCTCGCCATGCTGCACTGCGTTCGTCAGCAGGTTGGCCAGCATCTGCGACAGCCTGCCGGGATCGCAGACCACGCTGCCCTCGATCCGCATCTGCACATCGATGTCCTCGCGACCGGTGGCGATCGCCACTTCCGCTGCAACTCGTTCGAGGTCAGCTTGCAGCGTATCGCTTTCCCGGAGCGAGATCGGGATGCCTCCACCCAATCGGCCCCTGGCAAAATCAAGTACATCGTTTATGAGCCCATCCATCCGGGTCACGCCAGATGCGATGTGCGCAAGCATCTGCTGCTGACGCGCGGACGTCGCCTCATCCTCAAGTGCATCTGCTGCTACGCTGATTGCCTGGAGGGGGCTGCGAAGATCATGGCCCAGTACCGCGATGAACTGATCGCGCAAGTCGGAATCCCGCTGCGCGTCCGAAAGCGCCGTCTCCGCTTCCTGTAGGCGGTCCTCCTTGTCCAGATAGTTGCCGACGAGCTCGGCAAGCAGCTCCATGGACCGTCGGACATGGGCTTCATCGAAGTTGCCCGGCGAAGAATCAATGGCGCACAGGGTGCCGAAGAAACTGCCGTCGGGCCGATGAATCGGAACCGACGCGTAACTCTCAAGCCCGTAGATCCGAGGCGTGTGGTGCTTGGAGTACAGCGGGTGGGTACTGGCGCGTGCGAAAACCACGGAGGTTGATGACTGCCTGATCTCGTCACAGATGGTGGTTTCCAGGACCAGCTGCCCGCCTGGAACAAGCCCGAACCCGAGCGTGTCCAGGGTGGCGCAGGCGGTCCAGGTCGTCTCTGTAACCCTGGCAATCGCCGTGAATCTCGAGCCCGTGATATGGGCTACGGTTTCAAGGATGCGCGGCACTGCCTCGATACGACCGATCTCAGCGACGTCATTGAGCAGGTGGGGATCAGTCAGCGTATGCATATGTGGCAGGCGGGCACAGTGATGCATCATCCCATGAAACCGCCATCGCACGCCGGCTCCGTTCAGAAGGGGGCGTCCAAAGCGGGCAATCGAGCGATGAGCGCGCAGCCGCGAGGATGCGCCTGCTTCATTGACAAGTGAATGGCCGCAATCCCTAATCGGGCGGCAGATCGCCGTCCGCCTATCGACCCCTCCATCATGTCCAGAGTATCCACCACTGATTTCGCAGCGCACGCGAGCGTCGACAGCCTTCACCAGGCAGTTGTAGCCGTTACTGCCGCTTCGGTGGCGCGGGACTGGGAAAATGAGCGCCACCAGCACCGCAAGGCACAGCTGATCTATTCGGTTCGCGGCGTCTTGACCTGCGAGGTGGAAGATGGCGTCTGGATCGTTCCTCCGCAGTGCGCAGTCTGGATACCGGGCGACCTTCCCCACTCGGCAAGAGGAGCGGGACACACAGAATGCTACTGCCTGTTTGTCGAGCCGGAGGCCGCACCGGACCTCCCAACGTTCTGCTGTACCGTTGCGGTTTCGCCTTTGCTGCGCGAACTGCTGTTGAAGGCGGCTGATTTTCCTGAGCAGTACGCAGCTGGAGGCAAGGAGGAGCGCCTCATTGCCACATTGCTCGACCAGCTGGCAGAGGCCCCGGTTGAAGATCTGCATCTGCCGATGCCGCGCGATGCAAGACTCCGTCGCCTGGCCGAGTGCCTGCTGGTCGACCCGACCGACAAGACGCCAAAGGGCGTATGGGCGAGCCGCGTCGGCATGAGCGAGCGCAGCATGAGCCGCCTCCTGCAGGACGAGATCGGTATGGGCTTTGGTCGTTGGCGCCGGCAGCTGCACGTCATCCTCGCGCTCCAACGTCTGGCCCAAGGTGAAAGCGTTCAAACGATCGCACTGGATCTGGGGTACGGCAGTGCAAGCGGCTTTGTAACCATGTTTCGCAAGGCGATGGGAAAGCCGCCTGGGCGCTACCTTTCAGAACGTTCCATGCTGGCGCCGCAGATCGCGCCGCCCACAATCACCTTGCCCGGCCATCTGCTGGGCTGAACGGACTGGCCAACTCCCGCCCCCCCCCTGGCCTGCTCCACCTCTGGCCCGGTTCGACCCCGCTCCTTCGTGTAGCCGACTCTCGCCTGCCGCCTGCCGCCTGCCGCCTGCCGCCTGCCGCCTGCCGACCTGGCCTGACTGAACAATAGTCTGGCCTGGGTTCGCCAGTGTTCCACTGGATTTCGTTGTTAAATGTGGCGCCCAAACGCGAATGACTATTATTTATGACTGGCCAGCAGAGCGCCGATGCTCCCCATTACCCGATCAACGTGCTTGCAGGTGCGGATGGGAATTCTGCTCTGGAGTACAGGCGCGGGCGCCCGAGGGACGCCCGATACGCTGGCCTGGCCGTGGCAGTTGCATGGGCCCTGCTGGGCGCGCCGACCGTATTTGCAGGCGAATCCGTTCCGTCGGATCGCGCGGACGAAAGGACAGCGCCGGAAGAGACCGCGTTACCCACGGTTACAGTGCTGGCTCACAAGGACAAGGCGGCCACAGAGGGCACAGGATCCTATACGACGCGGGAGTCCTCTGCCGCCACGCGCATGCCGCTGTCGCTCAAGCAGACGCCGCAGGCACTGACTGTACTGACGCGTCAGCGCATGGATGACCAGCACCTGGACTCGGTGCAGGCAGCACTGGAGAGCACTTCCGGAATCGCTACGTACCAGTCGGACAGTGAGCGTACCAGCTTCTATGCGCGTGGCTTCCTGATCAATAACATCCAGTACAACGGCATACCCACGGTGGTCGGCAGCACCGTCAATGGAAGTGGCATCGGCGCTCTTGATACAGCCTTCTACGACCGCGTGGAAGTCGTGCGAGGTGCATCGGGCCTGCTGACAGGTACCGGCAACCCTTCAGCCGCGATCAATCTTGTGCGCAAACGACCGACACGTGATTTCTCGGCGAGCGCTTCGCTGGGGGCTGGCAGTTGGGAGACCTATCGGAGCGTCGGCGACATCTCCACACCGCTGACCGCGGACGGTCGGATCCGGTCGCGACTGGTGGGGACATACCAGGACGGACATAGCTACCTTGATGGTTACAAGCCGCAGAGGAAGTCGCTATATGGCGTCATCGAGGCCGATCTGACCGCCGACACGACCTTCCGCCTGGGGTACGAATACCAGGACATCACGCCGAAGGGATCGACCTGGGGAGGCCTGCCACTTTGGTTCAGCGATGGTACGCAAGCGGAGTATGCGCGCTCCAGGAACTACGCGCAGGACTGGAGCTATTGGGACAACACCCTCAAGACGGCCTTCGCCGAAATCGAGCATCTCTTCGGAAACGGCTGGAAGTTCCAGGCCACCGCGAATCAATATCGGACCGAGCATGCCGCCGAGCTCCTTGGCCTGATCGGCCGACCTGATCGTGCCACAGGCCTGGGCGTGTTCCCCAACGGGGCCTATCCGGTAGCGCTGGCGTCCGAGGGGCGCAGTCGCCAGAACACGTTCGACGTCATGGCCGGTGGCCCCTTCCAGCTGTTTGGCCGACAGCACGATCTGGTCGTCGGCGCCACCCGCTCGCGGCGCAACGCATATCAGGAGGACGTCGCCCCCTTCTATGCAGGCATCTGGCCGGTGAACGTGTATGAGTTGAGCCCCTCATTCCGCAGGCCTGACTTCGATGCGATGTCCACAGCGCCGACGCGAACCCGAATCAAGCAAGGTGGCGTCTACAGCGCGGCACGACTCTCGCTGGCTGGACCACTGAAGCTGATCGTCTGGGGGCGCCTCAGTACCTATGAAATCGACGATGCGGCCGGTGGAGCACCGGTGCACTACAGAAAAAGTGGCGAGTTCACCCCGTACGCCGGCCTGATCTACGACATCAACGCGACGTACTCGGTCTACGCCAGCCACACAGGAGTGTTCAACCCCCAGACCGAGTATCGGGACAGCAACGGTAACGTGCTGACCCCTTCAAAAGGCAGAACAAGCGAAATCGGGCTGAAGGCAGGGCTTCTTGACGGGCGCTTGACTGCATCGATTGCCCTCTTCCACACCGATCTGGACAACGCCGCGCAATCGGTCGCCGGCACCTACACACCCAGCGGAGCGCAGGCTTACCGCGGCGCCGACGGGACCAGGTCTCGCGGTATCGAGCTGGATCTTCAGGGAGAGCTGTCCCGTGGATGGAACGTCTACGCGGGTGTCGCGCACTTCACTGCGAAGGACGGTGCCCACGAGCGCTTGAACACGCAGTTGCCCCGCACCACAGCGCAGCTTTTCACGACCTATCGGTTGCCGGGCCAATGGGACCGCTTGACGCTGGGCGGCGGCTTCAAATGGCAAAGCCGCTTCTACAACGCGCCCAACACAGGAACCAGTTCCCTGGGTGGAGAACAGGGATCCTATGCACTTCTCTCGGTAATGGGTCGCTACTCCATCACGGACAAATCCAGTGTGGCTATCAACGTCAACAACGTCCTGGACAGGAAGTACGCGCTTCAGAAGGGAGATTTCGACACCGTCGGCTATGGCGCGCCGCGCAATGTGATGGTGACGCTGGACTACAGATACTGATTCATCACTGTACCCGACAAGATCCATAGAGGCTCATCAGAGAACAATCCGCCATGCCCACTCAGCCCTCCTCGCCCACCACCCCGGCCCGGAAGTGTTCCAGACAGAGTTGCATTGCTGTGGCTGACAACTGCCGCTGGCGCCATTCTCTTTGTCACCTTCCAGCTGTTCTTCTACGTCAACGACTTCGACAGGGCCAAAGGAGCGGCACCGGCGATCACGTTTGATAACGATGCGCTCTGGGCATTTCCCGCCTATTACGGGTGCTGGATAGTGACAGTGCTTCTCGCACTGTCAAATACCCGAAGATCCTGGTGGATTGCGCTGATACTGGGGAGCGCACTTGTGCTGCTGAATACGCTCGGCGGCGTCTTCGACGGTTTCAGGGACGGTTGGCACGTCACCTTTTCCGCAATCTTCTTCATCACGCTGCCGGGCCTGTTCGCTGCAGCGACCACCTGGCGACACATCAAACTCAAGGAAGCCGCCCATGTCGATGAACAGCAGTGATTTTCCCCTGGTCTGGATGGACCTCGCGCAAGGCCCCGAACACGAACATCAGGATGACTTCGACGCATTCGAGGAAAATCTGCGCCGGGGGGAGCCCTTCGTACTTCTCACTGATACGGCGCCATCGGAGGAGCATGACCACTCGCCAGCGGAGAAGAAACGCATGGCGCTGTGGATGAAGCAGCACAAGGCCGAGCTTCGCAGGCTGGTTCTGGCGATGGTCCTGGTCGAGCCCAATCCGGCCAAGCGCGTCGCCTACAAGGCGTTCTCGGTACCCTTTTCCAAGTTCTGGGGCTACCCTCTCCACATTGTCACCTCACGCGAGAAGGCAATAGAAGTGGCGAGGAATCTGCTGTCTCAATCAAACGAGACGCCCTGAGCCGCCTTCGTTGGGCGCTGTACCTGCGGCGCCGCAGCGCTCCTGACAGCATGCCTACGAGTTCTTCAATTGAAGGGCCTGCTGAGCGCGCGAGGCCGATCAGAAGTAGAAACCGAGGTTCAGATTCAACCGAGAATGCCAGCGCGAAGGGCCTCCCTCGCTGATGCCGATGCCGTCGCCGCCGGCAAACCACATGTTGCGTCCGGCGATCCAATCGACATAGGTGAGCATGACGCCCTTCTGCAGGCTGCAACCGGTCACGTTCTGCCACGAGTTGCGTAGGCCCGCGCGGTGCCCGACCGGGCGGGTCATGCTGAGGTTGTTATAGCAGGTGATGTCATCCAGCCAGCCCTTCTGGCCGAACGAATAGGCGATGTTGGCGCTTGGCACATCCGCCTGCGCTGCAACCTGGAAGGGGGATTGGAACGCCGACATCGCGATGCGATCTCCGGGTACGTCATACCGGTAGCGCGCCCACTGCAACTGGGCGGTCCAGCCATCGCGCGTCCACTGTGCATGCAGAGCTGCACCCTGGTGACCGTAATGGCGTCGTGTCTGTGTGTTCTGCACTTTGCCGGCGAACGCGGATGCGCCCAGCAACAGGTCCCCGCCAGCCCAGTCGCGCGCACTCTCCACGCGTGCATGCAGCCGTTGCCGCTCGCGATACGGCAACGCCTCGGTCTGCGCGACATCGAAGGAGTAGCGATCGTAGCGAGCGCCCGATCCGTATTCGTCTCCGGAGAACCAGCCCAGATGCCAGGTTGTGCTGCCGCTGCGGTGAATCACTACAAGGCCGGGATCGTAGTCATCCTCGATGCCCAGGTAGTAGCCGGAGCCGAACCAGAAGCTCTGCGAAGCGGTGGGAAGCAGCCCGAACGGGACTTGCTGGATACCTGCCTTCAGCTGGGTAGCATCGGAGAACTGCCAGCCCGCGTAGGCGTGATGCACAGCGTCGAAACCATCGTACCAGCGGTACTGGGCAGAGAAGGAAAACGGCCCGGTCCCAGCGTCGAGGTCTGCACGCAGCAGTTCAAGCTGGAGGCGGCTGGTCGCGCCGTAGTCGAGCCAGCCGTAGTTGAACCTTACCGCGCCGCCCGGCTCGAAGTAAGCGCCGCCGTTTCGATCGCGTTCCGATGCCTCCGCTGTCAGCGAAGCGCTGACGAGCACGGCAGCGGCAATAGAGGAAATGGCTCTCACGATGGGGCTACTTGCCTCCCTGTTCCGCATGTGAAAGCGCGCAAGTGTAATGTCGCGGGCAGTGAAGAAGGCGTTGGTCGATGGTCGGCGCGGTGCAGGCCCGCGCCTTCAGGAAATGACAGAGCCCCCGGCCAGCGGCGCCACGCCATCATCAGGCAGCGGCAACGATCCTCACGTCAACGATTGACGTTGACCACGACGCGTCCGCGGATGCGTCCTGCCATCAGGGCTTCGGCAGTGGCTACAACCTCTCCCAGGCCGATATGCTGGGAGATGGCGTCGAGCTTGGCCATATCCAGGTCCTTGGCAAGCCGTTCCCACGCCACGAGCCGCTCTGCGGTGGGCCGCGTGACGCTGTTGATTCCCAGCAGGCTCACGCCGCGCAGGATGAAGGGCGCCACCGTGGCAGGAAAGTCCATGCCCTGAGCCAGCCCGCACGCGGCCACGGCGCCATCTTCCTTGATGGCGGCACACACATTTGCAAGTGTGTGGCTGCCCACCGAGTCAATGGCGGCACTCCACCGCTCCCGCTGAAGTGGCTTGCCTGGCTGGGACAGCACATTGCGATCAATAACCTCGCTGGCACCCAGGGACTTCAGGTAGTCGGTCTCGTCCAGCCGTCCGGTGGACGCCACGACGTTGTAGCCACGATCGGCCAGCAATGTCACAGCGAAGCTGCCTACGCCTCCGCTCGCTCCGGTAACCAGCACTTCACCGGCATCCGGAGAAAGGCCATGGCGCTCCAGCGCGATCAGACTCAGCATGGCGGTATAGCCGGCCGTTCCGATAGCCATGGCCTGCTCGGGTTGCATGCCCTTTGGAAGCGGGATCAGCCAGTCGGCGTTGACGCGTGCCAGCTGCGAAAGCCCTCCCCAGTGCCGCTCACCCACGCCCCAGCCATTGAGAACCACCTGGTCGCCCGGTTGATAGCGCCGGTCCGCCGACTCGAGCACAGTGCCGGCCAGGTCGATGCCGGGCACCATCGGAAAGGACCGCACCACCGCACCGCCCTGGCCGGTGATTGCCATCGCGTCCTTGTAGTTCAGTGTGCTGTGCGAAACCTGGACGGTGACGTCGCCCTCCGGCAGGGCCGATTCAGGCACCTGCCTGACGTCGACCTGCAATTCGTTTCCCGTCTTGTCTATGTATACGGCGTTGAACATGGCCTTCCTCCTGGGGCAGCGGCAAGGTTGCTGCGTGATTTAGACTGATCGGCTACAAGCCGGCAAAGGAACATGGACTCAGCGGGGCAAGCCCGCCAGGAACGCATTGGCGAAGATCGTGAGCGGCGCAGCGCTGCGCTCAAGCCGTGCTCGTTGGACAGCTCCCTCCCATCCGATCCAGAAGGCGGTGGCGATCTCGGAGCAGCGCGCATCGGACGAGAGCTCAGCGCGCCCCCGGGCCAGTTCAAGGCACGCGGCCAGCCGGGATTCCCATCCGTTGAACACCTCGATCAATCGGGCACGGTAGGCCTGCGGCAATGTCGAGATCTCCTGGCCTAGGTTGCCGACCAGGCAGCCTCGCCGGAAGTCGAATCGTTCCAGGCCACTGCAGGCGTCGGCGACGAATCCCAGGATCCGCTCAAGCGGATCGCGTTCTTCGTCCAGCAGATGCCGGTCGAGCTTGCGGCAGAAATACTCGTCGTAGGCCTCGAGCACAGCCAAGCCGTAGGCCTCTTTGCTGTCGAAGTAGTGGTAGAACGACCCCTTGGGGACACCCAGCTGCCTGACGATTGCGTCGATGCCCGTTGCAGAGAAGCTTCGCTCCGTCAACAACGCGATCCCAGTGCGCACCAGCTCGCGCCGGGTGTCATCAAAGCCGCGATCCGCCCTCGGCGGGCGCCCCCGGCGGCGCGTAGTCGTAGTGACAGCAGGAGTCATGCCGCACATTTTAGACCGACCGTTTTCTAAATTCAAACGGGCAGGTCTGACCCCTCCAGAGTTGCCAGGCTTCGCCATTCTCAGAGCTGGAACCAGCACCCCGCCGATCATGATTGGGATCATGCGCTCGGCATGTCGGCCGGAGCGAGCACGAGCAACAGTGCTGATGCGAACAGCAGCGCGCCCATCACCCTGTCAATCCAGTTGCGTGCCGCGGTTGTGTCCAGATGGCGCATCATTGAAACGCCCATCGCGCACCAGAGTGCGAGACAAAGTGCGGAGATCACCGTAAACGCTGCCGCCAGCACAAGGGAGGTCCGCAGGGGCTCGGCGCCATTGCCGACGACGGCAGTCACCGTCAGCACCAGCACCCAGCTTTTAGGATTGACGAACTGAAAGCAGAACAGCGCCACCACGCTGCCGTGCCGGACACTGGTCGGCGTGGGCACGTGCTTCTCAGGTGGCCGGAGTGTTTCCAGGACCAGGCGGGCGCCCATCAAGCACAGGTACGCCCCGCCAGCAAGGGTCATCAGGGCGTACAGGTGCGGCACGGTTTGGAATGCGGTGCTTGCTCCGGCCGCCACGAGCGCCCACATGCCCAATCCTCCGGCAACGATGGCGGCGATCGCTGGCAGCGCGCTCACGAATCCGGTTCGCGCGGCGATGCGCATGACCAGCAGGTTGTTGGGACCTGGCGTGATGGTGGCAACGGCGATGACACCTGCGCCGATCAGGAGGGCGCTCATCGCACCACCTCTCCGCGCTGAAGCGTCATGGGATCGACCTCAATCGCTTGCCCGGAGGCAAGCGTCACCCGCGCCGGTCCGAAGCGCTCGCGACCGTGCGCAGCCGACCAGTCCGCATCGGGTGCGGCGGCAATGATGCCGAACGGGTTGACGCTTCGATCGTGCCAGTAATACCCGTTGCGAATCACGTCGAGATCGACCGTAGCCGCGACGCCGCGCCAGGAGTACAGGTCTCGCGCGTAGGCCCACAAGTGCGGGTAGTCGATCAGTCGCCGACGTGAACATTTGAAGTGACCGTGATAGACGGCGTCGAACCGGACCAAAGTCGGGAACAGGCGCCAGTCCGTCTCGGTGATGATCAGGCCAAACAGATAGCGTGCATTCGCAAGACGCCGCTCCAACTGATCCAGCATGGCGAACACACTCTCGACAGCTTCTTCGTAGGCGTCCTGCCGTTGCGCGAAACCGGCGCGATAGACGGCATTGAACAGCCCGGCCTGAAGCGCGGCGTTGAGGGCATCGATCCGGCCGCGGAAGGCGGGCGGGACGAGCGTGAACGCCCCCGCGACGTTCGCATCGGCCGCATCGAACGCGCGCATGATGTGCGACGACTCATTGCTGACGATCCTGCAGGCCTGACTGTCCCACAGCACCGGCACTGTTGCCCGGCCGGTGTAACGGGGTGCCGACAGACGGTAAATCTCGTGCAGGTGCCGGACCCGCGAGCCGCATCCCGGGACGACCCAGGAGGCACCGCCGGCCACCGCGTAGCCCTGCATTCGCTCACCACCCGCGATCTGCACCGGCACTGCATGCTCCAGGCGCTTGAGGGCACGCAGCAGCAGGGTGCGATGCGACCACGGACAACTGGACGACGCAATGAGCCAGTAGCGACCCGGTTGTGCACGCAGTCGGCCCGCAATGCCATCCAGACCCTGCCGGAACATGCTTTCCGGTCTCACAAAGCGACCATCGATCATTGTCGAATCGGCATCGACCCAGCGGCCATCGACCAGCATTCCCATGTTCATCCTCTCCGATCTGGACTCGATGCAACATCGTGCGATGGCAAGCTGGTCCAAGGAACGCCGCTTCTGGTCTATTATTGAGTCCACCATGAAGATGCCCCTCAACGGACTTCGGGCGTTCGCCACCGTGTATGCCCACGGCGGGATTCGCTCGGCCGCGCGCGAGCTCGGCATCGTCCACTCGTCGGTGAGCCGCCATCTCGCGGAGCTGGAGCTCTGGCTGGGTGTACGGCTGGTCGGCGACGCTGCAGGCCGGCGAGGAATCACATTTACACCGCAAGGCGAGGCATTGGGCCGAGCCACGCTGTCGAGCTTCCGCGATATCGAGCGCGCAATCACCGCAGTGCAGGAAGCACGCTCCGGGCGATCGGTGACCGTATCGACCACACCTTCATTTGCGGCACGCTGGCTGCTTCCGCGCCTTCCGCGACTCGAGCAGGCGCATCCTCATCTTGAGGTGTCGGTGGTTGTAGACCAGAAGATCGACAACCTGCAGACCGGCGACATCGACCTGGCCATACGCATGGGCCGTGGGCCCTGGCCCGATGCCAGGTGCGAGCCGCTGATGGACGAAGTCCTGTATCCGGTCATGAGCCCGGCGCTGTTCGAAGCTTCCGGCCAACCGGCGCAGCCGGCCGACCTGCTCGGGACGCGGCTGGTGCATGATCGTGATCCACATGCATCGTGGGAGGCATGGCGGCAGCTGTACGGTCCGGCCTCGATGGATGTGACTGCCGGCCCGCGCTTCTCATCGTCAGACCTCGTGCTTCGGGCTGCTGTGCAGGGCCAGGGCGTCGCGCTGGCGCGCCATCGCTTTGCATTCGATGACATCGCCTCGGGCGCGCTGGTAAGGCCATTCAAAGATGCCGCTGTAGTGCTCGGCCCGGCCTACTGGATTGCGCTTCCACTGCACCGCGATGTGCGCAGCGGCGCATCGACGGTGATCGCATGGCTGAAAGAACAGGCGGCGTTTAGCGATACGGTGATCTGAGTGCCCAGCACCTTCAGATCCCTTCTGCCGCGTGTCGTGATTGCCCTGAATTCCAGGCTCCGGGACTCGAGCCATCACCACCACGACAGCCCACGCCTGAAATCAGGCCAAACCCTTGCACGATGGGCGCCTCCCTGCCCCGGCCAGCTATGCAACAATGCCGAAAGCGTCGAGGGCGTTGTCGGCATCAGCCCCAAGCCCTTGGCTTCCCGCATGACCGGGAGTAATTCTTGGCGCGCCACCGAAAACGGCTGGCCGGGCTTCGAAACCCCGGTTCTACGCTGAAGTACAGGCTTGCCAGCCGGCATCACCCATTAGGTGGTGCCGGCTGGCAATCCGTCGGCCGGCTATGGCGGGCGGTGCGCGGAGGCCTTGTGCCTGCCGGTTTAGCGTAGACCGGGTTTCGAACCTCGCACCGTCCGCCACCTTCATCGGTGGCGGCTTCCGTTTATCTGTTCGGAGCCCTGCCATGACCAACGCCTACCCCCCTTCTCCGCACCCGATCCGCCTGCATCCCGCCAACGAGCCCACACCGGATCCCAACGCCTTTGTTTCACTGCTGCACAGCATCGGCGCAGGTGCCGCGTCCAACGGCCGGCCCTGGCCGGAAGGCCATCTTCCGCCAGGGCGACGCATGGCACTGTCCGACGCCGACTGTTCTCTCAATGGCCTGCGCGTGGTGATGGAAATTCTGCTTGCCGCAGAGCGCGCCCGCAAGAATGGAGAGCCTGACCAGTACGTCGGCGACCGTGTGCTGGAAGGGCTGGTCATGGCCGGCCTTGGGCTGACCGCACACGCCAGTGAACGCCTGTTGCCGGAAGGCTGATGCCTCGTCCCGCGGGCGCTGGCGCTCGCGGGACACACAGCCACTCCCGTTGACCGCAGCGTCCGTAGATGTGGGCCCGCCCTGACCGGCGGGCGGCACTTACTAACGTGACCCATCACACCCAACCACGCACCGTTAACAGCCGCGCACTATCCTCGAAGCCCCTGAACCTTCACGAGGCGAGTCCATGACCAAGCTCCACACCGTGCTGATTACCGGCTGCCTGCTGGCCCTGAGTCCGCTGGCCTCGGCCGAAACCGTGAACCTGACCAACAGCGCCGAAGGCGCCAACCGCGATGCCGGCATTGCTGCGGTCAAGAAGAAGCTGCAGGACGCCTGCACCGATCGCAAGGGCTCGCCGGATACCGACTCGTTCGAGGTGGTCTTCGAGAAGACCAGCGACAACCCCAACGTGCCCAAGCCGTACTACGTGGACGGAAAGATGAAGTGCGAGCTGCCGGGTTGAACCCGGCGACCGCTATCGACCGGCGTCGTCCCCGGACATGACGCGGTCGATCCAGCCGGCGTAGCGTGAGATGCGCACGTTGAACACCACCTGGCCATAGAAGCCGGCCTCAAGGGCGTGCTCGGGAACGGCGGTGATCCAGGAGCCTAGGCCGACCAGCTGCCAGTGGTCCTGCACATTGATGACCAGCGGGCCACCGCTGTCGCCGTTGCCGAGCACGCCTTCAAGCGGCAGGCCACGCGGCGGCGGATCGAAGCGGTACCAGAGATAGCGGTCGTTGCCGCCGGTGATGGCGTTGAACGCACGCCGCAGAGCGGTGCGATGCGACCCTCCGGGGATCAACCCCTCGGCGCCATTCCCGGTGGCGCCCTTCCCTATCAAGGTGGCCACCTGCGCAACCTCGCCCGCGCCCCGATAGAGGGCGACGGGCTCGACATCGGCAACGGGCGTTGCCAGCCGGATCAGCGCGATGTCATCCGATGCCGCCAGGAACGCGTGGATCTTCCCTGCACTGCCTGTTGCCAGGGCCTCTTCGCCCAGCGCGGCCGGCATCGGCCTGAAGCCGGGGTGCAGATACACACGCGCGACGGCGTAGTTGCGCCCACCGACGGTGACTTCGCCACCCATGCCGTCCATCGGTGCCGCGTGCGCGGCGGTGACCACCCAGCGCGGAGCGATCAGTACGCCGTGCCCCTCTCCCGGCAGGTCGGCCAGGGCCGGGAAGGCAGATCCATCGATGCGGTAACGGGCATCGTCCACGTCGTCACGGATGACGATGGCCCCGGCAGCAAACGGGACCGTTACAAGCATCAGGAAGAGCCAACGTTTCATGTATTTCTGCATCCCCGTGTTCAAGTGCCCACGCTAGCCGAAATGCACCTGCCTGGTGAGCGGCATGCGACCAGAGCCCGCGCCGGCCGACGAAGGCCGGCAAAGCGGGCGCGGAATCAGGGCTGCGCTGGCCTGCCAAGGGATTCGATCTGCGCCCCGCCCAGCTCCACCACCCGATCGGCGTCGGTGACGACACTGCGCCGATGGGTGATGGCCAGCACGGTCACCTCGCTGGCCAGCGCCCGGATATGACCCATGATCTCGCGTTCGGTGGCCTCATCCAGGGCCGAGCTCGCTTCGTCCAGCAACAGGATCGCGGGCTCGCCATACAGTGCGCGTGCGATGGCGATGCGCTGCCGCTCACCGCCGGAGAGCTTCAGGCCACGCTCCCCGACCGTGGTCTCGAAGCGTTCGGGCAGTGCCTCGATCAAGGTAAGGATGGCAGCCTTGCGTGCGGCGTGCCGCAGCCGCTCGTCATCGCGCGGGCGCCCCAGCAGGATGTTGTCGGCCAGGCTTTCGTTGAGCAGCATCACGTCCTGCGGCACGACGGCGACGGCCGCGTGCCACGTCGCGCGATCGATCCGTGCCAGGTCGGTACCGTCCACCCGTATCCGGCCGTGCTGGGGCTCGATGGATTTCAGCGCCAGCTTGAACAGTGTCGACTTGCCGGTACCGGTCTCTCCCATCAGGAAGGTGATGCCGCCGCGTCCGGCGTCGAAGGTCGCATCGGTGACGCCGCGACCATTGTCATAGCGATGGCTCACTGCGTCGAACTGGAGCAGGCCGCTGCGGGCGGAGAACCGTTCGGCATGGGCCACCTGCGGTTCCTCGGGCGCGGCCCACAGGGCAGAGAGCGGCGCCAGCATGCTCCACGAACGGCCGACGTCATCGATGGAGCGCGCGATCATCTCCAGCGGCAGATTGAGCTGGAGCAGCAGCAGATTGAACAGGACGATGTCGCCCACGCTCAGCTGTCCGCTCTGGTAGCGCGGCAGCAGCAGGGTGAAGGTGACGATGAACTCGACGGCCAGGCCGATGCCCAGCAGGGCGATGAAGCCTACGCGCTGCAGCACGTAGGCACGCCAGCTGTCACGCACGCTCTGCGCCTTCTGCTCGAAGCGCTGCACCATCCAGCCGCTGCCGCCGAACTGCCTGAGCGTTTCCATGGCATTCATGGCATTGCCGACGAAGCGGGCGTTCTGCTGACCAGCCTCGACGGCCGCTTCGCGGTGGATGCGTGCACGTCGGGTAGCGCGAGCAGATAGCGCTACGGCCACCGTGCCGTAGCCCAGCACGATGGCCACGATCTGCATGTTGATCAGCGCGCCCAGGGTGACCAGGGTCAACACGATCTGCAGGGCACTGGGAATGAAGGCCACCAGGCCCAGCTGCACGACGATCTTGAGCGCCCCCCGCCCCTTTTCGCCGGCCACCTGCAGTTCCGCTGCGTTGTATTCCACGAAGAAGCTGCTGGTCTTCTTCAGCAGGCGCGCGAAGTAGCGGGTACTGGTGATGAAGCCCAGATTCTCGCCGCTGAGGAATGACAGATACTGCACCGTGTTCTGCAGCACGCTGCCCACCCCGAGCAGCACGGCGTAGAGAACTAACCACCCGGCCAGGACGGCTGCGCCCTGCCCGGGGAGGCGGTCGATCAACCGCGAGAACAGATAGGGCGCCGCAACGGTGGCCAGGCCGGAGAGCAGCACGGTGCCGGCGATGAGCACCAGCAGCGTGCGATCGGCTTTCCAGTAGGCCGTCAGTATTTCGCTGACAGGCGCGGGCACAGCGAACGGCTTCATCACTCTCGGTCCCCGGCGTCTCGGCGGTCCACAGGGCAACGCAGTCCCTGTACAGTTGAATGATATGATATAACATCGCTCTCAAATGCACGTGACCGTGCTGCAGGCCGATATCGGATGAGAGTGATGGACCGGGGAATGGAACAGGTATTCATGGGCGGTAGGCGCGCGTTGCTGGCCGCGAGCATCGCTGCCGCGCTGCAGATCGGAGCGCCGGCCCAAGCACAGAACGCGGGCACCGACGACGATGCACCCACGGCCACCCTGGACAAGGTGCTGGTCATTGGCAGCAACATCCGCGATGCCGTCGGCGGTGGTGCGTCGCCGGTCATCGTGATCGACCGGGAGGCCATCGACCGCACTGGCGTGGCCTCCCTGCAGCAGCTGTTCGAGAAGCTGCCGCAGAACTTCGGTGGCGGCGCCAATGGTGCCAATGTGGCCAATCTCGGTGTTGACCGTGATACCGGCAACAACTTCGGCCAGGGCACCGCGATCAACCTGCGTGGCCTGGGTACGGGGACTACGCTGACCCTGGTCAACGGCCATCGCGTGACCTCATCGAACCGCTACCAGTATGTCGATGTATCGCTGATTCCACTCAGTGCGGTCGAACGCGTGGAGATCCTCACCGATGGTGCCTCTGCCATCTACGGCACCGATGCCGTCGGTGGCGTCGTCAACATCATCCTGCGCCAGGACTTCACCGGCTATGAGTCGTCGCTGCGGTACGGCACGGTCACCACCGGCAACATGGACGAGTACCAGGTGTCGCAGTCCGCGGGGTGGGCGTGGGACCGCGGCCGTGTGCTGGCAAGTTACGAGTTCCTGAAGCAGGGCAACCTGCCCGCCACCGACAAGGATTTCTCCCGGAACGTCACGGTCAGGCCCTACGATCTCTATCCCGGATCGAAGCGGCACAGCCTGTATGTCGATGGCGTGCAGGAGCTCAGCGATGTGCTGACGCTGAATCTCACCGGCTCGTTCGCCAAGCGCGAGATGGACACCACCATCTCCGGCACGGCCGACGAAACCCGGTTGTTCCCGCACACGCAGCAGTTCGATGTGTTCGCAGGCCTGACCCTGGAGCTCCCGCGCCAGTGGCAGGCGCGCCTGGACGCTGGATTCGGCAGGAACGAGGTGTCCTACGAGCGCACGACCATTACCGGAAGCACCGTCAGCACGGCGCCACCGACGGATACGAACTCTGAATCGCGCTACCTGGACGTGGTGGCCGACGGCGAGGTGTTCAGCCTGCCCGCCGGCCCGGTACGCGCAGCGGTCGGCGTCGGTTACCGCCGCGATGGCTATGAGCTGCTCGATCACCGTGGGCTGGAAAAGCCGCTCGATCTGCAGCGCACGATCAGGTCCGCCTTTTCCGAACTCAACATCCCGCTGCTCAAGGAGATGCCCGGCGTTCGCAGCCTGTCGCTGACCGCGGCGGCGCGCTACGACGACTACAGCGACTTCGGCTCCACCTTGAATCCCAAGCTGGGGCTGCTGTGGGAAGCCACCGAGGGACTCTCCTTCCGTACCAGCTACGGCCGCTCCTACCGCGCGCCGGTCTACCAGGACATGCAGCTGAACAACACCGTGGTCGTGGCGAACGTGCCGAACCCGAACGCGGCCAACGGCAGCACCGTCCTGATGATGCTCTCCAACGGCAATCCCGATCTCGGCCCCGAGCGTGCGAAAACCTGGACCGGCGGGTTCTCGTTCGCGCCGCCCTCCGTTCCCGGCCTCACGGTTGATGCCAACTACTATCACATCGACTATGCGGACCGGATCGGCAGCGGCTTCGGCGGCAGCTTCCCGTCCCTGTTCCTGCAGTCCACGGCCCCCTACGCGGACATCCTGACCGTCGATCCATCGCAGCAGCAGATCCAGCAGGCGCGCCAACTGGGCGTGTCGGGCCTGGGGCTGTTCGTCTCACGTGTGGGGCCGTATGCACTCCCTGCCGGCCTGGATGAGACCAGCAGCCAGGTGATCCTGGACAACCGCTTCCGCAACAACGCATACACCTCGCAGCGCGGCGTCGATCTCAACGCGTCCTATCGCGTCGATGTGGGCCAGACGCGGATCGCGATGAACCTGGCCGGGCAGTACATCCTCGAATCGACGCGGCGCGTGACCAGCACATCGCCCGAGCTGGACGCGGTCAACGCGGTGTACTACCCGGTCGACCTCAAGCTGCGCGGCGGCCTGACCCTGGACCGGGGCCAGGCCGCAGGCGGCGTCTTCGTGAACTACGTGGACAGCTACCGCGATCCGGCCAACATCGCCCACCCACACGTCAGCTCCTGGACGACCGTCGACCTGAACCTCAAGTACCACTTCGGCGCCCCGGCCGGCGACCACGAAGGCACGTCGCTCGCCCTCAACGTGCAGAATCTTCTCGACCGGGATCCGCCCTTCATCATCAACAGCATCAACACCGGCTACGACCCCACCAATGCGACCGCGCTGGGGCGCTTCCTGTCGGTGACCCTCACGCATCGCTGGTAAGCCGGATGAGCCCGCCCTCCCCCGCCCGCTTCCGGCCTGCGTCGACGCTTCGGCAAGTTGCCGGTGTCGCGGCAACCCAGCTGACCTTGATGTGGCGTGAGCGGCGCCTGCCGTGGCTCGCCCTGGTCCTGCTGCTGCTTGCGGGCGCATCCGTTGCCACGGGTGCCGCGCGCCTGTCCCTGCAGGCGCAGGAGCGCCAGGCCGTAGCAGCGGAGGAAGCGCGGCTGTGGGACGGCCAGGGCGTGATCGATCCCCATGCCGCGGCGCATGTGGGACGCGCCATTCCCGCACCGGTGCGACCCCTGGCCGCGCTCGATCCGGGACTGACCGATGTACTGGGCACCTCGGTGTTCATCGAAGGTCACGCACAGAACCCGGCCAGGCATCGCGCGATGGACGCGGGCACCGCCCTCAGCCGGTTCGACGGTTTCTCTGCCGCCTGGGCGCTGCAGGTAGTAGCGCCGCTGCTCATCATCCTTGCCGGCTTCGCCACGCTGTCCGGTGACGTCGCCCGCGAAACCCTTCGCCAGGAACTCGGCACAGGGGCGTCGCCTGCGGTGCTGATCATCGGCCGATTGATTGCTCTGGCAAGTGCTTCCCTGCTGCTGGTGCTTGCCATGCTGGCGGCGACGGTTCCCGCTGTGGCGGGACAGAACGCCGGCTGGATGGACATCGCCGCGCTGCTGGCCATGTGCGCGGCCTACGGACTCTATCTGCTGGTGTTCTGTGCCCTCACGGTCGGTGTCTCGGCGTTGTCCAGCTCGGCGCGGACCTCGCTGGTGGTGCTGCTGGGGTTCTGGGTGGTAGCCACCGTGCTGGTGCCACGAATGGCGCCAGCGGTGGCCGAATCGCTGGATCCCACGCCCACCGCGCCGGCGTTCAGGGCCGCCGTGACGGAAGAGGCGGAGAACGGAGTGGATGGCCATGACCCTGCGGACAAGCGGCTGGACGCCCTGCGACACGCGCTGATGGCGCGCTACCAGGTCGACACGGTGGAAGAGCTTCCCGTCAACTTCCGGGGCGTGGCCCTGGAGTTCGCAGAGAGGAACTCGACGGACACCTACAACCGCCACTTCGAGCTGATCCATGCGACCTATCGGCAGCAGCAAGCAACACAGCGCGCATTCGCCGTTGTTTCTCCGGCCATCGCGCTGCAGTCATGGTCACGCGCATTCGCCCGCACCGATTTCGCGGCGCACCTGGCCTTCCTGCAGAGCGTGGAAGACTACCGCTACCGCCTGATCCAGGCACTCAATGCGGAAGTGAAGCAGCACAAGGCGCCGCAGGGGGAGAAGCATCGTGCCGACATCGCGACCCTCACCCGGTCCGTGGCCTACACGCCGGGGCAACAGTGCCTGGCCGGCATTGCCGCGGCACAGGCGGCGAACCTGGCCATTCTGCTGGGCTGGGTGCTGCTGGCGCTTGGACTGGTGTTCTTCTCGGCCCGGCGCCTGGGGACGACCCCATGAGCAGTCTTTCCGTTGCCGGCCATGAGGTGCGCAGGCTGCTGCGCGATCGGGCGCTGCCCACCCTGCTGATGCTGCTGCTGGCGCTGGCCGCCTACGCCGCGTGGAATGGCAGGGCGTGGGTCGAACAGCGTAACGCCGGCATAGGCGTGATCCAGCTCGAAGAGCAGCACACCCATGACCGCAGCCGGGTGTTCGTCGGCAAGGCGCCCTCGGTATTGCCGCGCGTCCAACCCGTGCTGCCGCCCGCTGCGTTGGCGTCGGTGTCGATCGGGCAGGCGGAGGCCTATCCCTATACGGCCGATGTGGTGGCGTTGGGCGACCGCACCCACCTTTTCAGGAACGTGTGGGCCGACATCGGCAATCCGGCAGCGCGGGCCGCAGGCCGGTTCGATCTGGCGTTCGTCATCGTCTTTCTGCTGCCCTTGGTCATCCTGGCAGCCAGTTATGACCTCTGGGCCCGCGAGCGCGAGCGTGGCATCGCTGCGCTGGTGCTGTCGCAGCCGGTCGCGGTGGGACGGCTGATCGCAGTGAAGGCGCTGGCCCGAGGCGGCGTGGTGCTGCTGCCTGCGGGAGTGATCCTGGTCGGCGCGGCGGCGTGGTCCGGTGCGGAGAGCCTTGCCGGCCTCGGCCTGCTCTCGCTGGTCATCCTTGCCTATGGCGGCTTCTGGCTGGCGGTGGCGGTGCTGATCGGCTGTTTCGCCCGACGCACCACGGAGGCGGCCATTGCGGCCGGCGGAGTGTGGTTGCTGATCGTGGTGATGGCCCCGTCGTTGACCCTCGCCGCAGTGAATCTGGCCGTTCCGCCGCCATCACAGATGCAGCTCGCGACCGACGTGAAGGCGCGGCTGGCCGCAACGGCCAGGCAACAGACACTCCATCGCCGCAGTGCTTCAACGGCTGTACGTTCTTCGACACCGGTGATTCCGGACCACGTGCGCGAGGCCTATGCCGACCTGCTGGCAACCGATCTCGACCTTGCGCCGCTGATCGAATCGCATGAGCGGGCGCAGGATGCACGCCGCCGGGTGCTGGACAACGTGCGGTTGCTGATGCCCGCGGTCGCAGTACAGGACGCGCTGGACCGCATCGCCGGCTCGGACGCGGATCGCGCGCTCGCCTTCCAGGACCAGGTCCATGCGTTCTGGCAGGCCCGTCGGTTGCTGCACAAGGCGTACCTGGATCGCGACGCGCCGCAGACACTTGCCGAATATGAAGCACTGCCCCGCTTCCGGTTCGTGGAGCCGGCCGGCGTGGGCCGGCGTGGAGTGCGTGCCGATCTCGCGGCGCTGCTCGCCGCCACCCTGATTCTGCTGATCGCCGCCGGATCGATGCGTCGCCGGTTGGCGGCCCCTTGAGGAGCCCACATGCTTTCTGCAAAGAACCTGGTCAAGGAACACGGCACCCACCGGGCACTCGACGACGTCAGCTTCGAGGTGGGACCGGGCGAGATCTTCTGCCTGCTCGGAGCCAACGGTGCGGGAAAATCGACCACGATCAAGCTCTTTCTGGGCTTCCTCACCCCCACCTCCGGATCCGCGGAAGTCGATGGACTCAGCGCGCACCGGCACCCGCAGGAGGTGCGACGCAGGCTGCTGTACATCCCCGAGACCGTGGCGCTGTACGACGAGCTGTCCGGTCTTGAGAACCTGGACTACTTCGCGCGTCTGGCCGGCGTGGACGACCGCTCACCCGCCCGGCTGCGGGATGCACTGAGTACAGCGGGCCTGGCGCCGGATGTCTTCGGACGACGCGTGGGCCTCTACTCCAAGGGCATGCGGCAGAAGGTCGGCATTGCCCTGGCCATCGTCAAGGACGCCAAGGCACTGCTGCTTGACGAGCCAACCTCCGGCCTCGACCCCACCGCGTCGGCCGAGTTCCATGACCTGATCGTGCGGCAGCGTGATCGTGGCACCGCCATCCTGATGGCCACGCACGATCTGTTCCGCGCGCGCGAGGTGGCCACCACGATCGGCCTCATGCAGGCCGGGCGGCTGCGCAGGACATTGGATGCCACCACCATCACCGCCAACGATCTTGAGAGCCTGTACCTCGAGGAGATGAGCCGGAGCGCCTAGGCGACTCCGGCTCCCTGCCCTGCGGGCCGCTCTGCCCAGCGCCTGAGCCAGGCTTCGATGTTGACCTGCGGGCCGAAGATGCCGAGCACCTGCGACGAATGATCCGGGCCGACCCGGCGGATGCCAGCGTCGGCCGAGGCGCTGTCGATGTACCCACGCCGGGCCAGCAGCCCATCGACAAGCAGGCTGCGGATGAACGCCTGATGGCCCTGGGTGACCGCGACCGAATGATCGTCGAGGTAGGACTTCACCTTCCGCGACAGCAGAGCGTCCGGCAGCAGCCCCTGCAAGGCACGCCGTGCGATCGTCCGGTCCTCCGCGTCCGCCATGAGCAGGCGCAGCGGCATGCGCGCGAACAGTTCGACCAGCGGTTGTGCGCTGATCGGAGAGACACCGTGCCAGCGACCCGCGCCCTCGAACGGATCAAGGACGCTGGTCGGAAACACCATCCGGCTGATGTGCGCAAGCTTGTACGGTGACACCTCATGGCCTTCGTTGCGCGCATGGCGCAGCCAGGCCGGTGGCGTGACGTCCTGCTCGGTCGCGTCGACCTTCACCCATTCGCAGGGGTTGCCCCAGCGACCGTTGATGCTGGCCGGCCGCCTGAGCAGCCCATGGATCACCGCATCCTTGAGGACGCCATAAAGCGAATCGCCCGACTGTGCGGTTTCAAAGGCGACCCGGAACAAGTGGCGGTCGATGCCGCGCCGCCAGGCATGGTCGATCGCCGCAGCGTTGCCCTTGAAGCGCAGGAAGACCGCGTCGCCGCCGACGCCGGTGAACTGCACGGTATCTGCGTCAAAGGTGACATCACGGCGATGCAGAAGGTAGCCCGAGCAATGTGCCGGCCGCGCCGTCCGCGGGAAGGTCATGATCTCTTCCAGCGCGCAGTGGGGTTGCCGCCGGTACTCGACGAACCCGCAGCGCCGGCCCGACGACTCACTGGCACCGGCCACCGCCATGCGGGCGAACATCCGCTCATCGGCACCGATGCCGTCGTCATAGTGGTGGACACAGTCCACTTCCGGCATGGAAGGTGCGTGCAGCAGGCCGGCGAGGATGATGGAGGAATCCAGCCCACCCGACAGCTGCAGCTGGATACGCCGGTGCCGGCTGGCCAGGGCACCGATGCAGCCCAGCAGCGTGGAGCGCGCGAGCTGCACCGCCTCCTGCAGGTCTTCGATCGGTTCGTCGCGGGCCAGGCGCACGATGTCCCACTGGCACTGCCGGCTGACCGGCTCGCCATGGCGGATCGAAACGGCCTCCCCGGCCTCGATGGCGGTGACCTCCCTGAAGCCGGTCTGCAACCCGTCACGGAACGGAAACAGCAGCGAGTAGGACAGGAAGGGCCAGTCGATGCTGAAATCGCGCAGGCCCAGTGCAAGGCAGTCTTCCATGCTGGAGAAGACCACCGTCAGCTGATCCGCCGTCGTCATGTAACAGGGAATTTCAGCGGTGGGATCACGCAGGACGAACCAGCTCGATGACTGCGGCTGGTAGCCGAACGCTACATAGCGGCCCCAGTAGTGCTGCACGAGGGTTTTTCCCTGCGTGCGGCAGGCCGCATCGGCGGCGGCCGCATCCAGTGGCACACGCGCGGGCACGGTATCCCGGCCGAAATTCCTGTCGAACAGCGCGCCGAGCACGACCAGCGAGCCGCAGCGGCTGCAGTCCAGATAGCCCGGGTTGTCACTCTGGACATAGATCGCGGCGCCGTGGTCGTTCATCACGCAGGTGATGCCGGCGTGCATGGCCTCGATGCGCTGCATCGCCTGCTGCGCCCGGGCGGTTGCGGAGTCGCAGGAGGTGTTCCAGAGCACGGCGATGTATCGATACATGCGTGAGGCGCCTCTACAGCACCAGGATGGGAACCATCCGGCGCAGGTTGAAGGGGATATCGGTCAGGACCTGATCGCCGTGCTGCAGCCAGCAGTGCGCCGCGAAGGGCTGGGTCCTGACCGCGAACACCCAGTCCGCGACGATTCCATGCGTGGACAGGAATTCGCGCATCGCCAGGCAGTAGAGAAAGCATTCGTCCGTCTTCCTGAAGGCCAACGGCCGCAGCCAGTCGAACACCCGGACGCGCAGGGCCAGCTCCTGCACGCTTACGTCCGTGCGCTGTGATCCCTGCGCACGCCTGCGCGCCGAGGACACTGTGTGGCTGAAAGGAAGGAACGTCCTGCTGCATCCGGCACGCATGCACGCGGCCATGAATCTGCGGACGTCACGTGCGGTGATGCGCGGACAACCGCGAGGTTCACCGTCGCGTATCCAGTGGCGCGGCAGCGCGATCGAAGCACTGGTCGCGGCTTTGCCTCGCTGCGGATCGTCGGTGATCAGCCCGCGTTGCAGCAGCGACTGCAACAGATCCGGCATCCGCCGGCCGTCTGCCGGCAACGGCCAACCCAGCACCAGCCCGCCCAGGCTGGCAGCACGATGGCGGTCGAGCGACAGGTATTTTCCCGTCGCCTGGTCCAGGATCACCATTGCATCGCCGGTGACACAGACATGGGCCTGCTTCGACAGGAAATAGCGCGCCGCAGGCTGTTCCATTACGTGATCTCTTCAGTCCAGGCGGAGAAGCGGTGCATGCGCAGGGCATGCACCGCAGGTCATGCATGCCGCAGTGGATCAGGGCGAGGTGGTCGGGAACACGCCATCCCACAAGGTGCCGTGGTTGTGTGCCTTGGTTTCCGAAACCACCGAGCCCAGCTCGATCAGATCACCGCCCACACCCTGGTCTTCAGGGTTCTGCTGTCCTGCCACTACACCCAGCTCAATCAGCTCGTTCATGAACATCTCCTCTTGTCAGTGGATGTATCCGGGCGTCGTGCCACGGATACGGAGCAGCCAAGCCACCATCGCTGCGCGTGTTGCTAAGCGATTGCCGTCAAGGCATGCAAATGTTACGATATAACATATTATTTCAGTGTGACGACTGTCGCTGTCCGGCAACGTCGACACGCCTTCTCGAAGGGGAAATGGATGAGCGACCCGACCAGTGACGATGGCCTTGAGCCCACCCTTCTGCTCAAAGGACCGCTCCCGCTGCCGAGGTTCATCCGCTTCATCAGGGAGCGATGCCCGCCCGGATGCTTCGATGAGGCGATGCTGGTGGAGGAATGGAAGAACGCCCGCGCCGACGCGCTGCGCCAGCTGAAGGAAGAGGCCAATGACGCCGACGCGGTCGAGGTGCATGCACTTCCTGCGGAGATGGCGGCGCTGGCCGACCACGCGCCACGCCAACCGTCGATGCACCGCATGACGAACAACGTGCCGCGCGCATGGCAGATGGTCGAGATCGACCGGCTGGTGGTCTTCCAGGAGTGCATCAACCTGCGCCATGTCGGCGAGCTTGCCGCCGCTTTCCCCGCCTCCCCCACGGCACAGGACATCATGGAGCTGGTTGCACGCAACGGGCGGCACGCTCACCCGCCGGTCCGCGCGTCCCGGTCCGAAGGCAGCTACACCTTTGCGTCCAGCTCCAACGACCTGCGCTTTCTGGACGTGGCGACGATCGACCCGTCCGCCATCGCCGGCTACGAACCCTTCGGTGCAGCCAGCCACGCGCTGGTCATCTATCTGGGTTTCAGTGACAACCTTGTCAGTGCCACCCGGATCGGCAACCGCCTCATCCTGACCAATGGCTCCCATCGCCTGTACCTGCTGCGCCAGCTTGGGCTCCGCCATGTACCGTGCCTGGTGACTGACGCCTCCGACAGCGACTTCAGTGACGTGCTGTTGCCGGCAGCAGTCAAGCAGGACCGTGCGTTCTATCTGGGCTCGGCACGGCCGCCATTGTTCAGGGACTACTTCGATCCACGCCTGGCCCGCATCGTGCCGGTGATCCGCAAGAACTATGCGCTGCGGGCCACGCTGGACCTGCAGAGGATCACGGTGCCGGCGGTGTAGCGCAAAGCATCGGAACAATCCGGCACCTCCCACCTCCAGCCCTGCGGCGGCGTTTCATCACAGCCGCGCGGCCGCCCTGGCGCCAGACAAGGCTGCTGGAGAAGCGTGAGAGCATTCGACGGCCGACGCAATCACTTCACCCCGACTCCGCGCCCGTACGGCGCATCCAGCAGCGGCATGCCGTCCTGGCTCCAATGCACCGGCTGGATGCGCGGCGAGCGCTTGGCGGTGCAGCCCATGTCCGGCCCCGGGTTGGCGTGGTAGATGATCCACGGCGCGCCGTCGGCCATCTGGAAGAAACCGTTGTGCCCCGGCGCGTACACGTTGCCAGCAGGATGCTTGGCAAGGATCGGCTGCTTTACCTTGTGCCACGCGCTTGCATCCAGCGGATCGGCGCCCGCCTTGGCGTGCAGCAGTCCAATCGCGTAGTCATCCGACCAGCACGCACTGCCCGAATAGGTCAGGAACAGGTCGCCGCGTGGGCCCTGCAGGAACTCCGGGCCCTCCAGGATCTGCCGCCCGCCCTGTCGCTCCCACGCCTGGTCCGGCCGCGCGATGATGGTTTCGCTGCCCCGCAGGGTCCAGGGGTTGGCCATGGCCACGATGGCCAGCACGCTGTCCGGTCCCACGTAGGGTGAATACACGAAGTAGCGCTTGCCGCCGGTTACGAAAGTGGTGCCGTCGATGCCGGGGTGTGCCGTGGCCAGCCGTCCGCGATCGGTCCATGTACCCCGGGTCGGATCGGCATTGCTGTTCTCCAGCACGAACACCCCCCGATGGGCGTCTTCCTGGCCTTCTGGTGCATCGCCCGCTGCCGCCGTGTAGTAGATGTACCAGCGCCCATCAATGCGATGCAGTTCCGGCGCCCAGATCGACTTGGCATTCGCCCCCGTTGCCGGCGGACGCCACACCGTGACTTCGCGCGCGTCAGCCAGGTGCGCAAGGTCGCGGGTGGCGCGGATGGCGAGGCGATCACCGTGCGTGCCCATGTAATAGAACACGTCCCCATCGCGGGTGATCCACGGGTCCGGCCCGGAGTCCAGCAGCGGATTGTCCACCGCCGGCGTTGCGGCGGACGCGTTCGTCGATACCTGAAGCAGCGCTGCAAGCGCCATGGAAAGCGTGCCGTTCATTGCGTTCCCCTCCCGACTGGAACTGCGCCGGCAGGCTTGCCAGCGAGCGGCAACCAAACCATATAATCAGACAATAGGCAACACCATCGCCGCCAAGGAACCACCATGCAGCAGGACCACCCCGACAGCATCATCGGCATCAACTGGGGCAGCAGCAATCTGCGCGCCTATCTGATCGGACCCAACGGTGAGCGGCTTGATGCCCATGAAATGCCCGCGGGCGTGGCCACGCTGGACCGTGACGACATGGTGGTGGCCGCCAACACGATCCGCGCACGCTGGCCGGCTGCACGCCACGCCTATGCGGCCGGCATGATCGGGTCGAATGTCGGCTGGATCGATGCCGGCTACGTGGAGTGCCCTGCAGGTGTTGCCTCGATCGCGCAGCAGCTGGTGCCGACCCGGATCGGCGAGCTCTCCGTGAGCATCGTGCCCGGCATGGCCTGCGTGCGCCCCGTGGATGGCATGCCGGACGTGCTCCGCGGCGAGGAGACCGAGCTGCTGGGGCTGCTGCGCGGCGGCGATGTCGACCCCGATGCCATCGTGGCGCTGCCGGGTACGCATACCAAGTGGATCCAGCTGATCGACGGCCAGGTGCAGAGCTTCATGACCTCGATGTCCGGCGAACTGTTCGATCGACTGGCCAGTGGCGGCCTGCTTGCCTCGGTGCTGGACGGACCGGGTGAGCCAGGACCGGCCTTCGCCGAGGGTGTGCATGCAGGCGCCGACCGCCGGCTGGGCCTGGGTGCGCTGCTCTTCGGCGTGCGGGCACGGATGATCCGCGGCACCCTGCCGCGCACGGCGACCAGCGCTTACCTGCGCGGATTGCTGGCCGGTGCGGAGATTGCAGACGCATTGGCGCTGTTCCCCGGGCTGAGGTCGGCGTCGGTGCCACTGGTGGGCTCCGGACCGGTCACCCGGCTGTACCAGGCGGCGCTGTCGGAAATCGGCATCGCCACGCACGCGGTGGCGTCCGCCGACGCCGTGGTGCGCGGCTTCTCCGCACTGCACGCGATGACCGCGACTGCGCGCTGACCCCAGCCGAACGCGGCGGTCCGATCACGTGCTGCGTCGCAACGTGCGTATTGTCTGATTATATGTTTTTGTACGCATCACGACATCGAGAGGGGTCTTGAGCAATGCGTGCTGGCAAGGGGAAGACGGCAGGGCTGATCGGCGTACTGGCACTGTCTGCAGTGGGCGCAGGTCAGGCACAGGAACGCGCTGTGGTAGGCCGGACGGCCGATGGCACCGTGGTGGAGTCCATCCTGCTGCGTGACGGCACCGGCATGCAGGCCACGGTACTGACGCTGGGCGCTGCACTGCATTCACTGGAAGTGCCGGACCGTGATGGCGCATACGCCGATGTACTGCTTGGCGACGCGACGCTCAAGGCGACGCTCGACAATCCGCAGTATTTCGGCACCATCGTCGGCCGCTTCGCCAATCGCATCGCCAAGGGTCGCTTCACCCTGGATGGCAGGACCTATCAGGTACCGGTCAACAATGGGCCGAACAGCCTGCACGGCGGCACCCGCGGCTTCGACAAGGTGGTGTGGAAGATCGTCGACGCCGCCGCCGATCACGCCACCCTGCAGCATGTCAGCCCTGACGGCGACCAGGGCTATCCGGGCACGCTCACCGTCACCGCAACCTACGCATTGAAGGGCAATGGCCGGCTGGAGGTGGAGTACCGCGCCACGACCGATGCACCGACCATCGTCAACCTCAGCAACCACGCATACTGGAATCTGTCCGGCGAGGGTTCCGGCTCGGCGATGGATCACGAATTGACCATTCCGGCCAGCGCCTATACGCCGGTGGATGCGAGCCTGATTCCCACGGGCGTGCTGCAGCCGGTGCAAGGCACCGCCTTCGACTTCCGCACGGCCAAGCCGATCGGGCGCGACCTGCGCCAGGGCAATGAGCCGCAGCTGCTGCATGGTCGCGGCTACGACCACAACTGGGTCATCAGCAGATCGCCCACGCGCGAGCCGCGCGAAGTCGCCCGCGTGCACGACCCGCGCTCGGGCCGGGTCATGACCGTGCTGTCCACGCAGCCTGGCCTGCAGTTCTATTCGGGCAACTTCCTCGACGGCAGCACCGTGGGCAAGAGTGGCCGTGTGTATCGCCAGGGCGATGCCATCGCGCTGGAACCGCAGCTGTTCCCGGACACACCGAACCAGCCGTCGTTCGGCTCGGCGCGGCTGGCCCCGGGCGAGACCTATGTGAACCGCATCGTCTACGACTTCTCGACCGACCGCACACCGCCCGCCCGCTGATCCCGCGCAGCTGGCACGCCGGTCGCTCACGGCACCGGCAATCCGACGCAGTACGCACCGCCCGCCTCCTGGCTCACGCCAGGACGGGCAGCTCATGAACCAAGGAGATGCATCTCATGCGAAAGTGGCTTACCCCTTTGCTGGCAACGCTGCTCGCCGTCGCACCGATGGCGCATGCGACCGACGCCGCACGCTGGACCCCGGCCGAAGCCGACGCGTGGTATTCCAGACAGCAGTGGCTGGTGGGCGCGAACTACACCACCTCCAACGCCATCAACCAGCTGGAGATGTTCCAGGCCGAGACCTTCGATCCGGCAGCCATCGACCGCGAACTCCGCTGGGCGCACGAGCAGTTCGGCATGAACACCATGCGCGTCTACCTGCATGACCTGCTGTGGCAGCAGGACCCGCAGGGCCTGCTGAAGCGCATCGACACCTTCCTGTCCATCGCCGAGAAGAACGGCATCCGCCCGATGCTCGTGCTGTTCGACAGCTGCTGGGACCCGGATCCGGTGCTCGGCCCGCAGCGCCGCCCGATTCCCGGCGTGCACAACTCCGGCTGGGTGCAGAGCCCGAGCCGCCACATGCTGGTGGACCGCGCCAACGACGCGCACTTCCAGGCCTATGTGGAGGGCGTGATCGGTCACTTCGCCAACGACACACGCGTGCTGGTCTGGGACCTGTGGAACGAGCCGGACAACCCCGGGGGTGGCAACTACATGGACAAGCAGCTGCCGGGCGAGCAGGAACGCATCGCCGAACTGCTGCCGAAGATCTTCGACTGGGCACGCGCGAAGAAGCCGGTGCAGCCGCTCACCAGCGGCGTGTGGATCGGCGATGACTGGTCGCCGGGCGCCGCATCGCTCACCGCGATCCAGCGCACGCAGCTGGAGCAGTCGGATGTGATCACCTTCCACAACTACGAGCAGCCGGAGGCATTCGTTGCCCGCATTGCACAGCTGCGCAGGTACGGCCGCCCGCTGATCTGCACCGAATGGCTGGCACGCGGCGCAGGCTCGAACGTGGACACGATCCTTCCGATCGCCCGCCGCGAGAACATCGGCATGATCAACTGGGGGTTCGTGGACGGCGCGATCCAGACCCGCTTCCCGTGGGACAGCTGGCAGCGCCCCTACACGATGGAAGCCCCCACCGTGTGGTTCCACGATCTGCTGAAGGCCGACGGCACGCCCTACCGGGCACGCGAAGCCGAGCTGTTCCGCAGGCTGGCCAAGACCCCGCGCACCTCCGTTCCCGCTTTCTGACCCTACTGGCGCCCGCCTTCGCATGAAGGCGGGCCACTCAACCGCGACTGCTTTCCGGAATCCGGAGATACCGCCATGACCGCTCGTTCTTCCCGCACCGTGCTTTCCCTGGCCATCCTTTCGGCCCTCGCCCTGCCCTCTCTGGTGCAGGCGCAGGAGGCCGGCCCGCAGGAGGCCGTCAACCTGGACACGGTCACCGTGACCGCGCTGCGCCAAAGCCTGCAGACCGCCCAGTCGATCAAGCAGGAGGCGGAGATGGTCGTCGATTCGATCGTTGCCGAAGACATCGGCAAGCTGCCCGACAACAGCGTGGCCGACGCCCTGCAGCGCGTTACCGGCGTGCAGGTGGCGCAGGGCAACCAGGGCGAGACCACCGGGGTGGTGATCCGCGGCCTGCCGAACGTGATCAGCACCCTCAACGGCCGTGAGATCTTCAGCAGCTCCGGCCGCGGCTACGCCTTCCAGAACCTGCCGGCCACCGCCATCAAGAGCCTGAACGTCTACAAGAGCAGCGAGGCGAGCCTGCCACTGGGCGGCATCGCGGGCCTGGTGGACATCCAGCTGCGCCGCCCGCTGGATTTCGACGGTGCGGAGATCGCCGGCACCGTGACCGGTACGCACAGCAAGTACGGTGGCGACATCGATCCCTCCGCCAGCCTGCTGCTGAGCAACCGCTGGGACACCGATGCCGGCGAGATCGGCGCCATGGTCAACTTCGGCTATGTCGGCAAGCGCTATGCGTACGATGCGGTGTGGGGTGACTTCCCGAAGGTGCTGGAGAATCCGGATGGCACGCCGGCACGTACCGATGACGGCAACCTGATCGCCGCCCCCAATGGCTGGGGCACCAACTACAACCATGGCGACCGCAAGCGCAGTGCGTTCAACTATGCCCTGCAGTGGAAACCCAGCGAACGCACCGAGGTCTATGTCGAGGGCCTCTATGATTTCGTGCGAGACGACTATGACCAGGCGTTCCTGTTCAGTTTCCCGGTCGGGGTGGTGCCGCCGACGGGGCTGCAGGTCGGCGACAACTGCTATGCCAACCGCCTGGACGGGCCGCTCTACGGCCAGACCATCTGCGACGCCACCGCAGGTACATGGACCGGCGACAGCTATGCCGCCAGCAGCACCCAGGCGCACAAGCAGCGCGGCCAGGACATCCAGAACGCGCTGGGCTTCAAGTGGCGCGGCGACCAGCTGCGGCTGTCCACCGAAGTGGCCCGTACGTCTGGCTACTACCGCGATGAGAACTTCATCATCGACACCTTCCTGGCCGGGCCGATCACCACCGTCTGGGACGGCACCTCGGGCAAGCACCAGAACTGGTACCTGGCCGGCAACCCGGCCATGGACCCGTCGCGCTTCTACCTCAATGGCCTGTTCCAGACCTGGGGCGAGTCGCGCGGCGAGGAAAACAGCTGGCGCGGCGACGGAACGTTCGAGTTCCTCGACGGCCCGATCGCCAACCTCCAGTTCGGCCTGCGCTATGCCGACCGTACCGCCAGCGCAAAGGGCAGCGTGGAAATCAGCACGCCGCCACCAGGCGGTGCCGGTACGGGCAACATCACCGCCTCGCCCAACCCGGCCAACCAGGTGGTGGGGCTGTTCCCGGCCAGCAGCTTCTTCTGCAGCAAGCGCGGCAACTCCGCACTGAGCCAGTCGTTCCTGACGCCCTGCTACGACTACCTGATCGACAACGCCGACGCGCTGCGCCGCTACTACGGTCTGCCGGACGGGCTGGCGGCGGAGAATCCCGGCCGCTTCTTCGATATCGAAGAACGCAAGAGCGCCGGCTACCTGCAGGCGAAGTACGACTTCGATCTGGGCGGCCTGCGCGTGGATGGTCTGGTAGGCGTGCGTGCGGAGAAGATCAAGCGTGAACTCAACGCCTTCTCGTTCGACGCGGGCACGGGTGTCTACAGTGCCATCACCCGCAGCACGCAGGACACCAATGCCCTGCCCAACGCGAGCCTGAACCTGCACTTCAACGATGCCTGGCAGCTGCGCGTGCTGGCGGCCAAGACACTGAGCTATCCGGACTTCGGTGCCTTGAACCCGTCGATCTCGCTGAACCCCGGCACCGTCAACCGGGCGGGCGTGGCCAGCAGTGGCAACCCCGACCTGAGCCCGATCAAGTCGACCAACTACGACATGTCACTGGAGTGGTACTTCTCCCCGGTGGGCTACGTCAGTGCGGGCGTGTTCTATCGTGACATCGATGGCTACATCCAGAACTACATCACCAATGTGGTCATCGCCGGGGAGGACTACGAGCTGTCATCCCCGCAGAGCGCCGGCAGCGGCCATCTGCAGGGTGTCGAGCTGGCCTACCAGCAGACCTTCGACTTCCTGCCCGGCGCCTGGAGCGGCCTGGGTGCGCAGTTCAACTACACCTACATCGAAGGCGATACCAAGTCTCCGGAGTTCCTTGGCGGGCCCGTGATCTCGCGGCCGCTGCAGAACGTCTCGAAGAACAACTACAACGCCGTGCTGTTCTACGAGAACTTCGGCCTGAGTGCGCGCCTGGCCTACGGCTACCGCAGCCGGTACATCGATTTCTTCACCCAGCCGACCGTCGCCGGAACGGAAGACCAGGTCGAGCCGGCCAGCTCGCTGGACTTCTCGATCAGCTACGACGTGACCCCGCGCGCCACGGTGGTGTTCTCGGCCACCAACCTGCTGGGCAACAACCTGCACCAGTACTGGGGCAGCGGCAACACGCGGCCGCGCGACATCCGTTACCAGGACAAGACCCTGGGCATGGGCTTCCGGTTCAAGCTCTGATGAGGACGCTCCCCCACATGCCTCACACCCTGCACCCGTCCTTTTGTCGGATAATAGGAGTGACCGCAGCCTGCGGTGCACCAAGCCAAAGGGATGCCTGTGAAACCGATCGAGGTACGCAACCTCTACGACCAAGTGGCCCAGGAGATCGGGCAGCGGATCATCAGCGGCGCACTTCAGCCGGGCGAATTCCTGCCCAGGGAAGAGCTGCTGTCACAGACCTTGTCCGTCAGCCGCTCCGCCCTGCGCGAGGGCCTGAAGGTGCTGGGCTCCAAAGGGCTGATCGAAACCCGGCAGAAAACCGGTTCGCGGGTGCGCGACCCGCGTCACTGGAAGCAGCTGGACAGCGACATCCTGGCGTGGCGCTGCGCGCTGATGCCCACCCAGGACTTCGTGGAAAAGCTGGTGGAGATGCGCGAGGTGATCGAACCGGCGGCCGCGGCTTCCGCAGCCGAGCGGCGTTCGCCCGCGCAGCTGGCCAGGATCAAGAGCGCGTACCAGGCCATGGCCGATGCACCGGACCAGGATGCGTGGGCCAAGGCCGACCTGATGTTCCACGAGAGCGTGCTGGAAGCCACCAACAACGAACTGCTGGCATCCCTGTTCTCGGTCATCGACGCGGCGCTGGGCACCTTCTTCCTGCTCTCGGCGCAGACCGCGCAGGACTTCAAGTACTCGCTGCCGCGCCACTTCGACGTGTACGACGCCATCCGGCAGAAGCAGCCGGACGCGGCGCGCGCCGCCATGCTGGACATGATTGCCGACTCCCGCGCCAATCTGAAGGGCGCGCGGCTGTCCAGAAAACCCCCACGCTGAAGGAAACACCATGAGCACCGCCTGGATGCAACCCCTCCCCTTGGTTGCCATCCTGCGCGGGCTCACCCCGCAGGAAGCGCCCGCCATCGGCGCGGCGCTGGCCGAGGCCGGCTTCCACATCCTGGAAGTCCCGCTGAACTCGCCGCAGCCGCTGCAGAGCATTGAACTGCTCGCAAAGCAGCTCGGCGATCGCTGCCTGATCGGTGCCGGCACCGTCCTGTCCACCGCGCAGGTGCAGGACGTGAACAATGCCGGTGGCCGGCTGGTGGTGATGCCGCACGCGGACGTGGAGGTCATCGCCGCCGCCCACGCAAGCGGCATGGTCTGCACGCCCGGCGTGGCGACGCCCACGGAAGCCTTCGCTGCCCTGCGGGCCGGTGCGGATGCACTGAAACTGTTTCCCGCCGAACAACTGCCCCCCCCGGTGCTGAAGGCGTGGTCCAGCGTGCTTCCCGCCGGCACGCCGCTGCTGCCCGTCGGCGGCATCACCCCGGAGCGCATGGCCGCCTACCGCCAGGCAGGTGCCGCCGGCTTCGGTATCGGCTCCGCCCTGTATGCCCCCAAGACCCCCGCGGACGACGTCGCACGCCGCGCGCGTGCGTTCATCGACGCCTGGAACAGAACGAACACGGACTCCCCCGCATGAAGATCACTGCCATCACGACCTACCTGGTGCCCCCGCGCTGGCTGTTCGTCCGCATCGATACGGACGCCGGCATCTGCGGCTGGGGCGAGCCCATCGTCGAAGGACGCGCACACACCGTGGCGGCGGCCGTGGAAGAGCTGTCCGACTATCTGGTCGGCAAGGACCCCCGGCACATCGAAGACCACTGGAACGTGCTCTATCGTGGCGGCTTCTACCGTGGTGGTCCGATCCTGATGAGCGCACTGGCGGGCATCGACCAGGCGCTGTGGGACATCCATGGCAAGGCACTGGGCGTGCCCGTGCATGCCCTGCTGGGCGGCCCCGTGCGCGACCGCATCCGCGTGTACTCATGGATCGGCGGCGATCGGCCGGCCGACACCGCCCGTGCCGCCCGCGACGCCGTGGCACGCGGTTTCACTGCGGTGAAGATGAACGCCACCGAGGAAGTGCAGTTCGTCGATAGCCATGACAAGGTCACGCGGGTACTGGAGAACGTGCAGGCCGTGCGCGATGCGGTGGGCCGCGATGTGGGAGTGGCCGTGGACTTCCATGGCCGCGTGCACAAGCCGATGGCCAAGGTGCTGATGCGCGAGCTGGCGCCCTTCGGGCTGATGTTCATCGAAGAGCCGGTGCTTTCCGAGCACCTGGAAGCCATCCCGGAACTGGCCGCCCTTTCGCCTGCGCCGATCGCGCTGGGCGAACGCCTGTACTCCCGCTTCGACTTCAAGCGCGTACTGCAGACCGGTGGCGTGGACATCCTGCAACCGGATCCATCGCACTCGGGTGGCATCACGGAAACCCGCAAGATCGCGGCCATGGCCGAAGCCTACGACGTCGCCATCGCTCTGCACTGCCCGCTCGGCCCGATCGCGCTGGCGGCCAACCTGCAGCTGGATGCGGTCTGCTACAACGCCTTCATCCAGGAACAGAGCCTGGGCATCCACTACAACGCCAGCAACGATCTGCTGGACTACCTGGTGGACCGCGCGCCCTTCGAGTACAGGGAAGGCTTCGTCAGGATTCCCGACGGCCCGGGGCTGGGCATCGAGATCAACCAGGCTTACGTTGACGAGCGAACCGCCGAAGGCCACCGCTGGCGCAACCCCATCTGGCGCCATGCCGATGGCAGCGTGGCCGAGTGGTGAGCGCCATGACCGATCGGGCACGTTATCCCAGCCTTGAGAACCGCGCGGTGCTGATCACCGGTGGTGCCACCGGCATCGGCGCCGCCTTCGTCGAGCACTTCGCGCGGCAGGGTGCGAAGGTCGTCTTTCTCGACATCGACGACAGCGGCGCCCAAGCGCTGCTGGAAAGCCTGCGCGACGTTGCGACTGCCCCGCGCTATCTGCATTGCGACATCACCGATATCGAGGCACTCCGGTCCGCCATCGCCCACGCGCGCATCCTGGCTGGACCGTTCTCGGTGCTGGTCAACAATGCCGCCAACGATGCTCGTCATGCCCTGGCCGACACCGGCATCGCGGACTTTGAACGCAGCATGGCGGTGAACCTGCGCCACCAGTACTTCGCCATCCAGGCGCTGGTGCCGGACATGCGCGCCCTCGGCGGCGGTTCGATCATCTGCCTGGGTTCGACGGGCTGGATGATCAAGAACAGCGGGTATCCGCTGTACGCGGTGGCCAAATCCGCGGTCCACGGCCTGGTCAACGGCCTGGCCCGGGAACTGGGGCAGGACCGCATCCGCATCAATGCGCTGGTACCGGGCTGGGTGATCACCGAGAAGCAGCAGCGGCTGTGGCTGGACGCGGAGGGCGAAGCACAGCTGCGTCGTGCGCAATGCCTGCCGGGCTATCTGCGCGCGGATGACCTGGCGCGCGCCGCCCTGTTCCTGGCCGCCGATGACAGCCGCATGTGTACCGGCCAGGACTTCATCATCGACGGAGGCTGGGTGTGAGCGGGTCCGCCACTGTCGCGGTGCCGGCCGCAAACACTCTGGGCGAAGGCGTGCTGTGGTGTGATCGCGAATCGGTGGTGTACTGGACCGACATCGCGCAGGCGCAGCTGTGGCGCTATCGCCCCGGTGACGGCGCGCTCACCCGCTGGCCGATGCCGGAGCGGCTGGCCGCACTGGCATTGTGCGAAGCCGAAGGCTGGCTGCTGCTGGCGTTGGCGTCGCGGCTGGCATTCTTCCATCCGGCGCGCGGCGAGCTGCGTGACGTGCTTGTGCTGCCCGACACAGGGGCGCGTCTGCGCGCCAATGATGGCGCCTGTGACCGCCAGGGCCGCTTCGTGTTCGGCATGCTGCATGAGCCCACGAACGGTCCGAAGCAGGCCGTCGCACCCTTCTACAGGCTCACCGCCGAGCTCGTGCTCGAGACGCTTCCGCTACCGACCGTGGCGATTGCCAACAGCGTAGCGTTCAGTCCGGACGGCCGCACGATGTACTTCTGCGACTCGCTGCAGAAGCAGATCCTGCGTTGCGATTACGGCGACAGCCCGGGAGCGGTAGCTGTGTTCGCCGATCTGCGGGCCGAGGATGGCGAGCCCGATGGCAGTGTGGTCGATGCCGAAGGCGGACTCTGGAATGCCCGCTGGGGCGGTTCGTGCGTGGTGCGCTACCGGCCCGATGGCCGGCAGGACCGCACGCTTTCCGTCCCGGTCGCGCAGCCCACCCGCCCGGTCTTTGGCGGCAGCATGCTGCGAACGATGTTCATCACCAGCGCACACGACGGCCTGGACGCGACGGCGCGCGCGCGCGACCCCTTCGCCGGCCACCTGTTCGCCACCGACGCCGGCATCGCCGGCGTTCCCGAGCCCCGGTTCGCCGGCAACCCCAATGACGTGCCGCCGTGCCCACAGCGCGGACCCATCGCGGAGCTTCCATGAGCCTTTCCACCCTGGATATCAGCATCGTGCTGGCCTATCTGGCTGGCATCTTCATCCTCGCGCAGTGGGTTTCCCGCGAGAAGGCCGGCCGGCAGAAGTCGGCCCAGGACTACTTCCTGGCCAGCCGCAGCCTGCCGTGGTGGGCGATCGGTGCCTCCCTCATCGCGGCCAACATCTCGGCCGAACAGATCATCGGCATGTCCGGCTCGGGCTATGCCATCGGCCTGGCCATCGCATCCTATGAGTGGATGGCGGCGATCACGCTGCTGATCGTCGGCAAATGGTTCCTGCCGATCTTCCTGCGCAACGGCATCACCACCATGCCGCAGTTCCTGCAGGAGCGCTACGGCAACCGCATCCGCACGCTGATGGCCGTGTTCTGGCTGGGCCTGTACGTATTCGTCAATCTCACCTCGATCCTGTGGCTGGGTTCGATCGCCATTGCCGGCGTGGCAGGCCTCAACCAGGACGTGGCGCTGGTGCTGCTGGGCGCCTTCGCACTGGCCTATCAGCTGTATGGCGGCCTGAAGGCGGTCGCGCTGACCGACATCGTGCAGGTCTCGCTGCTGGTTCTGGGTGGCCTGCTGGTCACCTTCATCACGCTGGGCCAGATCGGCAACGGCAGCGTCACCGACGGCTTCATGCAGCTGTGGCAGCAGCATCCCGAACGCTTTGAAATGATCCTCAGCAAGGACAATCCGTTCTACAAGGATCTGCCCGGGCTGTCGGTGTTGCTGGGCGGCATGTGGATCGCCAATCTCAGCTACTGGGGTTTCAACCAGTACATCATCCAGCGCGCACTGGCCGCCAAGGATCTGCGTGAGGCGCAGAAGGGCGTGGTATTCGCTGCGTTCCTGAAGCTGCTCATTCCGGCCATCGTGGTGCTGCCCGGCATCGCCGCGGTCATGCTCGCCCCCGGCCTGGAACGCCCGGACGCGGCCTACCCGACGATGCTGGCGCTGCTTCCCAGCGGCATCCTGGGCCTGGTGTTCGCCGCGCTGGTGGCCGCCATCGTTGCGTCGCTGGCATCGAAGATCAATTCCGTCGCCACCATCTTCACGCTCGACTTCTATGCCAAGCGCGCGCCCGATGCCTCGGAAGCCAGACTGGTGCGTGTCGGCCGGTTCGCGGCGTCCGTCTCGATCATCGTGGCGGTGCTGACCGCGCGCCCACTGCTGGGCGGGTTCGACCAGGGCTTCCAGTACATCCAGGAGTTCACCGGCTTCTTCACCCCCGGCATCGTGGTGATCTTCCTGCTGGGCCTGTTCTGGAAGCGTGCGAACGAAGCCGGTGCGCTGGCTGCGGCGGTCGGCTCCTTCGTACTGTCGCTGGCCCTGAAGCTGCTGTGGCCCTCGCTGCCCTTCATGGACCGCATGGGCGTGGTGTTCCTGGTCACGCTGTTGCTGGGCGTAGGCGTCGCGCTGGGCACCCGCGCCAGTGGCGATCGTGATCGTATCCGCACCGACGATGTGAGCTATGCCACCGCCCCATCGTTCAACATCGCTTCGCTGGCGGTGCTGGCGATCCTGGTGGCCCTCTACGCAACCTACTGGTGACCTCGATGCGCCTGACTGTCCGACACGCATTCGTTCTGCGCAGTGGTGTGCGCTGCCTGGCCCTGCTGGCCCTGACCGGGTTCGCCTCTGTGCTGCACGCAGCGGAGATCACATGGACTGGCACCGCCACCGTGGCCGCCCGCAACGCGGGCTGGGGGCGATTGGCGCAGCTGCCGGATGGCCGCTGGCTGGCAGTGACCACGCGCTTCAATGAAGGGCAGCCGACCACCCTGCAGCTCTCGATCAGCAGTGACCGGGCCCGCAGCTGGGCGCCCTGGTCCGACGTGGCCGAGCCCGGCCGGATGATCGACAACGGCGAACTGCTGGTGCTGCCGGAGGGGCGTGTGCTGCTGGCGATGCGTTCGCTGGTCGAAGGCGTCTCCTACCGGCTGCATCTCTATGCCAGCGACGACCTTGGAGCACACTGGACCTTCCTGAGCACCCTCGCCGGCAACGAGGCACCGAACGGGCGCAAGGACCGCGGCGTGTGGGAGCCGGTGTTGACGCGCCTGGACGACGGCACGCTGTCGGTGGTGTATGCCGATGAAACCCGCGCCGATGAGCATCCGTCCTACAACCAGGTCGTTTCACAGCGACTGTCCAACGATGGCGGGCGCACCTGGGGACCTGCGATGACGATTGCCGAACAGCCCGGCGGTGGGCAGCTCCGGCCCGGCATGCCCGTCATGGCACGCCGCCCCGCCGGTGGCTACCTGATGGTGTTCGAGACCTGCGGCGATGACCCGCAATGCCCGGTGTCGTACAAGGTCTCGACGGACGGGCGGACCTGGCCGGCCGGCCTCGGTACGCCGCTCGCCGACCAGCGCTGCGGCCCCCACGTCATGACCAGTAAGCGCGGGGTGATGTTCGTGACCTCGTGCCTGAACGAAGTCAGCTGGAGCGAGGACAGCGGATCGAGCTGGCGCACGGTAACACCTCCCGCATGGCCGCTGGGTTTCCGCCATTCCTGGCCCGCCGTGGTCGAGCTCGGCCCTGCGGAGATCGGCGTCGTGAACGTGGTGGACGGCGCAGTGCAGATCCGTTTCGGGAGCTACTAGGGGACGCCCCATCACTTCTGCTTGAACACACTCCTGCGCCCGATGACCACATCCTTGCCCGTCGTCGGCCTGGCCAGGCCCGGAATCAGGAAATCGGTCGCGCTGCGACCGTGCCGGGTCTTGTCCGCTAGCCAGCGCGGCATGCGCCCGCGACCGGTCCAGGTATTCCGCCGGTTCTCGGGGTCGCGATACTTGGGTGCGACCTTGCCTGTCTTCCGGCGCCTGCGGGAAGCGCCGCCCGCAGGCACGGACACCGCGCTGGCGCCGGCGAACAGTTCCTCGATTGAATAACCGCATTCTGCGGCGGCGGCGACCAGCTCACGCCTGACGACGGCCGCGGAACGTCGCTGTGCGAGCAGCTGCAGCCGCCGCTCGGCGGCCGCGATGAGTGCCTTCAACTGCCGCTCGTTCAGCGCCTTGATATCGATATGCATGGCACGCAGCGTGGTGGTGGCGCCGTGGCCTGTCAAGGGATGCTCCGCGGATGCCGCACCCGGATCGCCGACCGGGCTCAGAACGAGACCTGCGCCCGTACGCCGACAGTATTGCCGGAATCCGGCCCTTGGGCATTGCCCACCTTGTTGTCGGTCTTCCAGTGAACGTAGTTCAGCATCAGGCGGGACCAGTTGTTGAGGTACCAGTTCAGCCCGAGCGTCCATGCCGTGCCCTCGCCACCGCGGGCAGCATCAAGGAAGTCGTAGCGGTCATAGCGGGCCGCCAGCTCGAAGGCGCCGATGCCGCCTTCCTGCACGGGGCGAAGTACGCGCGTGGTACCCCATACCCCGGAGCGGCTGCTGAATCCAGGGCGCTCACCGGTGATCAGCCAGCCTGCGTAGATCGATGTGGCCTGCTGGTCGACCGGGTCGACCGTGCGCGACTCGATGGTGCGCGTGGTGTGTTCGGCAAAGGCCCACACCGGGCCGTACACCCCGCCCAGTTCCAGGCCCCAGGCGCGGTTGTCGGTGACGTTGGCGATGGAACTGGCCGATACGCGCACGTTGCCGTTCCAGCCCAGTGCGATCGGCGAGGTCTTGTTGATGCTGCCGACGTCCTGGCCGAGATCCTCGTACCAGTACCAGCCGCCCAGGTGCAGGAAGCCGGCCTGGCCACGCAGCGGGTTCCAGTGCGCGCGCAGCAGATACGCAATCGTGTCGCTGGCCGTGCTGTCATTGCCAATATCGTCGCCGGTCACCGCGACGCTGGCATGCCAGCCATCGCCGATCACCTTGGTGGTGACGCCCAGTCCGTAGTACCCGCTCTGCTGGGCGCCCACCGAGGCCACGGCATTGCGCTGCATGAAAGGCGTGTTCACTCCACTGGTGCCACCGTCGAGGCCACGGTCCTTGAGCTTGTTGCCCATGTAGATCTCTGTCGGCAGCCCTCCCATCCGCGTGTCCCAGGACAGGTAGGTGTCCTTCAGTGATACCTCGTTGCCAGCAAAGTCCGCATCGATCTTGTAGCCCAGCGGTCCCATCTGTCCCTCTGCACCCAGGCGGCCGCTGGCCAGATCGGTGCCGGTGACGTTGCGCGCGTCGAATCCGGATCCGTGGGTGGTGCTGAAATCCACCAGCACGCGGCCACGGGGATGGAAAGTGAACTGGCCATCACCGCTGCGCAGCTCGGGGCCACCCTTGCGCCAGCGCACATTGCCATCGCCTCCCCCACCGGTCGCGGCAAGCTGGGCCACCTGTGCCTGCAGAATGGCCAGGTCGTCCTGCCGGGTGTCGGCGATTGCGGCGGCTACCTGCGCGTCAACGTTGGCGTCGCTGCCGGGCACTGCGGCAGCGCCCTGCGTTCCCCCTTCCAGCGCAGCCAGGCGTGCGCTCAGCTGCTGCAGCAGGGTTGCCTGTTCGCGCAGCTGTCTGGCCTGCTCCTGCACCTGTGCACGCAACCCGGCTTCGGTATCGCTGGCCGCGGCCAGCACGGAGGGTGACGCCAGCAACAGGCCGCCGCCGGCAGCCGCGGCGAGCGCGGCACGCTTCAGTGAATTCATGGAGTTCTCCCGAATGAAGTACGGTGCGCGGCTCAGTCGCCCGCGCCATCGTCGTCCAGCGCAGGCTGGGGCTGAGGTGCAGCGGCCGGCATCGCCTGGCCACCGTTCGGGGGCAGCCGCGCAGGCGCTGGCCCGAGGTAGCCGTGGCTGCGTGCCCAGTTGGCGAAGAGCCGCGGCCACTGCGCCACCAATGTGCCGGGCCGGCCCAGCCCCCAGCTGTGGCCTCCGGCCTCGAACAGATGCAGCTCCACCGGAATACCCGCTGCATGCGCGGCCTGGTACATCGCCACGCTGTGGCCGACATCCACGATGCGGTCATCCACGGCCTGGGCCAGGAACACCGGCGGCATGTCCTTGCGGATGTGTTCTTCGACCGAATAAGCCTGCTGGGCGTCGTTCTGGCTCGCCAGCTCCCGCTTCGACCGGGTCTGGTCCAGCGGCGCACGCATTGAAACGACCGGATAGATCATGCCGAGGAAATCCGGCCGCGCCGACAGCTGGTCGGCCGCATCCACCGGCGCATACAACGGGGCATCGAAGCGCGTGGCGACGATCCCGGCCAGGTTGCCTCCAGCGGAAAAGCCCAACGCGCCGATGCGCTCCGGATCGACCCCCAGGCTGGGCGCCTGTGCGCGCATCAGCCGCATGGCGCGCTGGCCATCCTGGAAGGGCGAGACAGGTGCCCATCCATCGGCAGGCAGCCGGTAGTAGACGACCGCAGCCGTGACCCCCAGCGACTGCAGCCACTGCGCCGTCGGCTTGGCGGCGCTGCCGATCTGGATCCGGAAGTAGCCGCCACCGCCGAAGATCACCACCGCGGAGCCGTTCGGCTTCAGCGGGCGATAGATTTCCATGCGCGCATCGCTGATGCCCGAGACCGCGCCCTTCGCACTGCCTTCGATCCCGATCCGTTCCGGGCCACGCGCGCGTTGCTGCCAGTGGTCCTGCGGCCACAGCGGAACCACCTCGGGTGCAGGCACCGACGATGCCGCCGGCGCCGCACCCGCAAGCAAGGGATTCAGCAGCAACACAAGCACTGCCAGCCTGCGCAGTCTCCCCATGTACAGACTCATCTCACGCCCCTCCCTTCGGCCTTCACGGGACGAAGTGTGCGTCGAGTCGCGCGGGGGGCCTATAGCCGGATGGGACTAGCTGTATCGTCCATTTTTGTGTGCACTGCAACATCGTGCTGTGCCCCGCCGATGTCCGTGGCGGACGCAGCCAACGCAGGCATCGACTTCGCCAAGCGAATGATCTCCGCTGGAAACGTGGCGTAATCGTCGACCGGGAAGGCATGGCTTTCCCTGCGCTGGATCAGCCGGACCGCGACGATGCGCTGCTCCGGTACGACCACCAGGTGCTGGCCAAGATATCCATTGGCGGCGTAAGCGCTGACCGGACCACGCTGGGATTGGAAAAGATCGGCGATCTTCAGCCCGCGGCCGGTGATCTCGGTGGCGTACAACGGCTGCCAATCGTCGCCCAGCTGCTGGCTGAGATGCGCCATCAGCGCCGACTTGCTGGCAAAGGTACTGCCTTCCGCCGCCAGCAGCGCATGCTGAAGCCGGTCAGATACGCCGCGCTCCCGGAGCGTGCGCTGCGCATCCTTCCGCAGCGTGTATCGCTCCCATTCCGGCAGCCGCCACCACAGTAATCCGACGTCCGCAGACTGCGTACTCTCGACGGTCATCAAGGAGATCGCGTGTTCGCTCATCAGGCGCGTTCCGTCCTTGGCCACGCCGCCATCGAGCATCAGCTGACCAATGGCGGCCAAGTCCCGGGCTGACAGGGAGAGCCCGGCCATGCCCAAGGGCGTGCCCGCTTCATCCTTCATCCAGTCGTAGCGCGTGATCCCCAGGGGCCTGAAAAGGCGCGCCTCCAGATAGGCATCCACGGGCTGGCCGGCCAGGCGGGCAATGATGCCCGGCAGAAGATTGGTGGCCTTGTTGTTGTAGGAGAACGCGCTGCCGGGCACGGACGTGATTTCCGCTGCGAGCGCGAGCTGCACGAGATCCGGCGCAGATTCCAGCTCGACCCCCGCGTTGGGAACGTTCTGCAGGCCGGAGGTATGCTCCAGCAACATCCTTACCGTGATGTCCCGCTTCTGGCCCTGGCGCCATTCCGGATAGATCGCACTGACCGGTTCGTCCAGCGACGCAAGCTTCCCGTCATCGAGCAGCAGGCCGATCGCCAGCGCCATGATCGACTTGGTGGCCGACATGAGGTGAATCGGCTCGCTGGTCGAGGCCACATCCAGCAGTGGAACACCGTCCTTCTGGATCAGCACAGCGTCGGAATGGGCAGCACGCCCGTTACGCTCGATATCCGCCAGCACATCGGCAGGCGACTGCCTGGCCTCGGCGAAAGGACAGTACAGCGCGAACGCCAGCAATACGGACGCCACGTGTCGGATGGCAGACAAGGCAATGCTCCTTCCTGGGACATGCGGTCAGAGTGGCGATGGAGGCAGATCGCCTGCAGTGCCTGAAGTCATGGCTCCAGCACGACCTGCCTACCGCGCCCCGGTACTGTCGGGAACGCACGCCGGCGTCCAACCACTGGCGCTGAACAGCGCCTCTGCGGTTTCGGGCCTTACATCCAGCAGCTCGGCGATGGCCTTCTGCCTGTCGTCGGCGCGGTTGACGTACGCCCGCGCGATGCGCTGCCCGACCCAGTAACCGAGATCGCCGCGCCGGGTGTCGTCGCCGGGGCCGTTGTACAGCCACCGCGACAGGTCGGTGCTGTTCCGCTCTGCAACGAATTCCCGCTCCAGAGCGCATTCGCGCCCTGTGGTCCAGCGCTGCAGATGGACGTTGGCGGGCTGCCCGGAGATCAGTTCACCCACGTACTCTGCACCGCCCTCCAGCAGCGTCTGGTACAGCACCGTGGGCGTCGGCACTTCAACAGCGGCACCGTGCTGCTGCACGTGCACATACTCGTGCGCGATCAGGTGCACGAAGCGTTCCGTCACATCGGCCTGCATCCAGTCCGCGCTGCACAGTGTCTCCAGGCCGATCACCACGCCGTCCGGCGTGGTGACGCCACCGGTGGTGCCCCGCCCGACGAGGAGGGTGACCGGCGGAAAACGGGCCGACGGCACGATCTCTCCGAGCTTCTGCAGCGCACGGGTCACTCCGCTGCGGATGCCCGGCAGTGCCGCAGCGCACGTGCGCGCCTTCACATACAACGCCGGCTTCTGCTGGACTGCATCCGCAAGCCGCTGCATCGAGCCGATGCGCAGTTCGCTGAACTGATGCAGCGCGTCGCTGCCCGGCTCCAGATAGCGGCGCTGCAGCAACAATGCATCCGGCCTGCCACCGCTGGCGTCCATCACCGCGAAGAAGCGTGTCACATCATCGGTTCGCACGATGGGCGCGCGCGCCCGGGTCTCCGCCTGTGCGGCCGTCGCCAGCAAGGCTATTGCCAGCCCACCGGCGATCCATCTGCAGATGACCGATGCCATCGACCGCCGCGTCCGGCGTCTACTGCGCACCGGCTTCCGGGGCCAGCGTATGCACCACCCTGCCCTGTGCATCGAGGAACTCGATGGCACCATGGCCTTCGGCAGTGACGGTCAGGCGCAGGCGGGTCCGGTCCTGCTTGTCATTCAACGCGATGGCCGGCGTGCCGTCGGCGCCCACTACCATCTGGATGCGCGTCGGAACCTGCACCCCCGGCACCAGCTTGTTGCCCAGTGCGGCATCGCGGATCGGCGGCGGCGCCTGGTTGATCGAGAACCGGACCTCGCCATCGGGCGATACCCGCCAGCCGATCGCATCCATGGCCGGATGATCCAGCGCCAGCACGGCCATCCCGCCCTCGATGTCAGCGGTGCCGAATCCGCCGCGTTCACTGCCCTTGTCGTCGTACAGCACCATGCCCGCCACGTTGAACGCGCGCTTGTACTGGATGCCATCGATGATCGGTGCCGGCGTCTGCCCCGACAGCGTCATGCGGATCACGCCCTTGTCATCCACGATGTCGATGCGGCGGGCTGTGATCCGCTCGCTGTCAGGACGTTCGACGCGAGTCTGCGGCGAGCGGTCGACAATCAGCCGCTGCAACTGCTCGGACGACGGGCGCTTGGTGCTCTCGTCTGACTCGGCCCAGGCATTGCCGGTCAGCATCGCGGCCAGTGCAAGGGCAAGGCATCCAATCGGTTTCATGCGAGTGTGGTTCATGGCCTGCGCTCCCCGCGCAACTGGTGAATCCAGCTCTGGAACCCCTCCAGGAAGCGGTGCAACCGCTTGCGGGTGGCGTCATCGAAGTCATTCGTTGCGGTGTCGAGTGCCGATGCCGCCTCGGCAATGTACAGCTGCGGCGAGGTCATGACGAGTGCCCCCATCGCGGCCAGCGCGTGGCGCAGCTGCGATTGCGCCAGCCGTGTGCCCCACCGCCCCGGGGTGGCGCCCATGATGGCGACCGGCTTGCCGGACAGCACCTCACCCAGCGCGGCATCGTTGCGCGACAGCCAGTCCAGGGTGTTCTTCAACACGCCCGGCAGGGACTGGTTGTATTCGGGCGTGGCGATCAGCACGCCGTCGGCCGCCGCAACCGCAGCACGCAGGCGCATCACGCCGTCCGGACCACCCGCAGCGTCTGCTTCCAGGTCTTCGTTGAACAGCGGAATGTCAGCGATGCTGTCATGGACGGTCAGCGACAGGCCGGCCGGCGCCGAGCCTGTTGCAGCGTCGATCAGGTGCCGGTTGTAACTGTTCCGGCGCAGGCTGCCGGCGAAAGCGAGTACGCGCAGGGGGGCGGAATTGTCAGGCATCAGAGGTTCCCAGGAAGGACCGGATGGAGAGCACTCGTCCGAATGCTCTGCCGATGATGCCAGACACCACACGTCGCAGCGCTATGGATCTGCGTCGAACACCACGGTGACGCTGCCCTGATACGTGGTGCCCGGGTGGTCCAGCATCTTCCGTACCGGCTCGCCGTTCACGGCGAACCGAAGCGTCGACGAACGCCCGATGATGACGGCATCGGCGGTGAATACAGGCGGAGGCTGGTTCACCCGCAGCGGCAGATCCACCACCTGGCGGCCGCTCGCGCGATCACGAAAACCTGGCAATGTCAGGCTGACATCCAACGGAACGTCATCGGCATCAACGCTCGTATTGCGGATCCCGCAGCGCCCGTCTGCCTGCAGGTGCTCGCACTGCATCGAGACACTGAACTGGCCGGAACTGCTGATGTGGAACGGAACTTCCTGCTGCAGCCGCGCCGGTGCGATGCCATGGTCGGTCCACTGGCTCCACCCGCCTCTGGGCGCCAGCACCGCGTGATCCATGCCGGGGGCCACATCCAACCGGAACGCATGGCGCACCTCCAGGCGGAAATGCACGTTCACCAGGCTGTCGGACAGGGATACCCGGTGCCCGAGGTCGAAGTCACTGCCCTGCCCGGTTCCCCCGAACGAGAAGCGGGTCGAACCGGTGTAGATGCCACTGCGCATCTCCAGCGGCGCCGGGGTTTCCAGCGCATAGACGAAATCCAGTGCTGGAATGGCATAGTTGTTGGTGTTCACCCAGTGCAGGCCGCAGGCGACGGCGCCCTGTCCATCGTCGCGGCGCAGGAGCATGCGCATGACGGTATAGGCACTTGATCCTGTCACCCCATACGAGCAGTTGTTCGGTCCGCCGCTGGAGTAGAACCCGCTCGACGCCCCGTCCCTGTCCTCGTCGGTAAACCGCATCGCCGCCCCGATCACCCGCAGGGTGAGGTCGAAGCTGCTGGCGCCATCCTCGGACGTGACGGTCACGATGCGCGGTGCCGGCATCGCGATATAGAAGCCGTCCGGGCCGTAGTCCGCATTGCGGATCACCTCCTTGCTGCCACGGACGGTCGTATCGATGCTCCACCAGTTGTTGGCGATGCAGGTCGCCATATGCGCATTGGCACAGACCCCGCTCCACGGCGTGGTGTTGACGAATCCCCGTTGGTTGGGGTTTGTCAGGTCAGGCTTGAACTCGGCCGTGATGTACACGTCGCCCGCCTGCGCGGCCAGGGCGGGCAGCAGCATCGACACGCCGAGCGTGAGCCGGCGAAGGAAGCGGCACAGCAGATGGAACATCATGGCGCTTCTCCAGCATGGCCGGCCGCAGCCTGTGCGGCCACGGCCGAAGGTGGACATCTGAGGATGCCAGCCATCCACATCTCCCCACGCGGGCGGGTTGTGCGGCCATCCAGCTCGAAACTGCATGCGCTGATGTCCGGATGACGCACCACCAGCGTCGGCATCCGGCTGTTCATCTCCAGGGCGAAGAAGCCATCGGCCTCGGCGACACTGCGCCCGGCATGATTGACCACGTGCGCACCCGCGAGCGGCCGCCCCTGCGAGTCCTGCAGATGGCCCATCACGGTGATCGTGCTGACGACATCGACCTGGTTGTAGGCGATGCCGCCCTTGTTGAGGTGATAGGGCAGCACCGACGGCTGGATCGCGGCGGCCGGCGCATGGTGATCATCGAAGTCGAGCTGGATCGACCCGGGCCTGTAGGCGGACACCGGCAGCAGATTGCGGCCGGGGCGCAGGATATGGGAGCCGCCACGGCTGTCGTGCGCGCGGATCGTGGCGCCGGCCAGGTCCGAACGCACATCGATGATCATGCCGGTGTCAACCATGCTGGCCTGGCCGTCGCCTGCAATCGCCAGGGAGCCTCCGCCCACGGCAAGCGTGCTCTCCAGATTGACGCCCCCGCTCACACCACCGTCCAGCGAAGAGCGCTGCAGATGGAGATCCCCGCGCAGTGCAGCCGACTCGAAGTGGGCGTTGCCGCCCAGGCCGATGCCCGTGCTGTCCACGGTCGCCTGCCCGGCGATACTGTGCACGATGCTGTCTGCGAAGCTCTGTTGCACGCCAGCACTGGCGTAGACGTCACGTCCTCCCCGGGCCCCGGTACGTGAGCCAAGGCTGCCACTGTAGCGCCGCCCATCCTGGCCGAGCGCGATGTTCAAGGTGAACTCCACGCCACGATTGCGTCGCAGGCCCGAGCTGATGCTGCCGGGGCGATCGAAGACCGAAGCCCGCCAGTTGGCGTCACTGCCGAACAGCGTCTGCCGACGGCTGAATGAAAGGTCGAAGCCGGTGCCGCGGCTGATGCCCTGGCTGTGTGAGATCCGGGCCGAGAGCTGGCCATGCCGGCCGAACCCGTGATTGACCCCGACTGCCGAGGTGCGCAACCAGCCCTCGCGCACGGGCGCGCTGGTGTACCCGGGAAACGGCGGAGGCTCGATGAGGTCGCCCTGCACCTGCCAGCTCCGCGTATGCGAGGCGACCACGCTGCCATTGCGGTAGCGCAGCAGGCCCTGCAGGTCCACGCCCTTGCCGGTCCGGTTGGAAGTATAGGCGTTCGTGTAGACATTGGCCCAGTCATTGACCTGCCAGTCGACTGAACCGGCAAGCGAGCGATCGTTCCCGATGGATTGCACGGCAACACCGAGCACCGCACGCGGATGCGCAAGATAGTTGACCACGCCGCCCACGGCAGGCCGGCCCGCGCCGGGATCATCGAAGCTGTCCAGCAGGCTGTCCTGCACGCCGGCAAAGGCACTGTAGCGCCAACGCCGGCTGGGATCGCGCCACTGGGTGGGTTTGTGGATGATGGATGTCGTGCGTGACGTCTCGCGTCCGTCCTCCATCACACGCAGTTCCACTTCATAGATGCCGCCAGGCAGACGTCGCGTCTCCACCTGCTGAAGCCCCGGACGGACCGCCTGGGTCAGGATCAGGCTGCCGTCACGGTAGACCTCGACGCTGCCCTCGCGGTTGGCAGTCACGTATACCGGGTACAGGCTGGGCGAACGACTGTCCACCAGCAGCGTATCGGACGAACCGGCCATCACCCCGAAGGTGGTGAAACGGGTGCGTCCTGCGCCACGGGGCTGCCGCGTAACGCCGTCGAAATTCGGGAGGAACCATCCTGCACGCAGGAAATGGTCCTTGAACTCACGCTGCGCGTGCAGTGACTGCAGGACATGGCGGACGCGACGATCATCCTCGCCGCTGCGGTCCGCCTGGTAGCTGGCGTCCAGTGTCCAGTTGCCGACGCTGCCCTGTGCGGCGAGCGCGTAGCGACCGGCAGCCCGCTGGCCCTCCCCGCCATAGGCATTCAACTGGTGGCGCAGGATCAGGCCACTGCTGCCGGAATCGGGCAGCGACAGGTGGCGCTGCACCGCCAACGCCTGGCCGGCCGCTTCGGAGGCGATCGAAAGCAGGGAGCTCTCGAGGCTGTAGTGCAGGCCGGCGAGCCCATCGCGGCACGGCTTGGTGCACGGGCCGAGGGCATGAGGGGAGCCCAGCACGGCCAGCCAACGCTCGCGCTCGCTCTCGGGCTGGGTGCTGCCGTGCGCGTCGGTGAACTCCAGCAACGACACCGCGTTGTCGCGGGTAAGTACGGCGCGCGCGTCACCCAGGTACTCGCCGTCCCGTTCTACCCGGACCACCAGCGGCACATCGAAGAAGTGATCGCGGAAGTCATCCGGCAGGGCATCGGACTGCTCCAGCAGATTCAGTGTGTCCAGCGCGCCCTCGGCAGCCAGCACGGCAGGCGCGGTGCAGAACAGCGCGAGGGTAATGGCGAGAGGGAGGGTGCGCGGAGACATGATGGCTTCTTGTTGAGTCAGAATGAGGCGCGCGCCCGCTCTCCCGGGGGGAGCGGGCGCGCCCGGTCTGCACAGGACTGTGCTTACGGCGAACGACTTTCGAACATCATCGAAACGGTGCCGCTGTAGTTGCCCTGCAGGTAGTCGCCGCCGGCCGGCGCCGCTGCGATGGACACGAGGGCACGCTTGCCAGCCGCAGCCTCGACTTCAGTCGCGACTTCAACGGCGGCGGCCGGGCCCACGTCCAGGGTCTTGCCGGCCACGGAAACCGTCATCGGCATTTCACCGGCGTCTGCCGCCAGCTTGGCGTCGTAGGCAAGGTGCGCAGTGATCGCGCCCAGGCCGCTCTTCATGTCGATCTGCTTCTGCACCGGCTCCAGACGCTGCGTGGTCATGTTCCACGGCAGGTCCTGGGTTTCGCCGGCCCAGTCACCCACGGGGGAAATCTGCAGGCCGGTCGGCGACGGCACGGTGGCCGTGACGTTGATCTGCAGCGGGAACTGCTCCGGATCGGCGAAGGCGACGGCCGGCGACAGGGTCAGGGTGGCCAGGGCGGCCACGGTGATGGACTTCAGGTTCATTGCAATTGCTCCAGGGTTGGAAAATGCCGACGTATGCGGCGGTGGACGCAGCTTCAGAGGAAGCTGCTAGTCGAGCAGGACGGATTTGCGGGATTTCCCCTCGACGATTTCAAAGCGATGGTCTTGGCCAGGCAGATGTGCGAATGCCTCGCTGCGTCCGGGCAACAGATGCACCCTGCGCGACGCTCCGCATTGCCCGGGCTGGGTGCCGGTGCTGCACTGGCGCACGTTGTCGAGCACCACGGTGCTGTTGCCCGCGTTGTGCACCACGGTGCGGTCGGCCTGGCGATCAGTGCGCAGATCAGACAACGGCTTTTCCGGATGCACGATGACGAAGACGCCATAGCCGGTGAGCACGTTGACGCCGGCCGCGATGGAACGGCGATAGTCCTCGGACTGCGCCTCGGTCAGTGCGAACTCGTCCTCCTTCTTCGGCAGCACAGGCACGAAGCGGACGCGGTAATAGCGCTCCTTGTCACGATTGCCGTGGAAGAGCAGCCGCGTGGCCTGCTGCCCTTGGCGCGGAACGATGAGGCGCGAAGGGCTGGCAATCAGGGCATTGCCACCACCGCCATACACACCCGGCTCCACATCGACCTCGTAAGGCGTGTTGTCCTCCGTGTAGCGCACCTCGGTGACCTGCACACGCACGAATGCCGTGGCGTCACCGCTGTTGCGGACACGCTTCAGCAATGCGCCCTGGTCGGGCAACAGGTACTCGTACATGGCGCCGACGTGGATCGACGGCATTTCGGCGCTGGCGAACGTGGGCAACAGCAAGGCTGCGCCCAGCAGAATGAGGCGTTTCATCGGAGCTTCCTTGAGGTCGGGGTGCGGCGTTGCCGACACCCTCTTCATCGAAGGGCGCTACGATAGGGACGGATACTCTGCCTGGGTATGCAACTATTCCGAATAATTCGAAATCCCGGGCCGCGCGGATGAACGGCTCAGCTTCGTGTACTGCGCACGCTGTAACAGGGAATCAGCGGGTCGCGCCGCAGCTGGAACAGTGGTTCGACAGGCCCATCAGAGCGATCACATGCTGGCGGACCGCATCGTCGGCGCACAGGATCATCACGCCTTCGCCATCGGGCACCGAACGGAACATGCCGTGCAGGGTGATCGGAGCGGCGGTGCGTGTGGATATGGCAACGGTATGGATGCGACCGCGGCCGCACGCGCTGCGCAGCGCACGCTGCTCTGCCCCGGTGGCCTGCCTTCCTGCGTGACCGACGCCACGGGGCTCCAGCCCGATGCTTACCGTCAGTGACCGGCCCATGAACCGGCTGGTGATCACCGGCACATCGCGATCGGGGAATCGGCACAGGAAGGCAATGTGGCTGCGCACGCCTGCCTCTTCCGATGCAGATGACGGCCCCAGAATGGCACCTTCATCATGGGGCATCGTTGCGGAGTCCCGGCACAGGCAGTGACGCAGATCCGACAGTACTCCGGCTCCCGCTGTGAACATCGTCTTGACCCCCTCGACATGGTCCATGTAGGTAACAGCCCCCTCGCCGCTTCCTGCGCCGGCGCGCCGTCCATGCTATGTCCGCCGGCTGGAGCACTCAATCGAACAACTCCGAAGTTCAGCGCGGATCGCCCTGTCCGGCCAGCTCGGCAACGAATGATTGATAAAAGTTCTATGGAAAGAACGCGGACTTGATTGCACTGTTGCCATATTGCACTGCAGCGAAACCCGCTGGAGTTGCACTGTCGGCGCGATGGCGCGCCGTTTGACCCGGCCGGAGATGCGGTGTTCGGATGCGTGTGTGCTTTCTGATGAAGTTCGACCTGCGGCGTGATCGCCATGGCCTCGCGCCCCCGCTCTACGCCTACGTCTGTGCCCATGCGACATCGCGGGAGATCGCATTGCGCAAAGCCTCGCGCGTGCTGTCGAGAATCGTGATGGACGACAGTCAGACGAAGTGGATGATGATGGAGTGCAAGGACGTGGTGCAGGCATGTCGCTCCGGGCTTCTGCCCGTGGAAGAGAAACTACTGGAGCAGGCAAGCGCGGCGAGGTCCGGCGTTGCTGCACTGTATCGGGAATCGGTGCAGATCGTGGGCGTCACGGAACAGCGATGATGTGTGCGGGCGCCCCACTCCACACGCGTGGCCGCCTAGGCCTGCCGGGGCACGGCGCTGCGACCGCCCACCTCGTCGTGACGATGGTTCTCCCACGTGCTGCGCAGCTGCCTCCGCTGCGGCGCGGACGCATACATGTAGCCGTTCAATGAATCAAGGAACCACCGCTGCTGCTCGACATCCAGTGCAGCGAACCGTGCAAGCACTCCGGCTACGCAGGCATCCAGTTCAATGGTCATTCCGCTCCCCCGGACTACGAGTTAAGTTGCAGTCACTGTATGGATGGCAGTTCACTTCCACAATCGAACTAGTTTGCAAATGCCGCAGGCCTATCCGCCATCGGCACACGTCACCCAGCCATTGGCAGCAGCATAGCGATGGACATCGATGGTGCTGTTGAGGCCGAGCTTCTTCATCGCCGAGCGCTTCTGTGCACTGATGGTCTGTACGCTGCGGCACAACTGGCGGGCCACCTCGCGCTGGCTGTAACCTTCGACCAGAAGGCGCAGGACCTCCAGCTCGCGCCCCGACAGCACCACGCCCGGTCGCTGCTCATGCAGCGAAGCGAGTTCGAGCATCCGCGGCGACAGGTGGTTCCTGCCGACCGCCGCGGCGAGAATGGCCGGTGGCAGGTACTCCAGCGGATCGGACTTGGCAACGATGCATTTCACGCCGGCTCGCTGCGCATGCTCGATGATGTGGCTGCTGTCGTTCCCGGTGAGCAGGACGAGCGCCGTGCGAGGAAAGCGTCGCAGGAGGAAGCGGATCAATGACAGACCGTCTCCGTACTCGCCACCCGGCATCGAGTAGTCGATCACCGCGACCTGCACGCTGGTGGTGGCCAGCAGGTTGACGAGCTCGCTCGAATTCCTGGCACACCCGCGCAGGGACAGGTCCGGGTGTGCGGCGATGAGCCGGGCAACGCCGATGGTGACCACGGGGTGATCATCGGCGATGATGAATTCGACAGGCATGTTTCGCGCCTCCTTCTGTTGACGCTTGTCAGGTTGGCCGTGAAGTTTCCTGTTCGCGAAAACGCAATGCGAAGGAAAACACTATGAAAGACCGAGTCGAGGATGTTGTCATTGCCGACGATCATCCGATCACACGCTTTGCGGTTGAGGCGATCGTCGATGAGCAGGCAGGATTCCAATGCCTGGCCAGCGTTGCAAACGGCGTCGAACTGCTGGACCTCCTCGCTGTCCAGCCTGCCGATGTTGCCGTCGTCGACTACTCCATGCCCGCTGGCGACGGCTGCGATGGCCTGGCGTTGGTGGATACGTTGTGCAGCAGGTACCCGGCACTGCGCATCGTGGTTCTCACCGCGCTGGACCAGTGGCCGATCATCCAGGTTCTGCTCACGCGCGGGGTGGCCGCGGTGGTCAGCAAGTCGGATGACCTGCGGCATGTCGCCAGAGCGTTGCTGGCCGCATCCCAGGGACGCCGGTATTTCTCACCCGCCATCCTGGCCAGCCGCGATGTGAACGGATTCGATTCCGCCGGCGAACTGCTCTCGCCTCGCGAAGCACAGGTGGTACATCTGCTCCTGGCGGGCAAGGGCGTGAATGAGATTGCGCTTGAGCTGGCGGTCACCAAGCAGACGGTCAGCACCCAGAAGCGTGCGGCAATGCGCAAGCTCGGCGTGAGCAGCAATGCCGAACTTTTCAGGTTCGCATCGGAGTTGGGACTGGAATGAGCGCGTCTGCCGACGGGCGCGCCCAGGGTCGCGTTGGCACCTCGTGTAGTGGGAAGGCGGCAGCGGGCCGGGGCACGAATGATGTACGGCTCGTTCAGGTTCTCCAATACAATTAGTTGCAAAGACGCATCGGGCACTCTTTGCTAGCCTTCCAGCACCGAAATGGAGGAGCACCGCGGGGTGACAGCACCGCGTCGCCACGGCTTCTTCAGCACAACGTCCCGTGAGATCCGCTCACGTGCTTTGCCCGCCTCTGGAAGGCCGATGAAACGATCAACAGGAATGGCCGGGCTGCTGGCTGCAGCCGCGCTTTTGCTCTGCGCGCTTGCCACGGGAGTCCATCACTCCTCCCGCAACGACGACGTCACGCAGGCGCGCATCATCCGTGTGGCCGCCGATCCGCAGTTGGATGGAGGGCGTGCGGTTGGCTTCGCCACCGGGAAAGGTGCTTCCGCCTATCGCTACATGATGCACATCGCCGGGCTCGCGGGCGTCCGCTTCCAGTTCGTACCCACCCGATCACCTGCGGACGCCTATCGGCACCTTCAGGCAGGCACGGTTGATCTGGTGCCTTCGGTCATGGACCTGGATCTTCCGCAGGATGACCGCTTCCTGGTGTCGCCGCCCTACTACGAGGGCAGGACACTGCTGTTCTCGCGCGCGGCGGGGCCCGGTTTCGCTACGCTGGGCGCGCTGTCCGGCCACGTGGTCGCCGTACGCGAGGGCAGCCAGTACGTCGACTGGATCCGGCGCCATCATCCGGATATCAAGGTGCTGGAGTTCACGGGAGTGCCGCAGATCCTCGGTGCGGTCGAGTCGGGAACGGCGGATGCGGCGCTGGGAACCGATGCGCTGTACAACCCGGTGATCCGCCGATACTTCCAGCATACCCTGGTCGCGTCCGGTGCGGTCGCGGAGCTGCCGATCGTGGTGCGTGCGGTGGTCAGGCGCGAGGACAAGGCGCTGCTGGACACCATCGACAGCGGACTCCGCGCGCTTTCGGTCGCCCATCACCGGGATGTGATCGATGGCTGGCTGGAGACGGTGTACCGCACGCCGCCCTCGGTCGGCGCAATCCTGCTGTACTACCGGACGGAAGCGATTTCCGCCGCCCTCGTCCTGCTGGCGCTGGCGTTCGCGGCCTACCAGATGAAGCGATCACGGGATCTGGCCAAACGCGCCGCGCAGGAGAAGGCAAGGATGCTGGCCGTGGTCAGCCATGAAATCCGCAATTCGGCCAATGCGCTGCTTTCGGCAACCGACCTGCTCGGCAAGGGACCCGTGCTTCCGGAGCAGGAAGGGGCCCTCGATGCAGCCCTGGCCAGTGCCTCCAGCCTCAGTCTTCTGCTGAACAACGCATTGGAGTACTCGCGACTTGAAGGAGGCAGCCGCGCAGCGGAGCCAACGCGGGTCGCGCTGCGCCCCCTGATCGAGGAGTCGGTGCGCGCGTTCCGCCCGCAGGCGCGCGAACGCAACGTAACCTGCCATGTGGAACTGCCCGGCGGCGAGCCGGGCGATCTGTGGATCGATCCCATCGTGGTGCGGCAGGTGGTCGTCAACCTGTTGTCCAACGCGATCAAGTTCACACGCAACGGTGACGTACGTGTACGCCTGTGGGTGGAGGCCGGCACGTCCGGGCACTGCACGCTGAACATCGAGGTCATCGACAGCGGTATCGGCATGAGTGCCGAGGAGCGCGACGCCTTGTTCTCCGACTACTGGCAGAGCCAGCAGGGACGCGCCCTGGGCGGTGCTGGCCTGGGCCTGTCCATCTGCTCGCGCATCACGCAGCGGCTGGGGGGTTCCATCCAGGTGGAGAGCAGCCCCGGAAAAGGCAGTCGCTTCCACGTCGTGCTTCCCGCACGTCACGCGCGAGCCTGCGAACCTTCCGCTCCCACGCTCGCACTCCAACAGCAGGCGACCGCCACGCACGGGAATCCATCGGTACTGATCGTGGAGGACCATATCTACAGTGCACGGATGTTCAAGGCGCAGATCGAGGCGATGGGGCTGTCGGTGACCTTGGCGACGGATGCTGCGCATGCCCTGCGCGTGATCCGGACGGCTCCTCAGTTCGGCTCGATCCTGCTGGACTGCAACCTGCCCGACATGGACGGCTACGCACTGTGCCGACGGATCCGCGCGATTGAACACTCGCGGCGGCAAGGACGTGCCAGCATCCTGGCGATCTCAGCGATGGAGGGCGTTGAACATGCGAAGGAGTGCGCCGAGGCGGGGTTCGATCACGTCGTGACCAAACCTCTCTCCACCTTCCAGCTCAGGGCCTGGCTGGGCCGCGGACCGGGGGACGAGATCGCACGCGGAATGCTGGAGATCTTCTGGGAATCGTATGACAGCGACCTGCAGGATCTCCAGGTCGCGGTCGAGGCGGGCGTCTGGGGCAAGGCCAGCGACATGGCCCACCGCATCTGCGGCAGCGCGGCCATCGCTGGCGAGCGTGGCATCGAAGCCATCGCGCGGGCCCTGATGCCGGCACTGCGCCAACGCACGGCAGACCCGGCGTCGGCCAGTGACATCGCCCGCCTCATCGAAGACCTGCGATGGTATGCGGCGCATGGCACGCGGATGCAGCAGGCGCCGCTGGCAGCGGCGCCGTGCGCTTCCTCCGCCGCACGCGGCCGCGTCCCCGTCGAGGAACGCGGCATCGCCTCAGTGCAAGGGCACCCGCAGGACTGAAGGTGCGTTGGCCGGGGAACTGAAGGTGACCGTTCCGCCCAGCTGGCTGACGCCGGCATAGCGCAGGTCCACGGTGTCGATCACCAAGGTCAGCCGGCTTCCGGCCGGGATGTTCCAGCTGCTCGCTTCAAGACGCAGATCGAGCGTGCTGGCCTGCCCTGGGGTCGCGCTGCGCAGGGTGTACGGCTTGTGGCTGATCAGCTGCCCGTTGCCGAGGACGTCCTCGACGAACAGATACGCATAGAGCGTGGTGTCGGCCCGGCTGGGGGTGACGGTGACGCGCACTTCCGGCATGCCGTCCAGGCGACGGGCGCTCCAGTAGACCGGGCTCTGCCAGACGCCGGCGGCATTGCGGCCGATGAAGGGCACGTAGGCGCCAGGCGCAACGTTGATCATCTGCAGGGAGCCGGACACCATCGCGACACCGGAGTTGGCAGCGGTCGGCAGGCCACTGCCGATGCGGTAGCTCCAGCCGCTGCTGCGCCCGTTCTCGACCAGGCCGCCCGTGGGAAGCAGCAGTCCGCCCGGCGCGGTCAGCGCGTACTGGGTCGCCCCGGCACGGGTCGCCTGCCAGTCTGCATAGGTGTTCCAGCTGCCCTTCTGCGACTTCAGCTGCACGGCCGGGGCACGATCGATGCCGTTCGCCACGCCCTTGAGGTAGTGATCGAACCAGTCCCCCACCGAGGCGTAGACCTCATTCGGCACCCCCAGCGCACCCAGCGCCTCGTTGAGGGCATGATCGCCATGACGCAGCTGCAGCTGCTTGGGGCCAGTCAACGCATTGAAGAAGTCCACCAGCTGGCCGGGCGGGAACAGGCTGTCGTTGAAGGCATTGGCCAGGAAAATGGCGGGGCGGTTGGCGTTGATCTCCGCCACGCTGGCGGACGGGCTGCGCAGTGCCGCAACCGGCAGCAACGATTCCACCGCGCCCTGGAAGTTGCCGGTCACCACCCTGCGGTTGATCGTGGCCAGCTCCTCACCGGGACGGCCGGTGGCCAGGCCGGCGGCCACCAGCAGGGCAATGCCCTGCGCGCTGGGGGTGTCATTGCTGTACAGCGCCGCCTGCAGGTCGGCCCAGCCGCTCAGTGCGGCCACTGCCTTGATGCGCGGATCACGCGCCGCCGCCAGCAGGCTGGTGCCGGCGCCGTAGGAGATGCCGGAGACACCGATGCGGGCAGGATCGGCCCGGGTGTTGTCCAGCGCCCAGTCGATCAGCGCGCTGACATCTTCGACGGTGGCGGGTCCGGCGATGTCGATCGCCCCACCCGACTCCCAGAACCCGCGCGAACTGTAGCTGAGCACGATATAGCCACGCTGGGCCAGCGCCTGCGCGACGCCGACATATTCCACGCTGGGAACGGCCCAACTGCTGGGCATGACCAGCAGCGGAAGGCGTCCCTCGCCCTGCCCCTGCGGCTGGATGACGAATACCCCGAGCGGTGTTCCGTCCCAGCTGGGTATCGTCTGATGGGTGGTGGTGACGGTCACCGCCCAGGCGGCAGGTGACAGGCCGGTCAACAGGATCAACAGCAGCAGCATCTTGCGCATCGTCGTTTCTCCCCGTCGCTGCAGTGCGACGAGCCGGACCGTACCAGTGCGAATGGTGGGAGACACCTTGCGACGCAACATGGCGGGAACGCCCCTGTCGCCAGGCCTGAACATGAATGCGGCGTGCTAGGCTCGAGCGTGCCGATGCAGGCACACAGACAGCTCCCGGCCGGTGCCGGCAGATTCAATTGCCGAGAAGAGGTCAATGGCGAAGTTCCCGTTCCGGATGGCCGCATGCGTGGCCGCCCTGCTGGTCCTCCTGGCGATGACGCTTGTCGTCGCCTCGCGGCGGTCTGCGGACAGCACGCAATCACCCACGGCCACTACCGGAGCCGAGGCTGCGCTGCACGGTGCGCCGGCGTCGGCAGCCGCCGCGGGTACCGGACAGGCCAAGCCCGTGCTTTCACCCATGGCGCGCTACCGCGAGGCGGCCCGCCTGGATCTGCTCATCTCCGACCTGGAGCAGCGCTCGCGCAGCGGCGACGCCGACGCCAGCCTGGCCCTGAGCCGGATCTACGACGAGTGCGTGATGTTCCTCGACCCCGCGGCAATCGCGACGATCGACATCCCTCCCGAGCGCCGTGCGGCTCTGATACGCAGCCACGCATGGTTGCAGAGGCGCTGTGCCGGGTTCTCGCCTGGCACTGTCGAGAGCATCAGGAACGTCCGGCACTACCGAAGCCTGGCCGCCCGGCAGGGCAGCCTGGTGGCCCAGATAGAAGAGCAGATCAGGCATGGACGTTCTGATCTGTCCCTGGCCGATCACAGGACACTGATTGAAGCCGTCCTCCTGCAGGAGGATGGCGAGGCGTACGTGGCACTTTCCAACCTGATGGGTTCAACGGCAGCCGGCAGGCGCGAGCAGCTGCAGGGCGTTCCCGCCGGCAGCGAGGTCGCCACAGCGGCCTGGATGCTCGCAGGATGCCGGCTCGGCGTCCCCTGCGGAATCGACTCTCCGCTGCTCAACCGCCTGTGCAGTCAGGCAGGCATGTGCGGGCCGGAGTCGGTCGAGGACCTGTTCACCAGCGACCTGCAGCCGGAAGACAGGGACGCTGCCCAGGCCGGGGCTGATGCGATCTTCGCGTTGGCGCATCGCATGGGACGGGAGCCGGGCCTGTAGTCGGCGCGCCCTCGGCATCGCATCCGCAACCCGGCAACCCGGCGCTGCGCGAACCGGCGATAATGATGGGCTTTTCACTGGCAGGAGTTGTCGATGTCCCCCTACCCCTTCGATGCGGTGCTGTTCGACTGCGATGGCGTACTGGTGGATTCCGAGCCGCTGGTGGCCCGCGTGCTCTCCGAGATGCTGAGTGCGCGCGGCTGGCTGCTGACCCCCGCCCAGGCAGGCGAGGTCTTTCTCGGCAAGTCCGTCGCCGGATTGGCCGGCCTGATCGAGGAGCGCACGGGAAAACCCTTCACCGCCGAATGGCTGGAGGAGTTCCGCCAGCAGCGCAATCGTGCCCTGGAGCGGGACCTGACCGCCATCGCAGGTGCCCCTGAAGCCGTGCGGGCCATCCACGCCGCCACCGGCGGCCGCATCGCCTGCGCCTCCGGCGCGGACCTGCACAAGGTGGAACTGCAACTGCGCAAGGTCGGGATGTTCGACGCCTTCGAGGGCCATGTCTTCAGCGGCCAGGACATGCCGCGCAGCAAGCCACATCCGGATGTCTACCTGGCCGCTGCCGCTTCGCTGGGCGTCGAGCCGCAACGCTGTGCGGTGATCGAGGACACCGTGACCGGCGCTGCGGCCGGCGTGGCCGCGGGTGCCACCGTGTTCGGCTTCAGCGAAGGCGGGCCGCACCACAGCACCCCGGAGGCACTGCGCGCCGCAGGCGTCCATCGGGTGTTCCAGCGCATGGACGAGCTGCCGGCCCTGCTGGCCGCCCACGCGGCCGGCGCCGTGGCGTGATCCGGTCAACCGGATGCAGCGTGGGGCCGGCCCCGCGCCCACGGCTCATGGCCGCCGCCTCGCATCGGACCGGGCCTCGATCATCTTCCAGCCATTGCCGGAAGGATCACGGAATCCGGCATCGACCGCGCCGTAGCGCTCGACCGGTTCCTGGGTGAACTCGACCCCGCGCTGTCGCCACGCTTCGTAGGTGGCCCGGCAATCGTCCACCGCGAGCACCAGGGGCGGCATCGCGCCCTTGGCCAGCAACTGCTGCAGGCTCGCCGTGGTGGCAGCGTCGTGGACCGGTGGGCCGGGCCGGAACAGGCCAAGCTGGACGCCGTCCTGCCCGGGGCTGCGGACCGTCAGCCAGCGGTAGTCACCGTTGCGCACATCGGTGTGCACCTCGAAGCCGAGCTTGCCGACGTAGAAGTCGAGTGCTTCATCCTGGTCGCGCACGTACAGGCCGACCACATTCACGCTGTTCGTCATGGGACCTCCCTCAGTCGGGAGCGACGTTAGCAGCGCTGTCGCGTCGCCGCTTCTCCAGAACTGCGGTCTTCAGGTCAGGGCGTCGCGCCGCGCGGGCGTGGCACTCCGGTACCCGACCCTGCGCCGCCACCCCTGCGCGCTCGCGTTCGCGGATGGCACCCGGGCTGGCGCCGGTGATGTCACGGAAGATGCGGCCAAAGGTGCCCAGGCTGACCCAGCCGGTCGCCAGCGCGATCTCGGTGATGGGCAGTTCGGTCTCGCGCAGCAGGGCAACCGCCCGCTCGATGCGCCGGCTGAGCAGGTAGCGATGGGGCGGTGTGCCAAACGCCTGCTTGAAGGAGCGTGCGAAGTGCGCCACGGACACTGCGCTGACGTCGGCCAGACGGGCGACCGGCCACGGTTCGTGGCTGGCGCGGTCCATGCAGTCGCGGGCACGCAGCAACCGGCGCAGCAGTTCCGGGCTCTGGTTCATGGCCTCCCCGCATGCACGAGGCAGGGCCACGCATCCTCCTCGCACGCCATCCCTTCAATGGCGTGCGAGGATGCGGACAGGGGCGATGGGTGTCGGGCGGCCATGAACCGGCCCAGCCTGCGTCCCCGACTGCGCGCGGTCAATCCCTGCCGGTCGCCGGCGCCCTGCGGCATGATGGGCGCCTTGTCCCCAGCGGAAGCAGTCATGCCTGTCGGATTCATCGGGCTCGGAGTGATGGGAACGCCGATGGCGTCGCACCTGGCGCGGACGGGAAGCCAGGTACTGGGATGGTCGCGCTCGGGCCGCAACGACGCCGAGGCGGTCGCCGCCGGTGTCGAAGTGGCCGATGGCGTTGAAGACGTGTTCGCTGCCTGCGGCACGATCATCCTCATGCTCGCCAACGACGCGGCGATCGACAGCGTGCTGGCACGCGACAGCCCCGAATTCGCCGCGCGTGCTGCCGGTCGCCTGCTGATCAACATGGGGACCAGCTCCGCGTCCTATTCGCAGGCATTGGCACAGCAGGTGCGCGCAGCCGGCGGGCGCTATGTGGAAGCCCCGGTGTCCGGCTCGCGGGTGCAGGCCGAAGCCGCGCAGCTGGTCATCCTGCTGGCAGGTGAAGACGAGGACGTCGCACAGGCCTCCGCGCTGGTGGCGCCGCTGGGCAGGCAATGCGTTCCCTGCGGCAATGTTCCCGCGGCATTGCGCATGAAGCTCGCCGTGAACCTGTACCTGATCACGCTGGTGACCGGCCTGGCCGAGGCCGTGCATTTCGCCGAAGCGCACGGCATTCCGCTGGAGCGCTTCGCGCAGGTGCTTGATGCCGGCCCGATGGCCAGTGACGTTTCGCGGATCAAGCTCGACAAGATGGTGCGCGGCGACTATGCGGTGCAGGCGTCGATCACCGACGTGCTGAAGAACAGCCAGCTGGTGGCTGCGGCGGCGCGCGACGCCGGCATCACGGCACCGCTGATCGAGGCCAGCGATGCTCTCTTCGCTCGCGCCCAGCGGCTCGGCCTGGGCGGGCTGGACATGGCGGCCGTGCTGCAGGCGCTGCGACGGCCGCCCGCCGCCTGATTCAGCAAGGGATGGCACGCCCGCCCCCGCCCGCTGCTATATTCAGGCGGGCTCGACAGGCATGGTGCCTGTCCACGCAACAACAGGGAGTTGGCCATGGGTCTGGTACAGGCGGTGAAGGGTGCGGTCGGTGGTGTGCTGGCCGACCAGTGGAAGGACTTCTACACCGTGCCCACCGGCCTACCGGCCACCGCAGCCCTGTTCGCTGCGGTCCCGCAGGGCACCAATGCCGGGCGCGGCTCCAATACCCACGCGTCGTCCAACATCATCAGCAACGGCTCGAAGATCGTCGTGCCCGAGGGCTACGGCCTGCTGCTGTTCCAGGACGGTGCGATCACCGCCTTCGTCGCCGAACCGGGCGGATACGAATGGCGCTCGGACGACCTGAACTCGCAGTCCCTCTTCGCCGGCGATGGCCTGGTCAGCACCTTCATCAAGCAGAGCTGGGAGCGCTTCAAGTTCGGTGGCCAGCCGGGAAGCCAGCAGGCCGCCTTCTTCGTCTCGCTGAAGGAACTGCCGGACAACCGTTTCGGCACCCAGTCGGAGATCTACTGGGATGACGGTTTCCTCAACACCCAGGTCGGCGCGGTCACCCGCGGTTCGTACACGTTGAAGATCGTTGATCCGATCCTGTTCGTGAAGAACTTCGTACCCGCAGCCTACCTGCAGCCGGGCAAGGTGTTCGACTTCACCGACCTGGACAACGCTGCCGCCACCCAGCTGTTCAATGAGGTGGTGGGCTCGCTGGCGCCGGCCTTCAGCCTGTACACCAACGATCCGGGCAAGGGCAACCGCATCACCCGGCTGCAGCAGGATTCGATCGGCTTCGCGCAGAGCCTGTCGGCCGCCGTCGAGCAGGCCTACCAGTGGCAGAGCGATCGCGGCCTGGCCATCGTCAAGACGGCGATCGTCTCCATCGAATACGACGCCACTACCCGCGAACTGCTCAAGACCGTGCAGCGCGCCGACGCGCTGGCCGGATCGCGCGGCAACTCCAACCTGCAGGCCAGTGTCGCCCAGGGCATCCAGTCCGCCGGCGAGAACGGCGGCGCGGCAGGCCTGGTGGGGGTCGGCATGGCATCGGGCATGTTCGGTGTCGGCGGCATGCAGCAGCCGGCCACCCCGGCTGCGGATGACCCGGTGGCCAAGCTGAAAAAGGCCAAGGAGATGCTGGACCTGGGCCTGATCACCCAGGATGACTATGATGCGTTGAAGGCCAAGGCGCTGGGCCTGTAACCCGCAGGACGCGAACCGCACATGTCAGATCCACGCAACGGACCGCCTCCGCTGCCCGCTTCCGGCCCTGTGACACCGCCGCCGTTGCCGGGGGCGGCGTCGGACGGTCCGGGCTCTCCGCGGGACGTCCCTCCCCCACCCGGCAGCTTCCCGCTGGACACCTCGCAGCTGCCGCAGGCGATCCGCGACGAAGTGGACGCCCCGGACCCGCTGGCCATTGACACCTCCGCCACCGAGTTGAAGGACGGCCTGAACCGGTGCCCGAAATGCGGCGCCACCGATATCCGGCCCAAGCTCGGCACGGACATCCTGGTCTGCCTGTACTGCCGTCACGAATGGCATGGCGCCCGGGTGGAAGAGGCGTTCGGTCTGGGCGAGAACATCGACCAGCTGCGTGGCACCATCATTGCCAGCGGTGCACGCGACATCGATGCCGATGCGTCGGCGCTGATGAGCTTCAAATGCACCGGCTGCGGTGCCGAAGTCACGGTCAACACCGAGAGCACGATGACGGCGCGCTGCCACTGGTGCCGGCATGTGTTCGGCGTTAACGAGCAGATCGCCAATGGCGCGGTGCCGGATGCGGTACTGCCGTTCCACATCAGCAAGGACGATGCGGTTGCCCGCATCCGCCAGTTCGTCGACAAGCGCCGTCTGTTCGCCCTGAAAGCCTTCAAGGATCAGTTCACGCCCGAAAACGTGGTCGGCGTGTACCTGCCGTACATGATCGTGGACAGCAATGTCAGCGCCGCCGTGGCGGGGAAGGGCGAGATCCAGACCCGCCGATACACCGTGGGCAGCGAGAAGAACAAGCGCACCGTATACGATGCCGATGTCTACCAGATCGAGCGCCAGGTGAACTTCACCGTCGACGATCTGCCGCTGGAATCCTCTGCCGAGCGCGGCAATCTGGACATCAGTGCCAACACCAACAACATCATCAACACCATTCTGCCGTTCGACACCAAGAACGCGGTGAAATGGAACGCGTCCTACCTGGCCGGCTTCACGTCCGAGAAGCGCAATCTCGATGTCGAAGCGCTGCGCCCGCGGCTGGAGGACCAGCTGCTGTCGATCGCGCGCGCACAGGTGGAAGCGTCGGTGCGCGGCTACAACCGGGGCGTCCGCTGGGAGCAGGAACAGCTGGACGTGCATGGCACCCGCTGGGTATCCATGTACCTGCCGGTCTGGCTGTACTCCTATCATCAGCCCGGCCGCAACGGCGGCATGCTGCACTACATCGCGGTGAACGGGCGTACCGGCGAAACCATGGGAAGCGTGCCCGTGCAGCAGTGGAAGATGCTGCTGGCAGCCCTTACGGCCGGCACGATCATCGAAGCAGTGGCAATCCTCATTCTGATGGCGACCGCATGAGCGACGACAGTGGCCTCTGGCTGTTGGCGGCAGGTCCGGCCGGCGCGACCGCGCTGTACTGGGCGCTGTACCGCTACTACCGCAATACCGACAAATCACACGCCTTCGAGCATGAAACCGAAGTGCAGGCCGCGCCCGTCAGCGGCTCGGACCAGAAGGTGGGCCAGGTGCGCGGCACCGAGGCCACCCGCATCGAGGGCGACAACGTCTACCAGTACCGACGACGCGTGGCGCGGCTGAAACCCAGGCCCTGAGCGCCGGACCGGGGCGACGGGCACCGCCACGGTGCCCGCCATCGAGGACCGTTGCGCAGCCGGCATGGCACCATCACGCGGTCTCCCACCCTGCCGGTCGCATGCTTTCCGGGTCGCCCTCCCGAGCATCCCGCCATGATCGCCCTGCTCCCGCGTACCTGCCTGGCCGCGCTGTGCTGCCTGTCCCTTCCCGTCATGGCCCAGGATGCATCCTTCGGCTTTGGCCAGCAGAGCACCGAGACCTCGCAGACCACCCAGACCTCGACCACCCAGAGCCAAAGCCAGCGCAGCGATGACACGGCCTTCGGCAGCAGCGGCTCGATGACCTCGCAGTCCAGCACCCATTCCCGGACGCATTCCGAATCGAACAGCGAGAGCACCGGCGTGGATCTGGAGATCGGCGTCCCCGATGACACCGATCGCTGGGGCCAGGAACGCCGCCATCCCCGCGATCTGCGTGACAGCGACCTGTTCGGCACGTGGACGCTGGGCGAGGAGAACGGGAACACCTGCACGATCGAACTGAAGAGCATGGAGTGGTTCGGCGGCTACAGCGCCTATGTGCCGGCGGGCTGTCCAGAGGGATTCTTCCCGGCCAACCGCTGGCTGCTTTCCGGTAACCAGTTGCTGCTGACCGACACCAGCAACACGGTGTACGGCCGTTTCCGTGCATCGGGTGGCGGACGGTGGTCTGGCTTTCGCGAGTCCGACGGCGCGCGGCTCTACCTGAATCCGAAGGGTCGCTGACGGACGCCCTGCACGCCCCGGGGACGGCAGCATCAGGAAGATCAGGCAACCTTCCTTGAACCGCCCTGCGATGTCCGCCCCCACCGGTCCCCGCCTCGTCATCTATGCCGCCCTGGCCGGCAACCTCGCCATTGCCGTGGCCAAATTCATCGCCGCTGGCATCTCCGGCAGTTCAGCGATGCTCAGTGAAGGCGTGCACTCGCTGGTCGACACCCTGAACGAAGTGCTGTTGCTGTACGGGCTGCGCAGGGCCGGCAAGGCGCCGGACGCCGTGCATCCATTCGGCTACGGGCGCGAGCTGTATTTCTGGAGCTTCATCGTGGCCTTGCTGGTGTTTGCGGCGGGCGCGGGCGTGTCGGCATACGAGGGCATCCAGCACATCCGCCAGCCGGAACCGGCGACCCACCATGTGCTGAGCTACAGCGTGCTGGGCATTTCCATCCTCTTCGAAGGCGCGTCGTGGTGGGTGGCGCTGCGCGAGTTCCGCCGCACCAAGGGCAGGCTCGGCTACTTCGAGGCGTTCCGACGCAGCAAGGACCCGTCCACGTTCACCGTGCTTCTGGAGGACAGTGCAGCCCTGCTCGGTCTCGGCTTCGCGCTGGCCGGGCTGGTCGCGGCGCAACTGCTGGACATGCCGGTCCTGGACGGCGTGGCCTCGCTGTGCATCGCCGCAGTTCTGGCGGTGACTGCGTTTCTGCTGGCACGCGAGACCAAGGGTCTGCTGGTGGGCGAGCCTGCCCATCCAGCGGTGGCCAAGCGCATCCTGGCCGTCGCCGAAACCGATGCCGATCTGCGCCGCGCCAATGGCGTGACCACCATGCAGATGGGCCCGGAGCAGGTGGTGGCCATGCTCAGCGCGGAGTTCGAGGATGATCGGCATACGCCGCAGATCGAGGCCTGCATCACCCGCATCGAAAACGCCGTCAAGCGTGAGTACCCGGAACTGGTGGCGCTGTTCGTCAAACCGCAGACGCCGGAAGTCTACGCCGCCCGGCGTGCGGCGCTTCGCGCGCCGCGTTCACCGGATTGACGCCGCGTCCGCATCCGCTTCACCCTGCCAGCGTCAGACTGATCCCCCGTTCGCCGACCCGCTACCGCCGTGCCTGACTGGCTGCCCGATCACTGGACGCTCCTGCCGCGCCGCTTCTACCAGCGTCCGCCGCAGGAGGTCGCCCCCGAACTCCTGAATGCGCTGCTGATACGCAGCGATGGACGGGCGGCCCGTATCGTCGAGGTCGAGGCCTACGGCGGCAGCCAGGACCCGGCCGCGCACTCCTACCGAGGACCGACGCCGCGGACAGCCAGCATGTTCGGGGAGGCCGGGCATCTGTACGTGTACTTCAGCTACGGCATCCACTGGGGAAGCAACGTGGTGTGCGGGCAGGAACACGAGGGCGTGGCAGTCCTGCTGCGTGCAGCGGAGCCCGTGCAGGGCATCGACAGGATGCGGGAACTCAGGCCAGCCGCACGGCACGACCGCGATCTTGCCAGCGGCCCAGGCAAGCTGTCCCAGGCATTCGGCCTGGACAAGAGCTTCGACGGCGCCGATCTGGTGACGGGCAGCCACGGTGTGGTCATTGCCCGCGACGGCACACCTCCGCCGACGGACCCGGTCATCGGCCCGCGGATCGGCATCAGCCGCGCCGTCGACTTTCCGTGGCGCTGGCATGTCCGCGGCCATCGGCACGTCTCGGCACGCGCCCCCCGGCCTGCATCGGCAGCACGCAGATGACGCCGCTGGACCGGCCACTGCGGCGTGAACTGGAGATCGACGGCCAGCACTACACCCTGACGCTTGATCCGCAGGGCCTGAAGCTGGTGGAAAAAGGCCGGCGCAAGGGTGTGGTCCTGCGCTGGCGTGACCTGGTGTCAGGTGATGCTGCCCTGGCCGCCGCCCTGCAGGCATCGTTGCAGACGCGCTGAGCGGACGCCCCACCACAGTGCCGACGGACAACGCCGGATCCGGATCAGGTGCGCACCGTCGCCCACGTTGGCGCGTGATCGCTGGCCTTGTCCTGCAGGCGCACCCAACGATCCACGCCTGCATCCACCAGGCGTGCCGCCAGGATCGGGTTCAGCAGCAGGTGATCGATGCGCAGTCCCCGGTCGCGCTCGGCATGCTGGCGGAAGTAGTCCCAGAATGTGTAGATCGTGCTGTCACCGTGCACGCTGCGCAGGGCGTCGGTCCAGCCCTGCGCGAGCAGATGCTCGAACTGCTCGCGCACCTCCGGCTGGAACAGCGCGTCGCGGCGCCATGCCTTCGGGTCGTACACATCGGCCTCGGTGGGGATGACGTTGAAATCGCCCAGCAGCACTGCAGGGTGCGGGAGATCGACGAGGCTGCGCGCGTGACGGATAAGGCGCTTCATCCAGCGCAGCTTGTAGTCGAACCTGGGGCCCGGCTGGGGATTGCCGTTGGGCAGGTAGAGACCACCCACGACGATGCCGTGCACCGCCGCTTCCAGATAGCGGCTCTGCACATCCGCCGGTTCGCCCGGCAACCGCCGCCGGCTCTCCACCGGCACCGCATCCCTTGCCAGCAGGGCCACGCCATTCCATCGCGCTTCGCCCAGCCACAGTGCACCGTAGCCGGCCTGTTCCAGCGCATCGGCCGGGAATGCAGCATCGGTGGCCTTCAGCTCCTGCAATGCGACCACGTCCGGCGATGTCCTGTCGAGCCAGGCAAGCAGATGGGGCAAGCGCGTGCCGATACCGTTGACGTTGAACGTGGCGATGCGCAACGTCTTGCGGCGGGCCATGCAGAACTCCTGAAGCCGGCGGGCAGAGCTACCACTGTGCCTGCGCCGTCATGCAGGCGCCGTCGACGTCATCGAAACGACGCTCGGCGATCATGGCGAACGCGCCCACAGCAACCTGCTGCGAGCGCTACCCGGCCCCGCGCCCGCCCGCCAGAAACAGCGCCATGCGCTGCAGCTCGTCCTCCAGCGCACTGCGGAACAGCCGGTCGCGCGCCAGTGAGCGCCCCGCGTAGCCGAGCGATGGCTCAAGCTGGCCGTCGCGGACAGTCACATTGGCCCACCCCACCACCTGCTCGTGCCACAACATCGGCAGCGCGTAGTAGCCATACTGGCGCTTGGGCGCCGGCGTGTAGGCCTCGAACCTGTAGACCCAGCCCCACAGCAGCTCGAACCGCCGGCGGTCCCAGACCACCGGATCGAACGGCGCCAGCAGGCGTACCTGCTCGTCCGGCGCATGCCGTCGTGAGCGCGGATTCTCGTCCGCCGGCCAGTACCACGTGGTGCCCTCCACGGTAGCGCTCGCCAGCTGTTCCTTCGCCAGCTTCAGCGCCTGCCGGGTCTGCTCGGCCAGATGCGGTGCGCCGTAGCCCAGCAGCCGGGCCAGGTAGGTCAGGCTGGCCGATGGAAGCGGCGCGTACTTGCGCACGATCAGCGCGACCAGTGCAGCCGCGCGCCGCACGCGCCCGTCCTCGCTGTCCTCCGCCGGCGCATGCTCGGCCACGCTGTATATGCGCGTTCCGCTGTCGCGCCGCTGCACCCGCAGCAGGCCGCGATAGTGCATGCCCTCCAGCAGATGCGTGCTGGCGTTGCTGGTGCCGCCCCAGTAGTTGGTCACCCGGCCGTGCGCGAACGCCTGGTCGACCTCGCGCGGATGCACGCTGCCACGTTCGCGCACGAACGCCAGCACATCCGCCGCACGGCGTTCGGTGTCCGCGTCCCATGCACGCCGGGCCACGCGGGGATGCATCAACGCCAGGTACTCGCGCGGCAGGAAGCCGTAGTTGACCAGGCAGTCCTCCTCTACCGGCAGGCGCGGGTAACGCCGCTCGAGGTCACCGGCCCGATAGTCCTTCACCCGATGCCGCAGTGTCAGATCCTGTGCCCGGGCCGGCGCGCGGATCGGATCGGCCTGTACGAAGCCCAGCCGCCGGATCGCGGCCATCAACGTTGTTGGCGGGAACAGGGTGCGCGCCACCGCGTAGCGGCGCAGGTCGTCGAGAGTGGGCTGCCTGGACATGACGCCATTGTAGGCGCGCGCCGGGGGTATGCTGTCAGGCCCCGGTCCACTGACGTCCATCATGCGCACGCTGTATCCCCCGATCACGCCCTATCGCGAGCACACTCTGCCCGTGAGCACGCTGCACACCCTGCATGTCGAAGAGTGCGGGACGCCCGACGGCATTCCGGTGGTGTATCTGCATGGCGGTCCCGGTGCCGGCATCTCACCCACGCATCGTCGCTTCTTCGACCCGGCGCGGTACCGCATCGTGCTGATCGACCAGCGCGGCAGCGGCCGTTCCACCCCGTTCGGCGAACTGCGCGACAACACCACGCAGGAACTGGTGGCCGATATCGAGAAGGTACGTGAGCACCTCGGTATCGAGCGCTGGCTGGTGTATGGCGGCTCCTGGGGCTCGACGTTGTCGCTGGCGTACGCGCAGGCCCATCCCGCCCGCGCCACCGGCCTCATCGTGCGCGGCGTGTATCTGGGGCGGGACATCGAGAACCAATGGTTTTCCGAGCCGCAGGGCGGTGCGCGCTGGATATTTCCGGAGCGCTGGGACCGCTATGAAGCGCACATTCCCGAAGATGAGCGCGGCAACCTGCTGCAGGCGTACTGGACACGCCTGGACAGCCCGGACCCCGCCATCCGCATTGCTGCCGCAACGGCGTGGCTGGGCTGGGAGGACAATGCTGCGACCCTGCAGCACGAGGTGTCCGCCGAATCCAGCAGCGACCCGATGGATACCCTGGCCAAGGCCCGGATAGAAGCGCATTACTTCCGCAACGGGGCCTTCCTTGAGCCCGGCCAGCTGCTGCGCGATGTGGAGCGGATCCGCCACCTCCCGGCGGTGATCGTACAGGGCCGCTACGACATCATCTGTCCGCCACGCAGCGCGTGGGAACTGGCCAAGGCGTGGCCGGAAGCCAGGCTGGAGATGGTGATTGCCGGCCACAGTGCGAACGAAGCGGCCACGACCGACGCGCTGGTGCGCGCGACCGACGACTTCGCCGACCGTTTCGGCCAGCCCGGCTGAATCGCCCCTTCACCGTGCCACGGTGAAGCCGACCGTCGTCAGGCCGTCCGAACTGGCCACGAACACTTCGCCGCCATGCAGTGCGGCGATGGCCTTGACGATGGACAACCCCAGCCCGTGATGGCGCTCGCCCCGATACTCACGGGCCTGGTCGACCCGGTAGAAGCGCTCGAACAGCAGGGGCAGATGCTCGGCGGCGATGCCGTTGCCTTCATTCAGCACGGCCACCCGCACGCCCTCGCCTTCGGACTGCAGCTGCACACGCACGTCGCTGCCTGGACGCGCATGCTGCACGGCGTTGTGCAACAGGTTGGTCAGCGCGCGGCGGAACAACGACGGATCGATGCGGGCGGTGGCGTCGCCTTCGACATGCAACGTCAGCTGGGCCTCTTCGAACAGGAATTCCATGAATTCACCGGCGGTGGCGACCTCGTCTGCCAGCTGGACCTGACGCGTTTCCACCGCGATATCGCCCTGGCCGGCCCGCGACAGGAACAACATATCGTTGACGATCGCACGCAGGCGCTCCAGTTCCTCCAGGTTGGACTGCATGACCTCCTGCAGCGCCGCCACATCACGCGGACGGGACAGGGCCACCTGGGTCTGTCCCATCAGATTGGCCAGGGGGGTGCGCAGCTCGTGCGCGACGTCCGCGTTGAACCCGTCCAGCCGCGTGTACGCTGCTTCCAACCGATCCAGCGCGCCGTTGAAGGCCTGCGTGAGGTGGCCCAGTTCGGCCGGCAGTCCCTGCGCGGCCAGGCGCTGCGACAGCCGCTGCGGGCTGAGCGAGCGTGCCTCGTTGGACAGCGCCCGCAGCGGGGCCAGCCCCAGCCGGGCGATCCAGTAGCCAAGCCCGGCCACCAGCAGCACGCCCAGCCCGCCGGCCACCCACAACGCAACGCCGAAGCGCTGCAGCGCCTGCGTATAGGGCTCCGAGTCGATGCCGATCCACAGGTCCACATCCGGTCGCGCGCCCTTGCCCGGCACCCGCTCATACAGCGTGCGCAGCGGGTGCCCGCCCTCACGCGGCAGCGTGCCCATGCCGTTGTCACCCTTGCCGGGGGCCTGCACCTGCGGCTCTGCCTGGCCGATGCGGAATGTGGGGTTCTCGCTCCATGCCCAGACCAGGGTGTCGCGGTCCCCGGAGATCAGGTTGCCGACCTTCTCGCGCACCTTGTTCCAGCGCTCGGTGCTGTCGCAGATCGCGACGCTGCCACTGACCGCGTGCAGCTTGGTCTGCAGTTCCGCATGCTGGTAGCGCACCACCTGCCGCTCGAGCACGCCATAGACGCCCACGCCCAGCAGCGCAAACACCAGCAGTGCGGCCAACGCGAACATCGCCGACAGGCGCTGGGCGATCGACATCCTCATCCCCGCCCACCCTCGTCCTCGCGCACTTCCAGCACGTAGCCCATGCCGCGCACGGTATGCAGCAGCTTGCTCGGGTAAGGACCGTCGATCTTGCCGCGCAGGCGCTTGATCGCCACTTCGACCACATTGGTATTGCTGTCGAAATTGATGTCCCAGACCTGGGCGGCGATCACCGTCTTGGACAGGATCTGGCCCCGCCGCTGTGCCAGCAGCGCCAGCAGCGCGAACTCCTTGCCGGTCAGGTCCAGCCGCGAGCCATCGCGGTAGGCCCGCCGGGCCAGCAGGTTCACCTGCAGATCGCCCACCTGCAGTTCGGTCGGCTCCTGCTGGCGCCCACGCCGCACCAGGGCCTGCAGCCGCGCCAGCAGTTCGATGAACGAGAACGGCTTGACCAGGTAGTCGTCGGCGCCCTGCCCCAGGCCGTGCACGCGATCATCCACGCGGTCCCGCGCGGTCAGCATGATCACCGGTGTCTGCTTGCTGCGGCGCAGCTCGCGCAGCACGCTGAAGCCATCCATGCCCGGCAGCATCACATCCAGCACGATCACGTCGTAGTCGAACTCGCGCGCCAGATGCAGGCCGGTGACACCGTCCGCAGCCAGATCCACCGCCCAGCCCTGCTCGCCCAGGCCGGTGCGCAGGTAATGGGCGGTCTTGCCTTCATCTTCCACGATCAGCAGTTTCATCCAGGGTCCGCCAGGGCAGCGCCCGCCGCCTCCCTGCGCTCGCGGCGACGCTGCAGGAACAGGCGGTCCAGGGCCAGGTAGATCACCGGGGTACTGTACAGGGTCAACAGCTGGCTGATCAGCAGGCCACCGACCACCGCCACGCCCAGCGGCTGGCGCAGTTCCGAACCCGTACCGAAACCGATCATCAGCGGAATGGCACCGAGCAACGCGGCCAGCGTGGTCATCATGATCGGGCGGAACCGGGTCAGGCAGGCCTCGTGGATCGCCTCCAGCGGCGCCAGCCCGCGGTTGCGCTGTGCGTCGAGGGCGAAGTCGACCATCAGGATGCCGTTCTTCTTGACGATGCCGATCAGCAGCACGATGCCGATCAGCGCCATGATCGAGAAGTCCAGCCCCCACAGCCAGAGCATCAGCACCGCGCCGATGCCGGCCGACGGCAGAGTGGACAGGATGGTCAGCGGGTGCACGAAACTCTCGTACAGCACGCCGAGGATGATGTAGACCGCCAGCAGGGCCGCGAGGATCAGCAGCGGCTGGCTGGCCAGCGACTCCTGGAAGGCCTGTGCCGTGCCCTGGAAGCGGCCGCTGATGCTGGCAGGCATGCCGATCTGCGCCTGCGCCTGCTCCACCAGGCCGACCGCTTCGCCCAGTGAAACGCCGGGGGCAAGATTGAAGGACAGGTTCACCGCCGGCAGCATGCCGTTGTGGCTGATCGACAGCGGACCATTGCCCGGAGGCTGCACCTGGGCCACGGCCGACAGCGGCACCATCTGCCCGGTCAGTGGCGAACGCAGGTGGAAGTAGGACAGCGCATCGACCTGCCCCAGCATGCCCGGCGCGATTTCCAGGATGACCCGGTACTGGTTGGTTTCGGTCTGGAACTCGTTGATCTGGCGCTGGCCGAAGGCATCGTAGAGCACCTGGTCGATGTCGTTGGCGGTCAGGCCGAAGCGCGCCGCTGCCGTGCGGTCGATCTCCAGCCGGGTCACGCTGGCGCCGACCTGCTGGTCATTGGACACGTCGCGCAGCTGCGGCAGGCCCCGCAGCCGCTCGGTCAGCTGCTCGGCCCACTGCGACAGTTCGCGGCTGTCCTGTCCGCGCAGGGCGTACTGGTACTGCGTCCGCGCCGGCCCGGCGCCGAGATTGATGTCCTGCGCCGCGCGCATGTACACGGTGATGCCGGGCACGCTGGCCATCTTCGCCCGCACCCGGTCAATGAAGCCGTGCACGTCCACATCGCGGTCGCCGCGGTCCTTCAGCACGAACCAGAAGCGGCCGTTGGACAGCGTCTGGCTGCCGGCAGTGGCGCCGACCGCGTGGTTGTAGGCCTGCAGGGCCGGATCATCCGCAACGATGCGCGCGAGCTGCTGGTGCTTGGCCACCATGTCCTCGTAGCCGATGTCCTGCGCCGCCTCGGTGGTGGCGAACACGAAGGCGGTGTCCTGCAGGGGGAAGAAGCCCTTGGGAATCACTATGTACGAGGCTACCGCCACCGCCACGGTCAGGCCGAAGCCCGCCAGCACCAGCCGCTGGCGGCGCAGGGCCCATTGCAGGCTGCGGTCGTAGCCGGCCAGCAGGCGCCCGGCCAGGGTCCGCTCGCTGTCCCGGTGCGCCGGCATGCGCTTCATCAGGTGCGCGGCCATCATCGGTGCCAGGGTCAACGAGGCGACGATGGAAATCAGGATCGCCACGGTGATGGTCAGCGCGAACTCGGCGAACAGGCGCCCGACCACCCCGCCCATGAACAGCAGCGGGATGAAGGCGGCAATCAACGACAGGCTGATCGAGACCACGGTGAAGCCGATTTCGCCGGCGCCCTTCAGGGCGGCGTCCACCGGACCGAGCCCGGCCTCGCGGTGACGGTGGATGTTCTCAACCACGACGATCGCGTCGTCGACCACGAAGCCGACCGCAACCACCAGTGCCACCAAGGTCAGGTTGTTGAGGCTGAAGCCGGCCACGTACATCGCGGCGAAGGTCGCCACCAGTGCGACCACCAGTACCGCGCCGACGATCAGCGTGGCGGAAAGCTGGCGCAGGAACAGGCCCATCACCAGCACCACCAGCACGATGGTCAGTACCAGGGTGAGCTCCACCTCGTGCAGCGACGCGCGGATGGTGCGTGTACGGTCGTTGAGCACCTCCACATCGACGCTGGCCGGCAGGTTCGCGCTCAGTTCCGGCAAGGCGGCCAGCACCGCATCGGTGGTGCGCACGATGTTCGCGCCGGGCTGCCGGCTGATGATCAGGCCGACCCCAGGCTGGCCGTTGGGCCACGCCTGCACGTAGGCATTCTCGGCGCCGTCGATCACCTGCGCGACATCACCCAGCGCCACCGGTGCGCCGTCACGATAGGCAACGACCAGGCGCCGGTAGTCCTGGGCACTGAACAGCTGGTCGTTGGCTTCGAAGGTGGACGTGCGCTGCTCGCCCATCAATGCACCCTTGGCCTGGTTGAGGCTGGCGTTCTGCGCCACGCCACGCAGGTCGGACAGGGTCAGGCCCATCGCCGCCAGCCGCTCCGGCTGGGCCTGGATGCGGATCGCCGGACGCTGCTGGCCGACGATGCCGACCTCCGAAACGCCGCTGATCTGGCTGATCGAGCGTGCGAGGCGGCTCTCGGCCAGATCGCTCAGTTCGGTCATCGACATCTGGGTCGACACCACGCTGAGCACCAGGATGGGACTGTCGGCCGGATTCACCTTGCGCCAGGTCGGCATGTTCGGCAGTTCACTGGGCAGGCGGCCGGCGGCGGCGTTGATCGCCGCCTGCACTTCCTGCGCGGCCGTGTCGATGTTCTTTTCCAGATCGAACTGCAGGGTGATCGAAGTGCTGCCCAGTGCACTGGTCGAGGTCATCTCGATGATGCCGGGCACGCCCGTCAGCTGGGTTTCCAGTGGCGTGGCCACCGCCGAGGCCATGGTCTCGGCGCTGGCACCGGGCAGATTGGCATTGACCCGGATGGTCGGGAACTCAGCCTCCGGCAACGGCGCCACCGGCAGGCGCGGCAATGCTGCCACGCCCAGCAGCACCACCGCCAGGGTCAACAGGGTCGTGGCGACCGGGTGATGAACGAACCAGCTGGACAGCGAGGTGCGCGCGCTCACGGTGCCGCCCCGCGCCGGACCGCTGCAGGCGCCGCGGCGGGTTTGGCCTCGGCCACCACCGTGCCCGGCCGCAGCCGCGACTGTCCATCGCGTACCACCACATCGCCGACCCGCAGCTCACCCTGCACGACCACCTGCCCGCCGTCCTGTTCACCGACCGTGACCGGCAGCGATTCCACGCTGCCATCAGCGACCACGCGGTAGACGAAGCTGCCCTGCACGCCACGCTGGATCGCCGCGGCATCCAGCACCAGCGCGCCCGTGCTCTGGCCGGTGCGCACCCGCACGCTGACCAGTTGCCCGGGCCACAGCTGGTCGGACGCATTGCTGAAGCGCGCGCGCAGCCGCACCGTACCGGAGGCCTCGTCCACCTGGTTGTCGATCACCTGCAACGTGCCCTCAGCCAGCAGCTGGCCACCCTCGCGGTCCAGTGCCTGCACCTGTGCGCCGCCTGCGGCGAGCGCCTGTCGCAGCTGCGGCAGCGCGTCCTGCGGCAGCGCGAACACCACCGAGATCGGATCGGTCTGCTGCACGGTCACCAACCCCTGCGTGTCACTGGCGCGCACCAGATTGCCCGGATCCACCTGGCGCAGACCGATGCGGCCGTCCATCGGCGCCACGATGCGCGTATACGAGAGCTGCACCTGCGCTGCGTCCACCGCAGCCTGGTTGCCGCGGCCGGTGGCCTGCAACTGCTGCACGGTGGCGGCCTGCTGCTCCAGCATCTGCCGCGACACCAGCTGGTCGCTGGACAGATGCTGCAGCCGTGACAGATCCGAGCGCGCCGCGTCCAGCGTGGCGCGGTCGCGCACCAGCGCCGCCTGTGCACCGCCCAGACCGGCACGGATGGCGCGATCATCGATACGCGCGAGCAGTTGCCCCTTGCGCACCTTCTGCCCTTCCTCGAACAGTACTTCGGTCAGCACGCCATCCACCTGCGGGCGCAGCACGGTGCTCTGCAGCGACTGCACCGTGCCGACGCCGCTTCGCCAGTGCGGGACATCACGCTGCTCGACGCGCGTGGTGACCACCGGTACCGGTGGCGGCGCCGCGCTGGGCTGTGCGTCGCCGCGGGAAACGCCGTGGAACAACATCGCCAGCAACAGGGCAACCAGCAGTGCCGCTCCCAGCGCGAGGTGGCGGCGGCGCAGCAGCGCAGTGACATCAGGCAATCGCATGGCAGGGGGTCCAATCCGGTGCCCGCGCCGGTCTGCGCAGGCCTGCCGTCATCCTGGGTGGCAACCTCCGGCACCATGCTGTCGCCTGCCTGACAATTCCGTCAGCTTCGACTGCGGCCGCTATACCAAGGTATAGCGACGCTAACCCACGGGCCTCTAGGCCGTGCCCGGCCAGCGGCCGACAATGGCACCACCGCCGGGAAACGCGCCCGGCAGCCCCTTCCCACCTGCACGGAGACGCCGATGGATCCCGACCCTGCCGGGCGCAACGCGCCCCTGCCTGCCTGTTTCCGCCCGTACCTGGCGCCTGGCGGCCGGTCCCTGCCTGCGTGAGTGCGGGGGGCCGCCAGGCGCACCTGCCTGGAGAGTGCCCCATGTCCTGCAAGACCCTCTACATCACCCTGCGCCGCCTGATGGGTACGCGCGATGTCACCGCCCTGCGCAGCCAGCTGTGGGTGCATGGCCCAGTGCTGTTTGCCCGTTCGCTGGCGCTGGGCTCGCCACGCGTGGTGGCCGACGTCCTTTCGTTGCTGCCGATCAGCGAGCGCATCAGCGTCCTGCGCCATCTGCCCTGCCCCCTCCGCGACGCGATGAAGCCGTTGTGCATCGGCGGCAGCCAGCGCCTTCGCATGCAGCCCTGGTCGCCTGACGTACTGGCCCTGCGCTCCGCCTGAACGGCAAAGCGACGCCCTGCCCGTGCGTGCCGGTCCTGCGCCGGCCCCATCAAGGAGTTCCCCATGAGCCTGCTCAATGCCTGGTTCAACGCTTTCCTGCGCAGCCGGCGCGCCGGCAACCTGTTCCGGCGCCGGGCGATGCCCGAAGCCGGCTTCGGTCCCGGCAACAGCGGGAGCGTACCGTTCAACCTCACCGCCGGACTGGTCACCTTGGCGCAGCTCGATGAAGCGCACCTGCTGAGCAGGCTGGACTCGCACGCCGATGGCCTGGGCCAGCACGAGGCGGACGTACGGCTGGCCGCCCTCGGCCCGAACGAAGTCGATCACGAAAAGCCGCTGCCGTGGTGGCGCCACCTGTGGCAGTGCTACCGCAATCCGTTCAACCTGCTGTTGACCGTGCTGGCAGCGGTCTCCTGGCTGACGGAGGATGCGAAGGCCACGGTGGTGATCGGCGCGATGGTGCTGTTGTCCACCCTGATCCGCTTCGTCCAGGAAGGGCGCTCCAACCGCGCCGCTGAACGGCTGAAGGCACTGGTGGGGAACACGGCGCGTGTACTGCGGCGCACCCCTGGAACGGAAGCGGCAGACCTGGCCGATCAGTACTTCGGTGCGCACCTGCACAGCCGGCGGCCCTCACGGCTGCTGGACCTGCCGATCCGCGAGCTGGTACCCGGCGATCACCTCGTGCTCTCGGCCGGCGACATGATTCCGGCCGACTGCCGGGTGCTGTCGGCCAAGGATCTGTTCGTGGCCCAGGCGGCCATGACCGGGGAATCACTGCCGGTGGAGAAGTTCGCCCATCCGGGCGATGCGCAGGCCGGCCTGCTCGATCAGCACAACCTGCTGTTCATGGGTACCAACGTGGTCTCCGGCACGGCCACCGCAGTGGTACTGGCTACCGGCAACCGCACCTATTTCGGCACTCTGGCCGAGCGCAGCATCGCCAGCGACCGTGCGCCCACGGCCTTCCAGGCCGGGGTCAACAGTGTCAGCTGGCTGCTGATCCGCTTCGCCCTGGTGATGGTGCCGTTCGTGCTGCTGGTCAATGGCTGGACCAAGGGTGACTGGACCGAAGCCTTCCTGTTTGCCCTGTCGGTGGCGGTCGGCCTGACCCCGGAAATGCTGCCGATGATCGTCACCTCCACCCTGGCCAAGGGGGCGGTGCTGCTGTCGCGCCGCAAGGTGATCGTCAAGCGCCTGGACGCCATCCAGAACTTCGGTGCCATGGACGTGCTGTGCACCGACAAGACCGGCACGCTCACCCAGGACCGGATCGCCCTGGAACGGCATACCGACGTGTTCGGCCGTGACTCGGAAGACGTGCTGAAGTTCGCCTATCTCAACAGCCACTTCCAGACCGGCCTGATCAATCTGCTGGACCGCGCCGTGCTGGAGCACGTGGAACTGCAGAGCTCGCTGCGCCTGAGCCAGGACTACCGGAAGGTGGACGAGATACCGTTCGACTTCGAGCGCCGCCGCATGTCGGTCGTGGTATCCGAATGCGGGAATCACCATGAGCTGATCTGCAAGGGCGCGGTCGAGGAGATGCTCGCGGTGTGCTCCACCGTGCGCGAGAACGGCCACGACATGCCACTGGACGAACGGCGGCTGGCGCGGGTCCGGCAGACCACCGAGGAACTGAACGAACAGGGCCTGCGGGTGGTGGCGGTGGCGATGAAGGAAACCAGCGCGCAGCAGGCGACCTACACCCAGTCCGACGAATGTGGACTGACCCTGATCGGCTACGTGGCCTTTCTTGATCCGCCCAAGGAATCGGCTGCACAGGCACTGCAGGCACTGGCGATGCATGGCGTCGAGGTCAAGGTGTTCACCGGCGACAACGAACTGGTCACCGCCCGTGTCTGTGCCCAGGTCGGACTCGACGCGGACACGATCCTGACCGGCCCGCAGATCGAACGCATGGGCGATGAAGCGCTGGCACACGCCCTGCAGCACCACCGCGTGTTTGCCCGCCTGACGCCGCTGCACAAGGAACGACTGGTACGCCAGCTGCGCGCGCAGGGCAAGGTGGTCGGCTTTCTCGGCGACGGCATCAACGATGCGCCCGCGCTGCGCGCCGCCGACATCGGCATCAGCGTCGACAGCGCCGTGGACATCGCCAAGGAAGCGGCCGACATCATCCTGCTGGAAAAGAACCTGATGGTGCTGGAGGAAGGCGTGATCCAGGGCCGGCGCACCTTCTGCAACATGCTCAAGTACATCCGCATGACCGCCAGCTCCAACTTCGGCAACGTGTTCTCGGTGCTGGTAGCGTCCGCCTTCCTGCCGTTCCTGCCGATGCTGCCGCTGCAGCTGCTGGTGCAGAACCTGCTGTACGACGTTTCGCAGATTGCCATTCCGTTCGACAATGTGGACGAGGACCTGGTGCGGCAGCCGCTGAAATGGAACCCGGCCGACATCGGCCGCTTCATGGTGTTCTTCGGACCGATCAGCTCGGTCTTCGACCTCAGCTGCTTCGCCCTGATGTGGTATGTGTTCGACGCTCGCACACCCGCCGACCAGGGCCTGTTCCAGTCAGGCTGGTTCGTCGTCGGCCTGCTGACCCAGACCCTGATCGTGCACATGATCCGCACGCCGAAGCTGCCGTTCCTGCAGAGCATCGCCGCGCCACCGCTGCTGCTGATGACGGGACTGATCATGGCCCTGGGCGTGATCCTGCCGATGAGCCCGCTGGCCGCCTACTTCAGGCTGCAGGCACTGCCGGCAGGGTACTGGCCGTTCCTGGTGGCGATCCTGTTCGGCTATGCCGCACTGACCACTGCACTGAAGAAGCTTTACATCCGTCGCTACGGCTGGCAGTAGGCGTTGCCGGCCGTGCCTGGGGAGATCCTGATGTCCGCGATCAACCTGAACCTGCCCGCGTTCAACGCCGGCGCCACGCTCGGCTCGCTGCTGAGCCTGTCCACCGCCTTCGTCCTCGGTGCCGCCATCGGCCTGGAGCGCCAGCTGCGCCAACGTACCGCAGGGCTGCGCACCAACACGCTGGTAGCCGTCGGCGCGGCGGTGTTCGTCGACCTGGCTGTCCGTTTCCACGACCTGTACGGCGGGCCGCCGTCGCCGCTGCACGTGGTCGCCTACGTGATCTCCGGTGTCGGCTTCCTGGGCGCGGGCGCGATCATGAAGGAGGGCGCGCAGGTCTCGGGCCTGAACACCGCCGCCACCCTGTGGGGCTCGGCGGCAGTGGGGGCCTGTGCCGGCATCAAGCTGTTGCCGGAGGCGGTGATGGCCACGCTGTTCGTGCTCGCCGCCAACACGCTGCTGCGGCCGGTGGTCAACCGCATCCAGCGGCAGCCCTTGCCGGAGACGTTCAGCGAAGCCGTCTATGCCATCAATGTCGTCTGCCAGCGCGAACAGCAGGCCGAGGTACTGGATCGCCTGCTGCTGTTGCTGGAACAGGCCCAGTACCCCGTGCGCGCGGTGGACCACCATCCCTTCGGCGAGCGCGATGTGGAGATCGAAGCGGTACTGTATGCCACCACCGCCGATGGCGACGAGCTGGATGCGGTCCTGGCGGCGTTATCCACCACGCCCGGCGTCCTGCAGGGGTTCTGGAATGCCAGCCTGGAGGAGTGACGCGAGATCATCGCGCGCACGTGCAGCGCGGCAGCCGCTGCCGTCCAGGTGCACACGCCCAGCCACAGGAGGCAGAGCCGGCTTTGCTATCCTTTCCATCCCGCCAGGGAGCTGTCCCGATGCCTTCGCTGTCGTCCCGCCGTCCACTGGTGCTGCTGGCCTTGATCGTCTCCGTAGTGGCGATCTTCCTGCTCGACACGTTGACGGACTATGCGGTGGCAGCCGCCTGCTTCTATGCGGCGGTGATCCTGGCAGCCTCGCGGGTACTTTCGCCGCGCGGATTGCTGGCCCTGGCCGTGGCCTGTGTCGCCCTGACCGGCCTGAGCTTCGTGCTGACGCGTTTCGGCACCTACCGCATCGGTCTGGTCAATTCGGTGATCGGCATGCTGGTGATCGCCATCACCACCTGGCTGGCGCTGAAAATGGAAGCCGCCAAGGCCGCCGTGCAGGAGGCGCAGGCACGCCTGCTGCGGGTCGCCCGCGCGTCCACCGTCGGTGAGCTGACCACGTCCATCGCGCACGAGGTGAACCAGCCGCTGGCGGCCATTGCCAGCAGCGCCGACGCCTGCCAGCGCTGGCTGGCGCAGGAACCGCCGAATGTTGACAAGGCACGGCAGGCGCTGTCACGCATCCTCGCCGACGCGCATCGTGCCGGCGATGTGATCGCCCGCATCCGCGGACTGACCCGGGGTGCGGCACCCCAGCGCGACACCTTCGACCTGAATCAGGCCGTGGAGGAAATGCTTGCGCTGTCGCGCAGCGAACTCGACCAGCATGGGGTGACCGTGGCCCTGCTGCTGGAGCCGGACCTGCCGCCGGTGCAGGCCGACCGCGTGCAGGTGCAGCAGGTGATCGGCAACCTGATTCTCAATGCCGTCGATGCGATGGAAGGCGTAACGGTGGCCGAACGCCGGCTGTCACTGCTGAGCCGGCGCGACGGGCAACGGATCACCCTGAGCGTGCGCGACCGTGGCATCGGCCTGCCGGCGGAACAGCCGGAGCGCGTGTTCGAGGCGTTCTGGACCACGAAGTCGAGCGGCCTCGGCCTGGGCCTGAGCTTGAGCCGCTCCATGATCGAGGCCAATGACGGCCACATCCGCGCGGAACGCGTTGCCGGCGGTGGCGCCTGCTTCGTGTTCGACCTGCCTGTTGCCATCGGGGACCGCCATGCGTAGACCCGCTGCACCGGCCGTCGAGCCGGCGCCCATCGTGTACGTGATCGACGATGATCCCTCGGTGCGCGCGGCGCTGGAGGATCTGCTGGCCTCGATGGGCCTGCAGGTACGGGGCTTCGCGTCCACCCAGGCGTTCCTCGAACAACCGCTGCTGGATGCGCCCGCTTGCCTGGTGCTGGATGTGCGCATGCCGGGCCAGAGCGGCCTGGAATTCCACCGCGGCATGCGCCAGCGTGGCCTGCACCTGCCGGTGGTGTTCATCACCGGCCACGGTGACATCGCGATGGGTGTCAACGCGATCAAGGACGGTGCGATCGAGTTCCTGACCAAGCCCTTCCGCGACCAGGAACTGTTGGATGCGATCCACAAGGGCATCGACATCGATCGCCAGCGCCGCCGCGAAGGCGACGAACTGGGCGCCCTGCAGCAGCGCTGGGAGTCGCTGTCGGCCGGCGAGCGCGACGTGGTGGATGGCGTGGTCCGGGGCCGGCTCAACAAGCAGATCGCTGCGGACCTGGGCGTCAGCGAGATCACGGTGAAGGTGCGCCGCGCCCAGGTGATGCGCAAGATGGGCGCGCGTACGCTGGTCGACCTGGTCCGCCTGTACGACCGGCTGCGGGCCGGGCTCGCCTAGCCTTATGGGAGCCATGAAATCTATGCGGAACGCGACCGACGAGGCCCATGCTAGTTTCTGCGCCTCCTCCCAGCGAACCCTCACGATGCGCTCTCTCCTGCCTGCCCTCGTCCTTGCCGTGGCGGTCCCGCCGGTACACGCAGCAGAGCCGCCCCTGCCCCAGCTGCGGGCCTACACGGTGGATGCTTCATGGCTGCAGCCGATGAGGCCGCTGCAGATCTCCGACCACACCTGGCAGATCGGCACCGAAAACCTGACCGCACTGCTGGTACAGACCGACGACGGCGCGGTGCTGATCGATGGCGGCATGCCGCAGATGGCCGATCACCTGCTGGCCAACCTGCAGCAGCGCGGCGTCGCACCGCAGCAGCTGCGCTGGATCCTGCTCAGCCATGCCCATGCCGACCACGCCGGTGCGGTGGCCGAACTCAAGCGCCGCACCGGCGCGCAGATCGCCAGCAACGCCGAAACGGCCGTCCTGCTGGCGCGCGGGGGCAGCAACGATCTGCACTTCGGCGATGACATCACCTTCCCTCCGACCAATGCCGACCGCATCCTGATGGACGGCGAGGTCGTGTCGCTGGGCGGAATGCACTTCACCGCGCATTTCATGCCGGGTCACACACCGGGCAGCACCGCCTGGACCTGGAACGACACCCGCGATGGCAGGCCGGTACGCATCGCCTATGCGGACAGCCTCAGTGCGCCGGGCTACCGGTTGCAGGGCAATCCCCGCTATCCGCACCTGATCGAGGACTATCGCCGCAGCTTCGCGACCGTGCGCCGCCTGCCCTGCGACGTGCTGTTGACCCCGCATCCTGGCGCCAGCGGCTGGGACTATGCCGCAGGCGCCAAGGCCAGTGCTGCAGCGATGCGCTGCAGCGCCTACGCGGATTCAGCCGAGCGCAGTTTCGAGGCACAGCTGGCCAGGGAACGCGACAACGCGCACTGAAGCCGTGGCGGCCTGTGAGCCGCCACAGCAGCAGCGACCCTCAGCCGCCCTGGCCGTGGTGGGCGAACGGCTCGGTGCTGCCGTCACCGCGCACCAGTTCCACCGTGTACGGCTGCACATAACCGTCGGGCATCTCCATGCCGGGCGAACCGGCCGGCATGCCCGGCAGCACCAGTCCACGCGCCGCAGGACGCTCCTTCAGCAGCCGCTTGATGTCCTCGGCCGGAACGTGCCCCTCCACCACATAGCCGCCGACCTCGGCGGTATGGCAGGACCCCTTGCCGACCGGCACACCCAGGCGCTGCTTGATCGGGTTCATGTCATCGGTATCCCGTACGTCCACCGCGAAGCCCGCGGCCTGCAGGTGTTCGATCCAGACACCACAGCAACCGCAGCTGGCGGTCTTGTGGACGATGGCGGTCGGCAGCTGCGCATCGGGGACGGAGGCGGCATCGGCCGCTGCGTGGGCATGGCCCGGCGCCGCGGCCACCTCTTCGGCTGCACGGGCGCAGCCGGCGCCGGACAGAATGCTGGCCAGCAGCAGGCCGAGAGAGAGAGAACGGTTCATCGTGTTGGTTCCTTTGTGCATGCGGGCGGAACGCCCGCGACCCACGCATCGAAGGCGCGGGAAAATCGGGAATGGGACAGGCAGGACAACAGGCGGCTGGCGCCTGCAGGCCATCACACGATGGGAGGTCGCAACGCGTCGGTCAGGGGCGGCGGCACAGGCCGTCGTGCAAGGGCAGCGCGTGGCGCCTCGCGCCAGGGTGTGATCGCCACGGCGGAAGAGGTCGCAGGCACGCCGGTACACGCCGGAGGGCACGGGCACTCACTGGCTGCGCAGTCGCCCGATGATCGATCGCCGCAGCATCCGGCCGGATCCACGGCCGTCTCATGCGACGCGGCGCAGTACTCCGTGTCGCCCTGTCCACCGTCGCCCGATGCAGCCCGCGCCAGTCCCGGTGTGGTCAGCACCAGGGCAACGAGCAACAGCCAGCGCAGCAGGAGAGCAGCAGCATTCATCGCAGGCATCATAGCCGATGGGCGTGGCAGGCTGGGCCGCCGCCCGACCCTATGCGGTGTCCGCGCTGCCTGTGTCTGCCCGCATGCGTACCGGAATCGACTTCGCCGCAGGCGTGCCGCTGAGGCGATCGTAGTAGTCCAGCGGCAGCAGCGCATTCAACTCAGGGTAGTAGCCCGCCAGCGCGCCCCGTGGCATGGGGTAGTCGAGCACGGTCAGCCCGTCGATGCGACGCCGCACGCCATCTGCGCTGAGCGTCTCCAGGCTGACCCGCGCCTCCTTCTCCAGACCGCGTGCCAGCCGGTCTTCGATGTTCATGAACACCACCCTGCGATCGTTGTATACGCCGCGATAGCGGTCGTTGTAGCTGTAGATGGTGGTGTTGAACTGGTCATGCGAACGCACCGTGGCCAGTCGCAGCATGTCCGGATCGTGCACCGGGTCGTCCACATCCAGGCCCGGCATCACCAGGATGTTGGCCTTGCCGTTGGCGGTGGGCCACACCCGGCGGCGCGGTGCAATGTCCAGATGGAAGCCGTGCGGCTGCCGGATGCGCTCATTGAAGCCTGCATAGATCTGCGGGTACACGGCAGCGATCAGGTCACGGATCCGCGCATAGTCATGCCTGCAACCTGCCCAGTCGACCCTGCTGTCCGGCAGCGTCGCCATCGCCATGCGACAGACGATCTCGACCTCCGGCAGCAGCTGGTCGCTGGCCGGCTCAAGAACACCGCGCGAAGCGGTCACGTTCGACATCGCATCCTCGATCGTCACGAACTGCTCGCCTGCGGGCGTGACGATACGTTCCGAGCGCGCCACTACCGGCAGGATCAGCGCATCGCGGCCATGCACCAGGTGCCCGCGGTTGAGCTTGGTGGCGATACCCACCGTCAGCTGCAGGCTGCGCATGGCTTCGTAGGCCCGGGGCGTGTCCGGCACGGCATGGATGAAATTGCCGCCCAGCCCGACGAACACCCTGGCGCTGCCATCGAGCATGGCCTCGATCGACTCGACCACATGATGCCCGTGCTCCCGCGGCGGATTGAAACCGAACACCTCCTGCAGGCGATCCAGATACGCTGCCGCCGGCTTCTCGTCGATGCCGACGGTACGATCGCCCTGCACGTTGGAATGACCCCGGATCGGGCCGATCCCCGCCCCCGGCTTGCCGAAGTTGCCGCGCAGCATCAGCAGATTGGCGACCTGCTGCAGCAGCCGCGAACCATACTGGTGCTGGGTCAGGCCCATGCCATAGCAGATCACCGTGGCATTGGAGCGGATGTAGATCTCGGCGCAGCGCCGGATCTGCGCCTCCGAGATGCCGGAGACCCTGACGATGTCGTCCCAGTCCTGCGCCATCACGTCCGCGCGCAAGGCCTCCAGGCCGACCGTGTGTTCATCCAGGAACCGATGGTCGAGCACGCGCTGGCCCTGTGCCTCTCGCTCGAACATCACCTTCATCATGCCTTTGATCAGCGCCAGGTCACCGCCGATGCGGATATGCACGAATTCGCTGCTGATCTCGGTGGAGCCGAAGGTCACCATCTGCACCACATCCTGCGGCTCGGCAAACCGGATCAGGGCGCGCTCGGGCATCGGGTTGACCGCCACGATCGGCACGCCGCGCCTGCGCGCCTCGACCAGGTTGCCCATCATCCGCGGCGAATTGGTGCCGGTGTTCTGGCCGATCACGAAGATCGCCTCGGCGTGCTCGAAATCCTCCAGGACGATGGTGCCCTTGCCCACACCGATGGAAGGTGGCAGGCCACGGCTGGTCGGCTCGTGGCACATGTTCGAACAATCGGGGAAGTTGTTGGTGCCGAACTCGCGTACGAAGATCGAATACAGGAACGCCGCCTCGTTCGGCGTGCGGCCCGACGTGTAGAACTCGGCCTGATGCGGGCTGTCCAGTGACCGCAGGTGACGGCCGATGAGTGCGAACGCCTCGTCCCAGCTGCATGGCACATAGTGGTCGGTGGCTGCGTCGTAACGCATCGGCTCGGTCAGCCGCCCCTGCATTTCCAGCCAGTAGTCGGTCCGCTCCATCAGCTCGCTGACGGTATAACGCGCGAACAGCTCGCGATCCGCGCGGAACCGGGTCGCCTCCCAGGCCAGTGCCTTGGCCCCGTTCTCGCAGAACTCCAGTTTCCTGCGCTCGTCGGCGTCGGGGAAGGCGCAGCTGGGACATTTGAAGCCAGCGGGCTGGTTCATCGCCAGCAGTGCCCTGGAGCCGTTGCCGATCACGCTCTGCTGCAGCAGAACCCGGGCGGTGGCGCCGGCCGCACCCCAGCCGCCTGCGGGCTGGTTGTAGGGCTTGTAACGGGGTGGTTTCTGCTCGGACATGTTCGAAGACCTGGCGCCAGGAGACGAGACTGCGAAGGGCACGACAGACAGAGTCAAGCACGCCCGGGACCGCTTCGCCAGAGCCGCCCCGAATCTTCCGGCGCGCCCCCTCCGGGTCAACGGAGTCTGCTGCATTGCCACGGACGCACTGCGCTATCCTCGGGGCGTGGGCCAGCAGCCCATGACACGCTCACTCTGTCCGGACACTCCGCATGGCTGACTCGCCCCCGCCGCCCTCTCCGCCCGCCGGCACCGCGCAGCGCACGTTGCAGCGCTGGCGTGAGGGCGGGCTGCAGGTGCAGGCGCAGGCCGACGTGGTCGCCGAAGAGGTGCCGGTAGCGCTGCACTACAACGGCACCGTGTTCGCGGTGATGATGGCCACGCCCTGTGACCTGGAGGACTTTGCGCTCGGTTTCTCGCTCAGCGAGGGCTTGATCACCACGCCGACGCAGCTGCTCTCGATCGATGTGGCGCCGCAGCTGGAAGGCATCGAACTGCGGATGACGGTTGCCGCCGAGGCACCGGGCGCCGGTCTGGATCCGGCCGATGGCCGCCTGCTGCCTGGCCGTGGCGGCTGCGGCCTGTGCGGAACACGGCAGCTCGAGGATGTGCTGCGGCCCCTGCCCCCGGTACGCGAACGACGGACCTACGCGCCGGCGGCCCTGCAGCGGGCACTGGCCACGCTGTCGCAGCACCAGCCGATGAATGCGGCCAGCGGCTCCACCCACGCGGCCGCCTGGGCCGACGCCAACGGGCGCATCGGCTGGGTGCGCGAGGACGTGGGCCGTCACAATGCACTGGACAAGCTGATCGGCGCCCTGCATCACAACGAGCACGCCATCGACGGTGGACTGCTGCTGATTTCAAGCCGGGCCAGCTACGAGATGGTCAGCAAAGCAGTGCGCGCCGGTGCCAGCGTACTGGCCGCCGTGTCCGCGCCAACGGCGTTGGCGATCGATCTGGCGCGCAGCGCAGGGCTGTGCCTGGTCGGCTTCGCCCGCGGCAGTGGATTCAATGTGTACACCCATCCAGAGCGGTTGCGGTCGGAAGACATGCCAACGGCATGAACGCGGCCATGGCGGGACCCGCCATCGTCAGTGAGCAACCCCCATCATCGGCCGGGTGACAACAGGCCCGCGATGCGCTCGGCCACCTGGGCGCGCACCGCGTCGTCCAGCTGTCCTTCGTACATGGCCTCGTAGATCCACAGCCCATCGGCCGCCAACCGTGCCACGAAATTGTCCAGCGCCGCAGGATCAACCACGCCGGCCGGCGGCGGCGATGGCGCCCAGCGCTGCACGGCCGGGCTCCATGGCCGCTCACCGGCCTCCGGGTCCACCGATTCGAGCATGAACATCAGCTCGGCGCGCGTCGCGCTCTGCGCCGACACGCGGACGAAGGTCTGATAGCGCTCGAGCGCCGTGGCCTCGCTGGCACGCTTGCCGAGCAGCGCTTCCATCGACGCCTCCCAGTTGTGCACCAGGTGCTCGTCGATGCCGCGCAGCAGTGCCTCGCGCGACGGGAAGTGATACAGCAGGCCGCCGCGCGTGAGGCCGGCTTCTGCCGCCACCGACTCGAAGGTCACCGCGCGCACGCCGTCTCGATTGATCACGTTGACGGCGGCATCGAGGATGCGCTGGCGCTTGCTGGTTCTCATCGCACTACTTTACGCGATCGGCCGCTCCCTCGCGGCTCCCCGCCCGCCCGCGCAGCAGGCGCGCGATCAGCGCTGCACCCACGGCCAGCACCGCGGTGATGACCAGCAGCACGATCTGGTAGCTGCGGTCATAGGCGGCGGTGGCGCCGGCGAACCACTCGCCCGGGCCGGCTTCGCGGGCGACCTGCTGCGCCTGGGCGAATCCTTCCCGCGCCAGTGCCGGAACATCCGCCGATACCGGCAGGAAGGCGCCGTACATCGCTGCGCCCAGGCTGCCCAGCATCGCCACCGCCAGCAGGCCGCCGAATTCGTAGGAGACCTCCTCCACGGAGGACGCCATGCCCGCACGGTGCGCAGGCACGTTGTTGAGGATGGCGGTGGATGCGACCGAGATTGCCGAGCCCATGCCGAACCCGGTGATCGCCATGCCGGCGACGACCCAGCCCAGTCCGTGCGGAAAACCGAACGCGACCACGCCCACTCCCAGTGCCCCCGCGGCCAGTCCGCCGCAGATCAGCGGACGCAGGCCGACGCGGTGCAGGATGCTGCCGCCGAGCAGCGCGCTGGGCAGGCTGCCCAGCGCCGCCACCGATACCAGCAGGCCCGCCTGCAATGGCGTGAATCCGGCGACCAGCTGGAAACGCTGGGTGGTCAGCAGTTGCAGGCCCGCCATCGCAAACAGGGTGAACACCGCAGACAGCGTACCGGCCAGGAATGCCGGATTGCGGAAGATCGCGAAGTCCAGCAGTGGATGCGGCAGGCGCCGCTGGCGGCGGGCGAACGCGGCGCCCGCCGCCAGCGCCAGCACCGATGCCGCCGCGCCGAGGCCATAGGAAGGCGGCGTGGCGATCAGCGATTTGATCGCCAGCACCAGCCCCGACAGCGCCGCCAGCGCCAGCAGCGAGGACAGCAGATCCCACGGCCGGGACGTGTCGCGCTGCCCCTCCGGCGCCAGCAGCAGCGTCGCGACGAAGGCCACGATCACCACCGGCACGTTGACCAGGAACACCGATCCCCACCAGAAATGCTGCAGCAGCCAGCCACCGATGATCGGTCCGAGTGCGGCGCCGACGATCGCCACCGAGCCCCAGATCGCGATGGCGATGTTGCGCTCACGCTCTTCATGGAAGCTGAGGCCGATCAGCGCGAGCGTGGCCGGCATCATCGCCGCGGCGCCCACGGCGAGCAGCGCACGGGCAGCGATCAACTGCGCTGCGGTGACAGAGAACGCTGCCGCCAGCGAAGCCACGCCGAAGACCACCAGGCCGATCAGGAACATGCGACGGTGACCGATGCGGTCGCCCAGCGTGCCCGCACCGAGCAGCAGGCCAGCCATCACCAGTGGATAGGCATTGATGATCCACAGCGCCTGACCCGCGCTGGCGGAAAGTTCTGCCGTCAGCGTGGGCAGCGCCGTGTACAGCACCGAGTTGTCCAGCGTCACCAGCAGCAGGCCGGCGGCCACCGTGAACAACAGCGACCAGCGCCGGGCACGGGACAGAGCCGGAGCATCGGCCAAGGACTGGGACAAGGCCATGGGAAACAAACCTGGGCAAGAAGGCTCCATTAACTATACCGGATGTCCTGTATAGTTATAGCCCTGCAGCGACACGTTCAGGTTTCGACCCAGGCGCTGTTCAGCCCCGGCAGGCGCCGCTGGTGCTACCTGCAGTCCACCGGCAACGCCGCCACCGCCGCGACCACCTGTTCCTGCATGCCCTGCCCCACGGCCATGTCGAGTTCGCCCGCGATGTCACCGTGCTGGCGCCGCAGCTCGTCCTCGCACAGGCTGCGCACCCGGGCCCGCGCGTTCGCCCGCAGCGACGCACAGCGCCAGTCCGCGTCGCCGAGCGGCAGTACCGAATAAACCACGCTGTTGCATGCGTTGGAGGCCCGCTCGCGCAGCGTATGCCCACCGAAATCCCGCGGCGCCCTGCTGCGCGTGGGATCGAAGTAGCTGTCCGGGAAGGTGCGAGCATACTGCTCGATATCGACGTGCAGCACGCGGCCACCGGCCGCTGCGAGGGGCAGCGGATCCGTGCAGCGGGCACTGTCGGCGCGGTGCTGGATGTAACGGTAGATGGGACGGTCAAGGCCTGGATCCTCCGCAGTCACCGCACTCACCGCGCCCAGTACCGGCAGCGCGGCACGGTTGGCCATGCGCGCGAGCAGCCCTGCCTCTGCCGGCCGGCAGCGGTCGCGCAGGGTTGCCACCAGCAGGAATGCCACGTCGTTGCGGAAGGCCGCATCGTCCCCCATCCGCCGCTCGATCCGCTGCCGCATCTCATCGGTGGGCGCCACGGAAGTGGCCTGCGGCGGCTGCGGCTGCGCTGTCCGCAGGTACAGCCACCCGACCGCCGTGGCTGTCACCGCCAGCAGCGCCATCGCCAGTAGTGGACGCCCGCGCATCAGTTGTGGATCGGCGTCAGTGTGGCGGCCGCCACATCGTAGGAAGCGCTGGCGATGTCGGCGTCGAAGCGCTTGACCTGCACCCTCCCGGCGAGTCGATAGGGGTCCCACAGCGCACCCAGCGTGATCGGCGTGGCCAACGTCACGTGGATCATCTGGTTCGGCGGTGGTGGGGGTACATGGATGCAGGCACCATAGAAAGGGACGAACAGCACCTCGTCCACGCGTCCATCGTCGGTGGTGCCCAGGGGCACGACGTAACCGTCCAGGTCCACCGCACGTCCATCCACCGATGCCACCACGCGCGAAGAGCCGAACTGCCGGGCGCGCTCCGGACGGGAGTGGTCGATCGCCTGACCGGGCGGCGTGCCGGCGCCGCTGTCGTCAATCAGGCCACCGACGCCGGCCATGCCGTCGCGTGACAGGCCGATCTGCGGCGGCGGTCGCTGGAAACGGTCCTCGTCCGGCATCAGGGCATCCCAGCGGTCGATCGGGCGTGCCGACGGAGACGGCGCCGCCGCCGGCAACGGTGCAGGGTGCTGTCCGGCACCGTCGGGCACGCGGGCGCATCCGGCCAGCAGCGCGCATCCAGCGAGCCATGCAAGGCGATCACGGCGCATAGGGTTTCAGCCGTGCATCGCGCATGCTGTAGGCAGAGCCTGCCAGCTCATCGTCCAGGCGCTCGGCGTGCAGGTTTCCGGCCAGGAAGAACGGAGCGTACATGTCAGGCATCTCGATTGCCCGGTCCAGTACCACGTGCACGATCTGGTTCGGCGGCGGTGGTGGCACATGGATGCAGGCGCCGTAATACGGGACGAACAGGAATTCACTGAGCCGTCCTTCCGCAGTGCTGGCCAGCGGCACCACGTAGCCCGGCAGGCGCACCGGCCGCTGCAGTACGGCGTCGACGGTGCGGAACGTGCCGAACTGCGGCATGCGTCGGCTGCCGTTGTGTTCCACCTCAGGGCCTTCGCCACGTTCCAGCGCCGCCAGCTCGTCGGCGGGCATCATCTGCAGCCAGTCCAGCTCCTGCTCTTCCACGGTCGCTGCGCCCTGATCCGCCACCGGTGGCGGCAGCGCCTGCACGCCGGTGTCGACCGGCCGCTCGCAGGCAACCAGCATCAGCAACACTGGCAAGCCACCCAGCCGGCGCATGCTCATCCCGGCGACGCCAAACCGTCGGCGAGCGTGCGCCGGTAGGCCAGCGCGGCCGGCAGCAGGCCCGCCACGGCGCTGACCAGCAGCAGGCCCGCCACCCAGCCCAGCTCGCGCGCATCCGGCCAGACGTGGGTGATCGACAGGCCATACTGCGCCAGCGCCCAGCTGCGCCCCACGGCACTGGCCAGCACCAGCGCCGCCAGTGCCAGCCCGCACGCCAGCGCGCTGGTCGCCACCGCCTCCACCACCAGTAGACCGGCGATGTAGCGCGGACGCGCGCCGACCGCGCGCAGCACCGCCATCTCGCGGCGCCGCTCCTGCAGGGTTGATACCAGCAGCGCTACCAGCGAGACCATTCCCAGCAGCACCACCATCGCGCTGATCAACCGCAGTGCCCGCTCGGCCGTGCCCAACGATTGCCACAACTGCTGCAGGGTGACGCCCGGCAGGATCGCCAGCATCGCCTCCTCCGGATAGTCATTGATCGTGCGCTGCACGGAGAACGTCGCGATGCGGGTATTCAGGCCAAGCATGAAGGCGGTGATGCTGGTCGGGGTCAGATCAAGCCGCCGCGCCTGCTCCGCGCTGACATGCTGGCCGGGCAGCTGCACGCCGGAACGCCAGTCGATGTGGATGGCTTCGATCGCCGGCAGCGATACCAGTACCGACGCATCCACCGGTGTTCCGGTGCGCTGCAGGATCCCCACCACGCGGAACGGCTTGTCGGCATGCGTGGCCAGGGGCACCGCCCCGGTGCCATGCGCCAGCACGATCGGGTCGCCCGGCGTGATGTTCTGCGCCTGCGCCACCTCCGCGCCGATCACCGCATCGTACAGGTCCGAGAAGGGCCCGCCCTGTGCGAAGACCAGTTCATGACCGGCACCGTAGCGGTAATGCTCGAAGTAGCCGCCGGTGGTGCCGACCACGCGGTAGCCCCGCCAGGAATCGCCCAGCGAGAGCGGCACCGACCACTTCACCTGCGGCAGCGCCGACAGCGCCTGATAGGACTGCCAGGAGACATTGTTGGTCGGATCGCCGATATGGAACACTGAATAGAGCAGCAGGTTCACCGGTCCGGAGCGCGCACCCACGATCAGATCGGTTCCGGACACGGTGCTGGCAAAACCTTCATGCGCCTGCGTGCGGACCCGCTCCACGCCCAGCAGCAGAACCACGCTGAGGGCGATCACCAGCACCGTGAGGGCAACACTGAGCGCGCGGCTGCGCAGGCTGGCCCAGGCAAGTTCAAGCATGGGCAGCTCCGGCATGATTGATCTCGGCCAGGACGATGACCCGGTCGAACAGAGGCTGCAGGCTTTCATCGTGGCTGACCACCAGCGCGGTGGTGCCGCAGGCCTGGCATTGCCGGGTCATCAGGCGCACGAACGCGTCCGCCGCGTGCCGGTCCAGTGCCGAGGTGGGCTCGTCGGCAAGCAGCACCTGCGGCCGCCCGATCAGTGCGCGTGCCGCCGCCACGCGCTGCTGCTGGCCCACGCTGAGCCTGCCCGCCGGACGGTCCATCAGCGTCGGGTCGATCTGCAGGGACTGCAGCAGCCGTGCGATCTCCTCGTCCAGCGCTGCGCCGACGCGCTGCCTGCGCAGCCGCGAGAAGCGCAGACCCAGCGCGATGTTCTCGCGCACGCTGAGGAACGGCAGCAGGTTGAACTGCTGGAAGATCACGCCCAGCTGGTCGGCACGGAAGCGGTCGCGGGCCGGACCGTTCATCGCATGCAGGGAGTGTCCGGCGACGTCGACCCGGCCCTGGCGAGCGCGCAGCACGCCGGCCAGCACACCCAGCAGGGTGCTTTTGCCACCGCCACTGGCACCGCGCAGCAGCACGCTGCTGCCCGCATCGACGCGCAATGCCGGAATCTCCAGTACCGGGCGATCGCCGTAGGCGAAGCGCAGGTCCTGCACATCGATGACCGCCGCACTCACTGCGCAAGTACCACGCGCAGAGTCTCGGCGGTCAGCACGTGCCGTCCCTGTCCGGCGGGCGTGGTGCTGTTGACGATGACCTCATGCAGGCCAGGGAACAGCACCGGCAGGCGGACCACCAGCACCCGCAGCGCGGACGGATGCGCGCACTGGAAACGCAGTCCGGCACTGAAGCCGGCATGGCCGTGGTGCCCGGCGTCGCGCATCGGGTCTGCAGCGAATCCGTTGGCGGCCACGCTGCTGGCGGCAAGGCGGCACTGGGCCGCTGTCGGCAGGGTGACCCATGCGCCTTCCTTCAGCAGTGCCTTCGCACGTGCGAGCGCAGCGCGCTCCTGCGGGGTGGCGGGCGGTCGCTCGAAATCGAGCAGGCCGATACCGGGGGCCTGCATTGCCAGGTCCAGTGTTCCCCGTTCGAGCGCCACATCGACCGTGGCCTGGCCATGCACATGCGCGCCCTGCTGGCGCACCTCATGGGCGTGGGCGGACGCCGCAGAAAGCAGCAGCAGAAACGTGGCGGGAAGCTTCATGAGGGTACCGTTAGTGTTACTATGTAACATTATGGACCACATCCCCACCGTTCCTGCAAGGGGTCTGCCACAGCCGCCAGCATCGGCACGCTGGCATCCCCGTTTCGATCTGGCCGGCGCAGGGCTGTCATTGGCCTGCGCAGCGCACTGCATCGCGCTGCCGCTGCTGCTGGCCTTCGTCCCGGCGGCCATGATGGCGTTGCGCTCGTTCCAGCACCCCGGCCATGCCCTGATGACCACCCTGCTGCTGATGTCACGCTGGGAGTGGGCGTTCGCGTTGCTCGCCTCGCTGCTGGCGCTGGCCAGCACCGCTGCGGGCCTGCGCCGGCACCGCCACTGGCTGCCGATGCGACTGGCCCTGGCTGGGGCTGGCCTGCTGTTGTCCGCATCGCTGTATCCACCGCTGAAGGAATCGCTGCTCTGGCACGGCATGGCCACCGCCTGCGGCGGTGGGCTGCTGGCGATGGCCCACCTGTGCAACCGCCGCGCCCTGCGTGCCTGCCCACGCGCGCGCCCATGATGGGAAGGGCGGGTCGGCCCGGCACCGGCCAACCTGACAGATCGGTAATGTCCGGGTCAGGGCCACGAAAGGTGCCCGCCGTCAGCCTGAGCGCCCCATTCCTGCAGGCACCCACCATGTCGTCTTCGCTCCGCCGCTCCGCCGCTCTGCTCCTGCTGCTGCCGGGCGTCGCCGCCGCTCCGCTGGCCCTTGCACACCCCAGCCTGGTGAAGGCAACGCCCGCCGCCGATGCCAGCGTCGCGCCTGCCAACCGCATCGAGCTGACCTTCAGCGAGCGGGTGATGCCGCGCGCCACCCGCATCGAACTGAGCATGGCCCATGGCCGCACCCTGATGGCGATGCCTGCCCTTTCCCAGCAGGTGTCGGACGATGGTCACCGGCTGGTCGTGAGTTTCGCCAAGCCGCTGCCTGCCGGAGACTATCGCCTGCAGTGGCGCGCCGTCGGCCAGGACAGCCACCCCGTCACCGGCGACTATCGTTTCAGCGTGAAGTAAGCTGCGGTGGTGATCGAACTGTCTCCCTATGCCCTGCGGCTGGCGTTGTACCTGGCCTTGATGCTGCTGTTCGGCAGGATGCTGTTCATCCGCCCTGCGCCTGCGCGTCGCATCTTCCTGCCACTGGCCGTGATCGCGCTGGCAGTCGTGCTGCTGGACGCGGCGGTGCGGGTGACAGGCGTGCTGGGGCTTCCGCTTGCCGCGGTCGATCAAGCGACCGTCGCATGGTTCACCACCGCCACACCGGTCGGCGAAGCGGCACTGGTGCGTGCGCTGGCGCTGCTGGCAATGCTGCCGCTGCTTGCCGCAAGCGCGAAAGTGGCCGCGGCACGCCGTGTCATCCTGCTGCCGCTCTCGGCGGTCGCCCTGGCAAGCCTGGCCTGGAACGGCCACGCCGCCGCCGGCGACGGCATCCGCGGTGCGCTGCGCCTGGCCGCCGGGACCGTCCACCTGCTCGCCGCAGGCGCATGGGTCGGCGCGATCGCCGCGGTGCTGCATCTGGCCCTGCGCACCCAGGGCCCTTCCCTGCGTGAACGCACCCATGAACTCTGGCAGGTGGCGCATGGTTTCGCCCTGCCCGGTACGGTAATCGTGGCCCTGCTGGCGATGACCGGCACCTATACCTACGTGGATCTGCAGGGCTCGCTGCAGACCCTGTTCAACACCGCGCACGGGCGCTGGCTGCTGTTCAAGCTGGCCCTGGTCGCGGGCATGCTCGGCCTGGCCGCGCTGCACCGCTGGCGGCTGGTGCCGGCACTCGCCACCGCCATCCGTGGCGGCTGGCAGTTCCGCCCGCTGCGCTCGCTGCGTCACAGCCTCACCTTCGAGGCCGCACTCGGGCTGCTGGTACTGGCCTGCGTGGCCGTGCTCGGCACGCTGGACCCGCTGGCATGAGGGCGGCGCTGCGCGGGCCGGCATGCCCACGATGAAGCTGCTGATCGTCGAAGACGAGCCCAAGACCGGCAATTACCTGCGACAGGGCCTGATCGAAGCGGGCTACGTGGTCGATCTCGCCTGCGACGGCGTGGACGGCCTGCATCTGGCGGCAGGCGGCGAGTACCAGCTGGTCATCCTCGATGTGATGCTGCCCGGTCTCGATGGCTGGAACGTCCTGTCGCGCCTGCGCGATGCGGGGTGGCAGGTGCCGGTGCTGTTCCTGTCGGCGCGCAGCAGCATTGCCGACCGCGTGCAGGGGCTGGAACTGGGTGCCGATGATTACCTGGCCAAACCTTTCGCCTTCGCCGAGCTGCTGGCACGCGTGCGTACCCTGCTGCGACGCGGCCAGGGCCAGTCTCAGCCTGACCGCATCGTCGTCGCCGATCTGGTGGTGGATACGCTTCGCCGGCGCGTGGAGCGCGGTGGCCAGCGCATCACACTGAGCCCGAAGGAATACGCGCTGCTGGAGCTGCTGGCACGACGGCGCGGCGAGGTCCTGCCACGCTCGTTGATCGCCTCACAGGTGTGGGACATGAATTTCGACAGCGACACCAATGTCATCGATGTGGCGATACGCCGCCTGCGCGCCAAGATCGACGATGGCTTCGCCGAAAAGCTGGTGGTCACTGTGCGCGGGATGGGCTACGTGCTGGAGGCACCCGAGGTCGAAGCAGCGCAACCGCAATGAGCCTGCGACGCTCCATTGCCGTCCGCCTCACCGTGCTGTTCGCCACGGTCGGTACGCTGGTGCTTGCTGCACTGGGCGTGGCGATCTATCTGAGCGCGCGCCATGATCTGGTCGCACAGGATTTCGCCGAACTGGAGAACAAGGCCGCGTTGATCGCCGACCTCGCCGGCAGCGGCACGTCCGATGAGCGCGCCCAGCGCCTGGGCGATGCGCTGCGCCACCATCCCGATATCGCCTTCCACATCGTCGATGAGCAGGGCGGCGTGCTCTTCTCCACCGCGCCGGAGGCCTTGCGCGCGCATGCGCGGACCCAACCCGCCGACACTGAACCGCGCCGCCATGACTGGACGCTGGCCGACGGAAGCCGCCTGCACGCCCTCAATCTGCGGCAGACGCTGGCCGATGGCAGTAGCCTGGCCACCCTGCTGGCGATCGACGATGCGCGCCATGCCGACTTCCTGCAGCGCTTCCGCCACCTGCTGGCCGTCGCTCTGGTCGCTGCTGCGGTGGCCAGCAGCCTGCTGGGGGGCTACGTCGTGCGGCAGACGCTGCGCCCACTGCGCACGCTGGCCGACGAGGCCCGCCATATCACCGCCGGACGACTGCAGCGCCGGCTCACGGCCGAGCACGTGCCCGTCGAACTGGAACAGCTGGCGCAGAGCCTGAACGGGATGCTGGCGCGGCTGCAACAGGACTTCGAGCGCCTCAGCGGGTTCTCCGGAGACCTCGCCCACGAACTACGTACGCCGATCACCAACATGCTGACCCAGGTGCAGGTGGTGCTCGCGCACCCCCGCAGCAACGAGTCCTATCGCGAGACGCTGCTCTCCTGCGCGGAAGAGCTGCAACGGCTGGCACAGACCGTGGGCGATCTGCTCTATCTGGCCCAGGCCGAAGCACCCGGCGCCCTGCCCTCGCGCGAGGGGGTGGCGCTGGATGCGATGGTCGATGCGCTGCTGGAGTTCTACGATCTGCTGGCCGAGGAGCGCCAGCTCACGCTGCGGCGGGAAGGCAGCGCAGAGGCCAACGGCAACCGCCTGATGCTGCACCGGGCGGTCGCCAACCTGCTTTCCAACGCCCTGCAGCACGCCACGCCGGGTACGGAGATCGTGGTGCGGCTGGACGGCACCGGGCCCACGAGCCGGATTGCTGTCCACAACCTCGGTCCGCCGATTCCCATGCAGGCACTGCCCCGCTTGTTCGACCGGTTCTTCCGCGGCGAGCGCGGCCGGCACGAGGGCGCCGGGCTGGGATTGGCGATCACCCGCGCCATCGTGCAGGCCCATGGTGGATCGGTGAGCGTGGTCTCCGACGCATCGGGCACCGTGTTCGAGCTGGCCCTGCCGGGCGCTAGCGGTCCGGCGCAAACACGCCGGCAATCCAGTCGATGAATACCCGCAACCGCGGCGACGGCGTGCGGTTGCGCGGGTGAACCAGGCTCAACGGGCTGGGTGTGGGCGGCGATTCCGCCAGCAACTCCAGCAACTGACCACGTTCGATATAGGGATCCAGCCGGTAGCGCGGCGCCTGGATGATGCCGAGCCCCGCCAGTGCCGCCCCCAGGAAGGCATCTGCGCCGGATACCCGCACGGTTGCCGGCAGAGGCACATGGCGCACCTGCCCGGCCTGCTGGAACTCCAGAGGAATCAACTGTCCGCTGGCACCGGAACGGAAACCGACCATCCGATGACCGGACAGCAGCGCGTCGATGCTGTCCGGCAGCCCATGCGAACCCACGTAGGACGGTGAGGCAACGGTGACTTCGCGCAGCAGTGCCAGTCGCCGCGCGACCAGATCGCTGTCGGCCAGGGTGCCGACCCGAAGCGCGGCATCCACGCCTTCGCGCAGCAGATCCACGTAGCGATCCCCCTCGCTCACGTCCAGCTCGATGTCGGGATAGCGCTGCAGGAACTCGGGCAGGTGCGGAAACAACAGGTGCCGACCAAGCGTTCCGTGCACTTCGATGCGCAGCGTGCCGCGCGGCGGGACATCACGGAATGCGGCTTCGGCATCGTCCATGTCGGCGATCAGGCGCAGGCAGCGGCCATAGAAGGCTTCGCCCTCGAGGGTCGGCACCACCCGTCGCGTGGTCCTGTGCAACAGCCTCACCCCCAGCCGCCGCTCCAGCGCCTTGATCGCGTCGGTCACCGTGGCCCTCGGCAGCCCCAGGTCCTCTGCAGCGCGGGTGAAGCTGCGACGTTCGACGATACGGACAAAAGCGCGCAGGGCGGTGAATCGATCCATTGTTCGAACATCCGGATGATGTTGTCGGATTCTCCATGATTATCCGGGCGGCAGGAACCAGCAAGATGATGGGGCGCCACGCGGGCGCGTCTTCGAAGGAAGCCTTCATGTCCAGCTCCTCTCCCCGTACCGTCGCCCTGGTCACTGGCGGCTCCCGCGGCATCGGCGCCGCGATCTCGCGTCGGCTGGCGGCCGACGGCCATGCGGTTGCGATCAACTATGCCGGCCGCCGCGAAGAGGCTGATGCCCTGGCCGCCGAGCTGGTCTCCGCCGGCGGCCAAGCCATTGCGCTGCAGGCCGACGTGGCCGATCCGCAGGCGGTGAGCCGCTTGTTCGATGCCGTCGAGGCTCGATTCGAGGGCATCGATGTGGTGGTCAACAGCGCCGGAGTGCTGCAGCTTGCGCCGCTGTCAGCCACCGACGACGCGTTGTTCGATCGGGTCACCGCCATCAATCTCAAGGGCGCCTTCAACGTGCTGCGCGAGAGCGCGCGACGCGTCCGCGACGGCGGCCGCATCGTCGCGCTGTCCACCAGCGTGGTCGGCCTCAAGCTGGAGAACTACGGTGTCTACGCCGCAAGCAAGGCGGCCGTGGAAACCCTGACGGCGATACTCAGCAAGGAGCTGCGTGGCCGTGGCATCACGGTCAATGCCGTGGCACCCGGCCCGACCGCGACCGACCTGTTCCTGGAGGGCAAGTCGCCGGAACTGATCGAGCGCCTGGCGCAGATGAATCCGCTGGAGCGGCTGGGCACGCCGGACGACATCGCCGGCGCGGTGGCTTTCCTGGCTGGAACCGACGGCGGCTGGATCAATGGCCAGGTGCTGCGAGCCAATGGCGGGATGGTGTGACAGCAAAGCCGCCGGGCATGGCCCGGCGCTACCGTTACGGCGTTGACATCGAGTACGGCGCCTGCGCGCCCTGCCCGGGCCAGTCCCTGTTCGGCTCGGCCTGCATGGTGAAGCGCAGCTCGCCCCCGGCCATGATCTCGTCGTGGCGCAGGAAGGTGCGCTGCAGCGGTTTGCCGTTCAGGGACACACTGCCCACATAGGTGTGCCTGTCATCCAGCCCCTCGGCCACGATGGTGAAGGTCCTGCCGTTGGGCAGGCGCATGGCGGTCCTTGGCAGGAACGGGCGGCCCAGGATGTACTCCCCCGAGCCCGGCGCCACCGGATAGAAGCCCAGCGCGGTGAACACGTACCACGCCGACATCTGGCCCACGTCATCGTTGCCGGCCAGGCCATCGGGACGGTCGGCGTACTGGGTGTCCATGATCTGCTTCAGGCGCGCCTGCGTGCGCCAGGGCTGACCAGCGTAGGCGTAGAGGTACGCAACGTGATGGCTGGGCTCGTTGCCATGCGCATACCAGCCGATCAGGCCGGTGATGTCTTCCATGTGCTCGAAGACCGCCGGATCGACCGTGGCGTTGAACACCTCGTCCAGCCTCGCCAGCAGCCGGTCGCTGCCGCCATGCGCGGCGGCCAGGCCCGCCACGTCCTGCGGGACGTACCACGAGTACTGCCAGGCATTGCCCTCGGTGTAGTCGGTGCCGTAGCCGCTGGCGCTGGGATCGAACGGGGTGCGGAAACTGCCGTCGCGCTTGCGCGCACGCATGAAGCCGGTGTCCTTGTCGAAGGCATTGCGCCAGTTCGCCGCACGCTTGTCGAATGTCGCCGCGATCTCGCTCCTGCCCATCGCCTGCGCCATGCGCGCGATGGTCCAGTCGTCGAACGCGTATTCCAGGGTCTTGCTGGCCGCTTCGCCCTCTTCATCGATGGGCACATACCCCAGCTCACGGTACTGCGCGATGCCGTCGTAGGGACCGTAATTGGCGGTCTCCACCATCGCGTCGAGCGCCTTTGCGGCGTCGAAGCCGCGGATGCCCTTCACATAGGCGTCGGCGATGACCGGCACCGCGTGGTAACCGATCATGCACCAGTCTTCCAGGCCGTGGAACGACCACACCGGGAGCATGCCGTACGGGCTGTGTTCGTGGTGAGCCAGCATCGAGTTGATGAAGTCGCTGTTGCGTTTTTCCGGCTGCACCAGAGTCAGCAGCGGATGCAGCGCCCGGTAGGTGTCCCACAACGAGAACGTGGAATAGTGGGCATACCCCTTGGCGACATGCACGGCGTTGTCGGGGCCGCGATACTGGCCATCCACATCCATGAACAGCGTCGGCCCCAGCATCGTGTGGTACAGGGCGGTGTAGGCGCTACGCCGCGCATGCTCCGGCGCATCGATGTCCAGCACCGATAGTGCCTGCGTCCATTCCTGCCGGGCCTGCGCGCGCACGCGGTCGAAGTCGAAGTCGGCGACCTCGGCATCCAGGTTGGCGATCGCACCGGCCTCGCTCACGGGCGAGATCGCCACCTTCACCACCAGCGGAGCATCCAGCCTGCCGAAATCGAACGTGCCGACCAGCTGGCGGCCTTCGATCTGTGCGCGCTGTGCCGGATCTTTCTCACCCGGCGGCGGGAAGCCCTTGTACACGATGTCCTGCTCGGTGTTGTGCAGCGCATGGCCTGCCAACGGTTGCGAGAAGCGCATGGCGAAATACAGCTGGCGCCCCGGCGCCCAGCCGCGGGTCTCGCGGAAACCGGTGATGGTGCCGTCCGTACGCACCCGCACCCGCGACCACAGCACCTTGCCCGGGTAGTCGTACATGCTGGTCCGCATGTCCAGCAGTACCTTGGCATCGACGCCCTTGGGGAAGGCGTAGCGATGCACACCGACCCGGGCGCTGGTGGTCAGTTCGGCGCGCACCTTGTAATCGTCCAGGGTCACCGCGTAGTAGCCCGGTTCGGCCTTTTCGTCGTCATGGCGGAAGCGCGACGCATAGCCACTGCGGGGCCGTTCGGGGTCGCCGCGTTCCAATCCCGGGTTTCCGGTGAACGGCATCACCAGGATGTCGCCGAGATCAGAATGCCCGGTGCCGGAGAAGTGGGTGTGCGAAAAGCCGACGATGCTGCTGTCGTCATAACGGTATCCGGCGGCCCAGCCGTAGGCCTTCTCACGCGGCTGGATGCGCGTGTCCGGGCTGAGCTGGACCATGCCGAAGGGTATCGTCGCGCCGGGGTAGGTATGCCCTTCACCACCGGTACCGATGAAGGGGTCCACCGAGGCATACGCCTTGTCGGCGGCGGACTTCGAAGGCGCTGCCCAGGCCGCGCCGGAGGCGAGCATGGCGGTGGCGGCGAAGGCGATCAGGAGACGACGGTCCAGCGTGGGCATCGGCATTTGGATCGATTCAGATGGTGTACCGATGCTAGCACCAGTGCCCGTGCATCGCATGCTGCAGTGCGGCCGCAGTCCCCGGTGCAGCGTGCCCTCAGTCGGGCAGCGCGCCCTCCAGCGCGGCGAGATCGGCACGCACGCGCGGGCGCACCACGCGTGCCACTTCCCGGCCGTCGTGCAGCAGGATCACCGTGGGCCACAGCTTCACCTGGAACGAGCGCCCGAGCGCCCGCCCTTTCCCATCCTCGATCTTCCAGTGCGCCAGATCATGTGCTTCCACGACCTCCTGCAGCGCCGGCTGTGCCGCCTGGCAATGGCCGCACCAGGGCGCACCGAATTCCAGCAGCTGCCAGCCGTCGCGCGCCTCCACTTCGGCGCGTGACGGCTCGCTGGACAGGTGCGTGCGCATGAAGGGCACCGAGGTTACCCCGCCAGGCTGCGCTGGATGTCTGCCAGCGGCGCGTTGGTCAGGTCCTTGGCGATGTCGCCCAGCAACCGTGCCTGCGTCTCCTTGTGCAGCAGCGGACGGATCCGTCCGAGCGTGGTGGGGTCGGCCACCAGCAGCAGGTGGGCATAGCGGTTGTTGAGCGCATCCTCGTTGAGCTGTTCGGCCACCTGCTTGGCGAAGGTGGCTTCGTTGAGCTGGGCGATGGACATGTCCTTGGGAACGGCACCGGCCGGGCCCTGCCCGGAGACGCCCGTCTCGCTGATGTCCTGCAGCCGCAGTTCGCCCTCCTGCTTCAGCGTGAGCTGCTGCGCGCTGCCGACATTGGTGAACACCCGGGCCGAACCACCATCGGCCACCACCACCAGCGTCCCCTCGGGAATCGTTCGTGCCATCGCTGCCTCCTCGTACGGGTTTCGAATGTTTCTGCAGCTCCACCCTAGGTCGCCCGCCGTAACCGTGGCGCGCACACAATGTGATCCATTCGTTGGAATGGAAGATCGCGGCTCAACTTGCCCCGGCGCCGGCCGCTACCCACGGCATCACCGCGAGGACCCCCCCATGCATGCTGCCTCCCTGCTCCATGTCTGCTTCGCCGTTGGCCTGGCCGTCGCTGGATGCGCCGGCTGCATCCACCAGTTCCTGCAGGGCCAGCCGGTGCTCGCGCTCGGCATTGCCCTGGCTTCGCTGATGACCACGGGCACCGCGCTGGCGACGCGTCATCTGGCGGTACCGGTCGCGATGGCGCTCGCCTGCACCCTGATCGGCGCAGCCGCCACGCACTGACCCGGCCAGCCATTGAAGGAACGAAGGCGCTACCCGCGCGGCGGCGACAGGCTGGAGGTGGCATCGGTCTGCAGCAGGCTGTCGCGCTCGCGCAGCGGCAAGCGTATCCACGCATCCACGCCCTGGGGTGAGAACGCAAGTTCGCCGCTACCGCCAAGCTCGTAGGGAATGCGCTGTTCGACCAGCGCCCGACCCAGCCCGCGATGCGAAGGGACGACCCAGTCGTCGTTCACCGCGCGCCGCTCGCACCAGTGCAGGTCCAGCCAGGCTTCACCGTCGATGTCCTGCATCGACCAGGACACCTCGATCCGCGTATCGCTGTGCACCGATGCGCCGTGCGTGAGCGCGTTGCTGGCCAGTTCATGGACCGCCAGCGACAGCACCTCGGCCGCCTTGGGCGGCAGCAGCACGTCCTCCTCGCCCTGCAGAAGGAATCCGTCGGGCGCGTGTCCCTGCACCGCGATCTCCTGATCCAGCATGCCACGCAGGCTCACCCCGGCATTGGCGCTGCGGGTGAGCAGGGTCTGCGTGCGAGAAAGCGACATGAGGCGTGCGCACAGGCGGTCAGCGTATTCGTCCACGCTGTCGACCGACTCGCGTGTGCGCCAGGCGATGGCGTGGATCGTGGCCATGATGTTGCGCACGCGGTGCTGCAGCTCGGCCAGCAATACCGCCTGCCGCTCGGTGGCACGCTTGAGATCATCGATGTCCACCGCGATGGCGAACACGCCCGTCACCTCGCCGTCGACATCTCGCAGCGGCGCCGCCGCGACCCGCGTCCAGCGGACACACCCATCATCATGGGTGAACTGGAACTCCAGTCCGGGCACCACGGTTTCTCCGCGCAGGGCCCGTGCGATGGCGAAATCCTCGGGGGCGATCGGGCTGCCATCGGCATGCCAGCCCTGCCATCGGTGCTGGTTGACCGGATCGGCCGAGGGCACCTGGCTGCTGGGAAGATAGGCGCGCATCTGGTCGTTCGACAGCTGCATCCGCCCCTGCGCATCGACAATGCACAAGCCGACCGGCAGTACCTTGAACGCCAGCGCCAAGCGCCGGTCGCTCTCCTGCCGCCGCCGCTCCTCGCGCTCACGCGCGGCCTGTGCCACGTGCGCTGCCGTGGTCTCGAACATGGTGACCAGCACACCGCCCACCTGCCCTTCCTCGCCGCGGAGCGGACTGTAGGTGATGGTGAACCAGACGTCCTCCAGCCGGCCCTGCCGGGCCAGCGGGTACAACTTGTCCTCGAACGTGACGGTCTCACCCTGCCAGACCCGGTCGTAGATCGGCCCGTTGATGTGCCAGACCTCGGGCCAGCAGTCGCGGGTGGGCTGCCCCAGGCCAGCGGGATGCTTGTCGGCAAGGATCTCGGCATAGCCGTCGTTGTAGAGCTGGATGAGCTCCTGGCCCCACAGGATGATCATCGGAAACCCATGAGCCAGCATCATGTCCACGGTGGCGCGCAGATGCGCCGGCCACCGCCCAGTCGGGCCAAGCGGCGTCCCTGACCAGTCATGGCGCGCGATGCGCGCATCCATGCCGTCATGCAGTCCACCCAGACGATGCGCCGGAGGTGCTGTGCCGCGCACGGACGAGGGAGCAGCGGTATCCAATCGCCGGCCCATGCCGCGCAGTCAGACCTTGCCCGCAGCAGCCCGCGGTGCGGCGACCAGTCCGGCCAGCTGCCGGGCCAACGCGTCGATATGGTAGGGCTTGGGGCAGCGCGGCGCGCTGGCGAAGCGGCTCGGCAGGTTGTCGTCGTAACCGGAGGTCAGCAGGAACGGCGTCCCCGCCTCGGACAGGCGGTCGGCCAGCGGGTACACCTGCTCACCACCCAGGTTGATGTCCAGCAGGGCGACGTCGATCGGGTGATCATCGACCAGACGCGCCAACTCGCGCAGGTCACCGGCCGGGCCCACGACGTGCGCGCCCTTCAGCTGCAGATAGTCGGCCAGGAACATCGCAATGGCGAATTCATCTTCGGCCACCAGCACCCGCAGCCCCTGCAGCCCCTCCCGTTCATCGCCCGACTCCAGCACGCTGTACTCCCTGACACGCGCGGCCCATCCGGCCGCAATGCCCGCAGGATGCGCGAGTTGCCCTACAAGAACGCGTGATGACGGATGAAGACAACAGCGAGATCGCATTCACCTCGGCCAAACACGCTGTGTGCCCGGCCCGCGGTCAGAACGCACGCTCCCATTTCAGGCTCAGCAGGCTGCGGTCATGGCTGTACAGCCAGTCCACATTGCTGTCGATGCGGGTGTAGCGCAGGCTCAGGCTGGGCACCAGGCCTGCCACCGCCAGCCGTTCGCTGCGTACCAGCGCGATGAGGTTCTGCTCGTCGTCGTGCCGGCGCGCTTCCAGCAGCGGACTCCAGGCATCGTAGCTGCGCTCGCGCAGCGAAAGGAACAGCGTGGCAGTCGTGCCGCTCCACTGCCGCGCCGCGCCGACGCGCAGGCCGCGCTGGCGATAGGCATTGGCCGCGTCGGCCGCCCCGCTGTCGGCCAGATCGATGCCGGCGAAGACGGTCCAGCGCGCAGTGAGCGCACGGAACCAGGTGGCGTACAGTGCTCCCATCGCGCCATCGTAGTTGTCGGCCAGCCCCGGTTGCCGATAGCGCTGGCGCTTCCAGTCCGCCTCCAGCTTCAGCAGGCTGCGCGGGTCCAGTGCGTATTGCCATTCCGCATGCGCGCCTGCGGCGCCCTGCAGGGTACGGTTGCCCAGTGCCTGATAGTCGTAGCCGGGGGCCAGCAGCAGGGTGTGCCGCGCACTGCGCCAGCTGTAGCCCACCTGCACAGTGGCGTTGAGTTCGTTGTAGGCGCGGTTGTCTTTCCATGCCTGGCCGAAGGCCAACCCGCGCACATACAGGCCGTGGTGGCCGGCCAGTGCCCAGCGGCGTTCCAGGCTGCCGTCGTAGTCCACCCCCGGTGCGCGCTGGGCATCGGGCAACCTGCGCTCGATGATGCAGTCCTCGCCCACGCCGAACAGGCAGCTGCGGCTGGCCGAACTGCGGTTGATGTTGTCGCTCCATGCAGGTCCGGCGGACAGTGCGCCCTTCCAGCGCCGCCGCGCCTGTAGCGCCTGCAGATACCCCTGCACCCGGCCGCGCACGCCGGCGGTGGCAGGGTCGCGGTCATCGATGTCGGCGGCGATCGCGGTGAACAGCGACGTCGCCTCCCGGTCACGCTGGTCCTCGGCGTAGACCCGCGCCAGTTCAAGCCGCGCAGGCAGGAAATCCGGCTGCCGGGCCAGCAGGGCCTCGTACTCAAGGGCCAAGCGATGATGCTCGCCCGCAACCCGCGCCAGCGCGCCCTGCGCGTAGTGGCGCAGCAGCGGGTCATGGCCGGGAAGTTCAATGTACTCGTGCAGGAAGGCCTGCGCGGCGGGCCATTGCTGGTGCTGCAACGACAGGTACAGCGCCTGGCCCAGGTCGTCGACCGTGCGCTCCACGCGCAGGGTCCGGCCATCGAGGGTGACGGTCGGCCGATCCGGTTCGGCCTGTTGCAGCCGCTGCTGGTCCTGGCGTTGATGGCGCACGTCGTTGCCCTGCTCCAGCACGCGGCGCAGGTCGTCCTGCTGGGCGTGCGCCGTGGCGGTCAGCGCCAGCAGAAGGAGGCAGAAAAGAGGGAGGCGCATGGTCGATCCGGTGTGAAGCGATGCAGCGGGCCGAAGCAGGGACTGGCGGATCGCGGCTTGTCCCTGCCCTGCCCCGTCAGGGGCGTGGCGATCAGTTCTTGCTGCCGCCGAAGGCGGTGTCGTACTGGCTGTTGCCGGCGAAGGTGGCGATACCGGCCAGGGTGGCGGCATTGGCACCGAAGAACTGGCCCTGGGTGGTGCCACTGACCGAACCGTTGGCGGTGGCCGCGCCTGCGAACGAGGCGGTGGCGCTGTTGATGGTGGCGTTGATGTTGACCGACAGGCCACCGCCGCTGAGGCCGCCCAGCAGAGTGCCGGTGCCGAAGTTGGCGCGGAAGGTGCCGCTGAGCAGGTTGCTGCCGTTGAACTTGTTCAGGCCAGCCACGCTGTAGGTGGCCACGCCGGCCGGCAGGGTGGTGCCGGCACGGTCGCCGACGAAGTAGACCTGGCGGTTGTTGAAGCCACCTGCGGCGCCGTCCTTGGACCATTCACCGAACCAGACATCGCCACTGCCGACCTTGACGAAGTTGAAGTGGCCCATGCCCGCGTGGCTGCCCGGCGCACCGGTGATCGGCATGGCCAGCGTGCGTACGGTGGTGCCATTGATGGTGGTCGGCACCGAATAGCTGGCCAGGCCCTGGAAATCGACGCGACGGGCGTTGGACACGGTGCCGACGCCGATACCGGCCTTGCCGGCCGAGTGCGGGCCACCGTTGACCTGGGAATCACCGACGGCGACATACAGCTCGGCATCGGTCACCGGGCTGGCCGCACCGACGATGTCGGCTGCCTGCGCCGCGCCGGCCAGGGCGAAGGAGGCGGCGACCGCCAGGACGGAACGGGAGATCATTTTCATGGTGTTGCTCCTTGGGTTGAGGGAACTACGGGTACAACGCTTGAATGCAGGTGTTCAGAAGCGTGCGGTGATGCCCAGCTTGAGGGTGCGACCCGGCGCCGGCAGCGTGGACCGCGTGGCCGGGTCGACGTAGTAGCGGTTGCCGAGATTGCTGCCGACCAGCTCCACGCTGGCGTGCTCGTTGAAGCGCCAGCGCGCATACGCATCCACCGTGGTGATGTTTCCCCAGGTGAACGGCACGTTCTGCCAGAGCAGGCTGCTGCCACCGGCCAGCAACCGGTCGCGGTAGGCCTGCAGGTCCGGGTTTTCGTGGCGCCGGTAGTGGATGATGCGGCTGCCCAGCTCCAGTCGTTCGTCGAACAGGCGGGTGCCCAGTGACGCGTTGACCGACAGCTTCGGAATCGCCTGGGTGAGCAGGTAGCCGCTGACGAACCCGTCCTGCACGCAGTTCGGGACCAGGCCACGGTTGGCATCCAGCAGCACGGCACTGCTCTCGTCGCAGACCTCGTTCTCCAGCGTGCGGGCGATGCCCAGATCGGTGAAGAAGCGGCGGTTGTCGAAGCGCGCCTGCAGTTCGATGCCGCGGATGGTCTGCTTGTCGATGTTGTCGAACAGGAAGTAGGCATCGCGCTCGATCACGTTGCGGGTCTTGTGCACGTAATAGGCCAGCTTGACGTCGGCGTCGGCGGTGTTTCCGAACAGCGCCGACAGGTCGTGCACGTAACCCAGCTCGTAGTTGTAGGCATGCTCCGGCTTGAGGTCATACAGCGGGTTGAGGCTGCTGGAGAAGGCGATGGTGCTTTCGAACATGCTCGGGAAACGCACTGCTTCGCTGTAGCGCAGGTAGATGCGCGCGGCAGGCGACAGATGCGCCGTCGCCGAGAAAGTGGGCAGCCACGCGTGATCGCGCTGGCGCCGGTTGCTGCCATCCACCGGCCGCGCCTGCACGGTGTTGCCGATGCTGCAGACCAGGTCGCTGCCGGCGAACAACGGCAGCACGCCCGGGATCGCAGCCACCTCGCCGTTGAGGCACGGGTTGGTGGCACGGGCATAGTTGCCGTTGGCGTCGGGCAGCCACGCGATGTTGTGCTCCACTGCCTGCGGTGTTTCGTAATAGGCCAGCAGTCCCCGGATCGAATCATCGATCACCGAGCCCATGCCGATGCTCTCCCAGAACTCGCGTTCTGCTTCCAGCGCATCGATCTCTGCCTGCAGGCTGGCCGGTCGCTCGGGCAGCTCGTTGACCCGATAGGTAGCCTGCTTGCTGCCCACCCCCTTGGTCAGAAGCTCCGGGTGCGCGTCGAGGAAGTCGTCGAAGGCCCAGTAGCGGCTGTAGCGGACGCCGGCGTTGAGGGTGAGGACATCGAGCGGACGCCATTCCAGGTTGAGGTAGCCCTCACCCTCCTGGCGGCGGCCGGCACGCGGAAACATGCGCCAGCCATCAGTGGTGCCGAAGTACGGATCGCGCGAACCCAGGCTCTCGTACTGCCAGTTGCCCCCTACGGTCAGGTCGAGGCTGGAGTGCAACGCGAAGCGGTTGCTGACCGTCAGGCCGGTGCGATCGTTGCGCGCGTTGGCCAGAGCGGTGTTGCGCAGGATCGGGCTGGCTTCAGGGTCCCATTGCGGATTGCCCGGCGCGAAGTTGGGGAAGCCGCCCGCGGTATAGGTATCGCTGTCGGTCTCGGTGCGCCACAGATTGGCATACAGATCCAGCCAGCGGCTGCCGGCCGGCTGCCAGCGATACTCCAGGTTCCAGGCATCCGAGTCGACGCGGCTCAGCGGCCACTGGATGCGGCCGTAGTCCGGCGCCGACAGGATGCGCGAAGGCATGATCTCGCCGTAGTGCGAGAGCGTGTGCCGCCAGCTCGCCTTCAGCTGCTGGTCGTCATTGATCTGCCACGTCGCCTTGAGCAGCCACGACTCCTGTTCACTCGACGTATTGGGCACTTCATCACCCGGCTTGAAGTAGCGGGCCAGCGTGGTGATGTAGTCGATGCCCTGGTACTCGTACTGCTCGCGTGGGTCCTGGTCGTAGTAGTCGCTGCCCTGGCTGCCGGAGAAATAGTTGCCACGCCGGCGCCAGGCATAGGCCGCCATCACGTCCACCGTCTCGCCGCGCAGGCCCAGCGCCAGTCGCCACGCCTGGTCCTCGCCATCGAATGGATTGTTGCCGCTGCGCGACTGCACCGGCACCACCAGGGTACGGTCGTCATAGGGCGAGTTCGGCGACCCCTGCGGGAAACCCGGCACCGTCCGGTAGTCCTCGCCGCTGTGGAGGCGTGGCAGGCGTGGCGCCACCGCGTTGCTGCTGCCTTCTATCTTCAGCTCCCCGCCGAAGCGTTCGCCCGCCGGCACGACGTCATCGATGTCGATGGTCCTGATGACCAGCGCGCCGCCGATGCCGCTGTGCACGTCACGCACCAGGCCGGGCCCCTTGATGACCTGGATGCCACCGATCAGGTTGGGATCGATGTAGTTGCGGTTGCTGACGCCGTTGTAGCCCCGCCATACCGTGAGGGCTTGTTCACCGCCGTCAATGCTCACCGGCACCCGCCCCGGCCCCTGGATGCCGCGGATGTTGATGTCCAGCGCGCCGCTGTTGCGCGCATCGCCGCTGAAAACGCCGACCAGATCCTTGACCACGTCGGCCGGGTTGGCGCCGCGGAAGCGCTCCACCCGGTCCCGCCCCGAATACACCGTGGTCAGGTCCAGCGCGAACACGTCGTCATAGCCACGGCGATCGCGCGCTTCGCCGCCTTCCGGCTGCAGGCGACCGGCGACGTCCAGCGTATCGGTCACCCGCACCCCTTCCCCCTCGGCCGATGCCTGCGCTGCGTCCGCCGCGGCGCGCAGGCTCCAGGTGCCATCCAGGCCTCGCTGGGCACGCACCCCACTGCCCTGCAGCAGCCGCTGCAGCGCCTGCATCTGGCTGTACTGGCCCTGCACTGCGCTGGAACGACGCCCTTCGACCAGGTCGCTGCGGAACACCACCTGCGCATCGGCCTGGCGCCCGAACGCGCGTACCGCGTCTGCCAGCGACTGCTCCGGGATGGCGTACTGGCGCAGCGCCGCCGCTGTGCTGGGTTGCGCCTGCGCGGCCGGCACCCGGGCCAGCGGCAGCAGTGCGGTGCAGATGGCCAGGGCCAGTGTGGTGGCGCGACGGTGACAGGCAGACGCCGTGGACGGCATGGACGGAACTCCTCAAGCGTGGGGAAACCACGGGCACAGCCGCTGCCGGTGGTGTGTCTGGCTTGAGGAAAAACGGTGTTTCGCTCTGGCTGTACCTCTATAGACAGCGCACGCTGCAGGCTGCCCACGCTTTTTTCAGGATTTTTTCATCGCGATCTAAACCCTGCCGGCATCACCAGACCACCAGCGCGCCACCCGGCAGCCGCTGCACGCGCAGGCCCGCCTGGGCCGCCACTGCGGAGATGGCCGGGTCCGGCTGGCGCAGATGGAACAGGCCACTGACCCGGATCTGCTCCGCTTTTGTCCCCAGCACCCAGACCGGTGCGGCCCGATAGCGCGCCAACCGTTCGATGGCCTGCGCCGCGCTCAGATCGTCGATGGCAACCTCACCGCGCCGCCAGGGTGCCACCGCGTCGCTGGCGAGGCTGCTCACCGGCTGCAGCCAGCGTCCGTCACGGAACGCGCGTGCCTGCCCTGCATGCAGCCGTTGCAGGCTGCCATCACCGGGATGTACGTCCACTACCCCTTCGCTGACCTGGGCGGTCACCACCGCGTCCTGCAACGAAACGCTGAACGCGGTACCGATGTCGCGCACCAGGCCACCGCCGGCCTCGACCCGGAACGGCCGCGCTTCATGCGCGACCCGGAACCACGCCTGGCCGCGCAGCAGCCGCAGTTGCCGCTGATCCCCGTCGAATGCGACGGCCAGCGCGGTGCGGGCATCCAGCACGACCGTGCTGCCATCCTCCAGTTGCACCACACGGGGTGCATCGCCGCTACGCAGATCGCTGCGCGCCCACAATGCGACCCCGGGGAGGGCTGGGACCGCCAGCACCACCGCGGCCACGCTGGCCCACCACCAGGACAGGCGCCTGCGCGGGGCGATCGGGCGCAGGCCCTGGCGATCGGAGGTCAGTGCCGGCAGTGCGGCCAGCACCTCCGGCCCAGCCGCGTCCAGGCCGTCCCAGAATGCCTGCTGGCGGCGCCAGGCCAAGGCATGGCGCGGATCGGCCTGCAGCCATCGCTGCAGGGCCCGCTGCTGCCGGTCCGGCAACGGGCCTGCACTGCACCGGATCACCCAGCGCAACGCATGCCTGGCCTGTCGCGGCGAGGGTTCGGACGTGGTCATGGTCGTAGCCTGTCGCACCACGAACCGGTGCGCGTGACTGTTGTGACAAGGGCGGGCGGCCTCTGCCCACGGTAATTGCGGGTCATCGGCGTGCGCCCTGCTGGTGCTGCTGGATCAGCATTGCCGCGCGCAGCACATGCTTGCCGACCAGGCTCTTGGAAATGCCCAGACGGGCGGCGATCTCACGCTCGCTCAGGCCCAGGTAGCGGTTGAGCACGAAACACTCCCGCACCTGCGGCGGCAGCGCAAGGATGGTCCGGGTGATCTCGCGCAGCTGCGCCTGGTCCAGCGCCTGTTGCTCACCACCAACGGCATCGCCGACCTCGCACGCGTACTCGGCCATCGCCCGCCGTTCGCGTGCGTCGGCCTGGCTGCGGTTGAGGGCGTGATGGTACGCCATGCGGTACAGGTAACCGCGCGGTTCAAGGATCGGCGGATCGCCGGGCACGCTGCTGGCCTTCAGGTACAGGTTCTGCAGGGTGTCCTCGGTGCTGGCCGGGTCCAGGTAGCGCGCGATGAAGCGTGACAACGCACGGCGCTCGCGGATCAACAGCTCGACCAGCGCCAGGGCATTGGGAGACATAGGTGCCAGGCCGGACCGGGGAATGATGGGCGTGATGGCGACGGTCCGGGACGTGATTGTAGGGCGCGGCACCCCATCACGCCCAGCCCGCACCACGGCACCCGCCACTCCCGGGATCGTCAGTCCCATTGTCACGATAGCCCTGCCACCCGATCATCACCGGTGATGGTCGCGCGGCACCGCGCCTGATCCGGCCCCACATCCCCCGCACAGGAGAAGCCCATGGCCTACGCACGCATTGTCTCGACGGCTGACAACTATCTGCACCACATCAGCAACGGCACCTTCGATGTCAACGCCGACGAGCCGGCCTCGCTGGGTGGCCAGGGCAAGGGATTCGCCCCGTTCGACCTGTACCTGGCCTCACTGGCCGCCTGCACCGCCATCACCCTGCGCATGTACGCCCAGCGCAAGGGCTGGGAGCTGGGTGAGTTCCATGCCGAACTGCGCTCGGAGCGCGATCCTGATGGTCGTTTCCATGTGCACCGCATACTGCATGCCAGCGCCGCGCTGGACGATGCCCAGTGGCAGCGCCTGCTGGAGGTGGTCGAGAAGACCCCGGTCACCCTGGTGATGCGCGAAGGGGCGCGCATCACCAGCGAACGCGGCCAGAACGCCGCTCCCGGAAAGTGCTAGCGGCGGGGATGCAGCACGGTGCGCCGGCGCATCGCGTTGAACTCCCGCTCCACCTGCTGGATGTCCTCGGCCTGGAAACCCGCGGCATCCAGCATCTGGTTGGCCGCGGCGGCCGCCAGCGGATCGTCGTCACGCTGGCGCCAGCAGCGGGACGGCAGGAAATAGCCCACCTCGCTGCGCCCGCGCATGATCACCACCGGGCGGCCGGCGTACAGCAGGAACTCGGCCAGGTGCTGGCGCAGGCCCTCCACCGAGACATAGGCCGGACCGATGCCCAGCATCTGGCTGGACGTCCCGGGATTTTCGAACAGCTTGCGACGGCTCATCACACTCCTCCTTGTTGCCACGCGTGGTCTCCTTTCCCTAGACGGGCGCATCGCTGCACCCCCGCCACGTTTCGTGCCGGCCCGTCATCGCTGGCGGCTCAGAAGCCGGTGTTGAACTCCAGCTGGAACACATCGATCGCCAGCGGCGGGCCCGACACCGCCTTGGCAGCCATCCACTTGCCGCTGATCCAGCTGCGCGTGTCCAACGCATAGGCACCACCCACGTAATAGCCGCGCGCGTTGGTGCCACCCAGATGGAAGTTCGGATCGTTGTAGGCATCCGGCAGCGCATCGGCCTCGATCCGCTTGTAGCCCAGCAGTGCCTGCCACTGCCCCTTCTCCTTCAGGTCGGTGGCGCCGAACGTTGCCTGCAGCATCCACGCGGTGTCGCCGCTGCGGAACGTATCGATGCCGGGAGCTTCACCCGCACCGAAATTGTTGACGATGCCGTTGTTGGCGCGGCGGAACATCGCCTGCGTGTCGTACGCCAGGTTGCGGATGAAGTCGCCCTCCAGGCGCAGTCCGATGTCCTGCGCCAGCCGGGTATCCCAACGCAGGTTCAGCGTGGCCAGGCGGAAGGCGGACGCCAGGCCGACATACTGCGGCGTCGGCGTGCCGGCCGGATCCATCGGATTGAGCGCAATGTCGCGGATCAGCATCAGGGTGTTGCCCTTCTGCATGAACGCCGGGCGCGACCAGTCGGTGTCGCAGCCGACGGCGCCGGAGTACAGGGCACAGGGCGAGGACAGCCGACCGCTGATGTTCTTGAAGTCGTAGTAGCCCAGTGCGGCCCGCAGTGCGTTGTCGTCGTTGAAGCGCCAGTTCACGCCAGCCTGCGCGCCGGACAGCCATTTGTTCTCGTTCGGCGACTTCTCTCCGCTGCGGCTCTGCAGGCTGTCCGAGGTGTACTCCAGCGGCGCCACGGCAAGGGTGCCGAACAGGTCCAGATCGCCGTCGCCGAACCCGTACTTCAGGTTGGCGGCCAGTCCATCGAAGTTCAGATCGTTGGAGAACAGGGTGTCGCTGCTCCAGAACGGATTGCCGAAACGGCCACCACGCACGGTCACCCAGTCAGCCGGACTGTAGGCCAGCCATGCCTGGTCGAGCCACACGTCCTTCTTGCTCAGGCCGCCCCCCAGCTGCTCGGTGGTGGACACCGGGCCATTGCTGCTGCCGCTGGCCAGGCGGATGCCAGCGGTGGTGTGATCGCCGATCATGGCCTCGACCCCCAGGCGGGCGCGGATGCGCCACAGGTTACGGCGGTCCTGTCGGGTGTTGAGCAAGGGCGGCAGCTGCAGGTTGGTATTGGTGTTGGTGTCGAATCCACTGCCCGCATTGACCGCGGCCCAGTTGCTGACGATGCCGCTGTTGTCATCGCCATAGAAGCGCGACTCGCTGCGCACACGCACGTCCCCGGTCACCTTGATGCGCTGTGTCCATTCGGCGACCTCATTCGGCGCCGCCCAGCCCTCCGCCTTCGCCTGCGCCATTACGTCCTGGCGCACTTCGTCGCGGATGCCATCACGGACACTCTGCGGCACATAGGGCACACGCACATCGCCCGCCTCAAGCGCGATGCCTCCACTGCTGGCCGATGCAGCACCGGCAGCACCGCGCTGGGCTGCTGCTGCCTCGGCTTCGGCCTGCACCAGCAGCGCCTGGCCGTCCTCGGGCTTGAGCGCGCCACTGGCCATCAGGCCTTTGATCAGCTTGATCATGGTGGTCTCAGCAGCCATTGCACCGGCCGGCGCCGCCAGGCTGAGCAGCACAGCGCAGCACAGCAGCGCCCGTCGGGCCGGCCGCGACGGGCGGGAGTCGGTTCGAGCGCGGTCGTGGTTGTTCATCACGGTTCTCATCGGAAGAAGGGAAATCGGGGAAATCACGGTTCACGCCCCCGGCCTGCGGCCCTGCACAAGCACGCGCGCGGGGAAGTCCAGTGAAGGTGGCGGCGGCTGGTCCACCCGGCCGATCTGGCGCAGCGCGTCGAGCACGGCGGCGTCGGCCTCTTCATTGCCGCTGCCGCGCACCAGCTCGACTTTCTCCAGGCGCCCATCCGGCGCCAGCCACACGTTCACCTGCAACTGGAAGGCCAGGCGCTTGACCCGCGCATCGCGCGCAATCGCCTGCTGCATCAGGTAACCCAGATAGCGGCCATAGGTGGCATTGCCGGCACCACCGCGACCGGTACCGGACGCGCCGCCGCCACTGCCCGCCTGGATGCCGAAGTTGTCACCGCCCGCCTGCGCGTCGGCGTTCATGGTCACCGGGTCGGCGTTGTCCGGCGTCGGCGTCGGCTTCTCGGCCGGGGTCGGCTGATCCAGCGGCTCCGGCTCGGGCAGGGTCTCCTCCGGCGGGGTCTCCGGTTCGGGGGGCTTCTCAGGCGGCGGCGGTGGGGGTGGCGGCGGGGGTGGCAACGCCAGCATCGGCGGCTGCACCACGGGGCGGCGGGTGCTGGCCGTGTCCTTGAACAGCAGCCACCACAGCACGGCGCCCACTACCAGCAGCACCGCCAGCACCAGCGCGACGGTCACCAGCAGCGGGCGGTCACGCAGGCCGGGCTCCGGCCGTGGGGAATGAGGGCCGGTCATGCCTCAGCCCTGTGCCTTGCCGGTGACCAGGCCAACCTGGGCCAGTTCCAGCCGCCGCAGCAGATCCAGCACCTCGACCACGCGCGCGTACTGCACCTGGGCGTCGCCACGCACGATTACCGGGAAGTCCGGCGAGGTCGCGCGCTCTGTCCTCAGGCGGTCCTCCAGCTCGGCCATCGTCACCGGGTAGGCGTCAAGGAACACCTGGCCGCTGGGATCGATGGTGATCGCCTTGGTCTTGGGCTTCTCCAGCGCCACACTGTTGCTGGCCTTCGGCAGGTTGACCTCGATGCCGGGAATGGAGGCGTTGCTGGTGAGGATGAAGATCACCAGCACCACCAGCAGCACATCGACGAAGGGCGTCACGTTGATGCCCTTCTCGCGCTTCTTGATGCCGAACTTCGCCTTCTGGGCCATGACGCGCTCCTCAGCCCTGCACCGTGGCCGGGCCGCGCCCGTCCTGCTCTTCAGCCAGGCGGGCGGCGAATTCGTCGATGAACACGGCCATGTCGGCACCGATGGCCTCAGCGCGTGCGCCCAGCCAGTTGTAGCCGAACAGTGCCGGGATCGCGACGCCGAGGCCGGCGGCCGTACACAGCAAAGCCGCCGCCATGCCCGGCGCGACCGAGTTGATGTCCACCGCACCGGCCATCGCCGCGACCACGAACACCAGCATGATGCCGATCACCGTACCGAACAGGCCCACATAGGGCGCGCCTTCGATGGTGGTGGACAGCCAGTTCATGCGACGCGACATCGCCTCCTGCTCGCGCACCATCACCGCATCCATCGATGCGCGGATCGCCGCGATGGTCGCCGCGCTCAGATAGCCGCCGTTGCCGTCGCGCTGGTGGCGTTGCTGCATCTCATCGATGGCCACCTGATAGATGCGCCACAGCGAACCGTCGCGCATGGCCGCCGGTGCCTGGCCCTGCCGGTCCATGTCCGAGAGCGTGCGCAGCGGCACGCCGGCCAGCTTGCCGAAAGCATCAGTGAACACCGCATTGGCCTTGCCGGTGCGGCCGAAGTGACGGCTCTTGGCGATCATGATCGCCCACGACATCAGCATCATCAGGCCGAGGATGGCCACCACCACCCAGGCGTCGAACGGCATCGCCTTCAGGATGAAGCCGAAGTGGCTCTGGCCCGTGGAATGCTCATCGGCGCCATAGCTGATCAGGCGTGAGTCAGCGCCCTGCGCGGTGGCATCGGCCAGCAGCAGTGCCGCCGGACGCGCAACGCGAGAAATCCGCAGTTCATCCAGCGCACCGTCGAAGCTGGCCAGCGGCTGCTCGGCACCCGGCGCGTCAGCACCCACCACCGCTGCGGTGGACATGGCCGGAAGTTCGCCGCTGAGCTGCGCCACCACGTGGCCATTGAGATACAGCTGCAGCGACCCCTTCTCCGCCGTCAGCGCCAGATGCGCCCACTGTCCCTCCGGAATCGGCTGCGCAGGCGTGCTGCGCTGGCCATTGAGCTGCACGAACGGCACCCGGTTGTCGATGCCCAGCAGCAGTTCCGCGCTGCCATCGCGACGGGCATAGATGGCCTGCGCCGCATTCTGTGCACCCGGCTTGATCCACGCGGACACGGTCAATGGCGCGCCGGCCTCCTGCGCCAGCGACGCACTGGCTGGCAGCGGCAGCGCAGTGCCGGCGAACTGCACGCCGCGACCGATCACCGAACCTTCGGCGGCCGGCACCACTGCGCCCGCGTTGTTGCCGTAGGCCGTGGTGTCACGTGCCGGGGCATTGGCGTCGGCGAAGTGGTAGACCAGCGTGTAGTCCGGATCGAATACCTGCTGTCCATTCCCACTGGCCGGCGCCTTGTCGTTGCCGTAGTACATCCAGATCGTCTGCGGTGCGGCGGCGCTGACGGCCGGCACATCCACCCACACCAGGGCCAGCCCCAGCGCCGGGTCGAACTGTTCGATCTGGTGCGCCAGCACGGTGCGCCCGTCCGCCGACACGAAACGCAGATCGCTGCCGGCATCCTGGGTGCCGTCGAAACCGAAGTTGCCCGTATGCAGGCGCAGCAGCAGCGGGGTTCGACCGGGATCGCCTGCCAGACCGGCACCCTGCGGGCCTGCGTCGATCGTGATCGGCTTGCGGTATTTCCATTCGGCCTGCCACCAGCTGGCATCGGCCGCAGCGGCGGGCAGCGCGATCAGCGCGGCCAGCAGCAGCAACATCCGGGAAAGCAAACGGTCCATGCGAGGGGTCTCCGGAGAACGCATGTTCAAGGGAAGGGTCAGTAACTGGTGCTGATGTTGAAATGCAGCCGCGGGTCGTCCTTGCGGGTCACCGGCCCATCGGCATAGGGCCACGCATAGTCCAGGCGCAACTGCAGGTGATCTCCCAGGCGCAGCTGCGCGCCGAGCCCGACCGAGGCCAGGTTGTACTGGTCGCGCTGTTCGGGCAGCGGCCGCCGCAGGCGCAGGTAGGCCGCGTCGGCAAAGCTGTACACGCGAAGCTGGCTGCCGCTCCACAGCGGCCATGCCGGGGTGCGCCATTCCAGGTTCGCCACACCGCCGTAGTCACCGATCGCCTCGGCCGACAGGTAGCCGCGCACGGTGTACATGCCACCGGCGGCGAACTGCTCGGCCGAGACCAGTGGCGCATCGGTCACCTGCAGGGCCCCGCGTGCATACCATTGCCAATCGCTGCCGAAGGTATGCGTATTCGACACATCGGCCTTGAGTGCGACGAAGCTGGGATCCGCCCACGCCCGCTTCTGGCTGAAGTCGTACCCATTGCTGCCATAGCCGAACAGGCGGCGGGTTCCGGCCACCAGCTGCGTGCTGATGCTCAGCTGGTCCTGTTCGCCCTGGCGCACACCCACGAATGCCAGCGTGAGCGGTGCGTACTTCAGGGGAGTCTTCAGGTTGTCGCTGCCCATCCAGGTGTCCTCCTCGGTGTCCTTGAAGTCGACGCCGAGGCTGAGCTGCCGCCACCATGCAGTGCTGCCGGGCAGGCGGTAATTGAGCTTGAGGCCGATCGAATGACCATTGCCGATCACGTTGGTGCCGGTTCCCGCGCCCCCCTGGCCGCCGGCATTGAGCACGCGGCTGTCGGAGGTATAGCCCGATGCCTCCAGGCTCCAGGGGCTGCCTTCAAACGGCAGCGTGTACGACGCCGAGAACACCTTGGCCTGATCGGTATCTTGCGGAGCGAGGAACACGCCGAGACTGGCGCTGTGCCCGCGTCCCCACAGGTTGTCATGCGCCAGCGAGGCACTCAGGCGCAGTTTCTCGGTGTCGGCACTGCGGTCATTGTTGAGTGCGGCGCTCGCTCGCCAGGGCGACTTTTCTTCCACCTGCAGGTCCACGTCCATCGTGCCGGGCGTCTTTCCCTCACGGACCAGCGGCATCACCTGGCGGCGACCGCCTTCGTTGAGCGCGGTCAGTTCCTTCTGCGCCCGGTCGAAATCCGGCACCTGGCCCTCGGCCAGCGCCGGTACCCGTGCGCGGATCCGCGCCGACGCAGCAGGCGCCGCACCGACCACGCGCAGTTCGCCGATCGGCGTCTGCTGCACCTTCAGCAGCACCACGCCGGCACTGACCTGCTGCTCGGGCAGTTCCACGTACACCGACTGGTATCCCGCCTGCTGGTACAGCGCGCTGACTGCATCGCGCGCCTGCTCGACGTCGGCCAACGTCCTGCCCGGGCCGAGATAGGGCTCAACGGCGCGCTCGATCAGACGCGGATCAAGTACGGTGTTGCCGCGCACGATGTACTCGTTGATGTTCACCCTGGCCGCCGGCGTGGCATCCTGCGCGAGCAGCGGCAATGGCAGGGACGCCACGGCCAGCGCGAGTACCCGCGGACGCAGGCGCAGCGGGAGTCGGACAGCTCGGCACGGAACAGGCGTCATTGAAGGCATCGCGTCGTATCGAAGGAAGTGGCCAGGGAGCGGCGCGTGGGTCTACCCACAGGACGTGCAGGGCGCGTCAAAGCCGCCAACAGTTTTGTGACAGCACTGTCATCTGTTGACGGCGGCGGAATGCGCGCAGGCGGACACTGCGCCCGCCACCCGTCCATGAAGCAGCCGACATGGGGTGGCGGGAGATAGGAGATGAGCATGATCCTGACTGCATGGCGCTGGCCTGCCGTGGCGTTGCTCGCGTCCATCGCGATGCCGATTGCGCACGCCGATGACCGCGCAACGCGCGCGGACACACCGCCCTGCATCGACGTGCAGGTCAACGGAGAGCGCATTCCGGCCTGGGAATGTCTGCAGCGCAGGCTCGCACCGGCACCGCCACGTGCACGATCACCGCGCCTGTCCGAGTCGGAGCGGCTGATGCGGCAGCCCGGCAACCAGCTCATGCAGTACAACCTGGAAGGCACCCGGCAACGGATGGGCGACGCCTTTGGTCGCGCGGTGACACCGCAGCGCCCCTCTCGCTGATCGCGCCTCAGTGCCGCCCCGCAGCGGCAGGCACGATGCCATCGGCAGGAACGGGCGGCAGCGCGGGCACCGGCAGGCTGCGCGACCGCCCCGCCTGCTGCAGTTCGATGGTCTCCGCGCCGATGCCGGCCAGTACCGTGGACGGTCCCAGGCGCTGCCCCGGCACATAGGCATCGACCGCGCCACCATCGACCGACAGCAGTGCCAGCGGTGCGTGCGCGCTGGCCATCACACCCAGCACCACTACCTCGGTGTGGATCGCACCCGGTGACAGCAGCCGCACCAGCGGAGCGCTGGCCGCAGCGTCGAACGGTGGCCGGGCCGGTGTCGACGGCCTTACCGCGCTGGCCGCCGCGGGTGGTCCTGCAGCGAACAGGGCAATGCCCCAGTAGGCCATCACGGCCAGCAGCAGCGTCGCCGCCAGCAGTGTCAGCAGGTGATTGCGATCCCAGCGCCTGCTGTCCATGTTCCGCACCTTCGTCGACATTGACGGCCACCACGCTAGCAGTCGCCGCTGACGCTTTTGTTTCATCATCCGCCGCTACCCTGTCCGCGATCGGCAGGCACAGGAGGCGATGTCGATGCGGCGCATCCCGCGCGGCTTCACCCTGCTGGAACTGATGGTGGTGCTGGTCATCATCGGCATCTGTACAACGGCCATCGGCCTGGGCCTGGGCACACTGCTCGATCCTGCGCGCCAGCTCCGTCAGGAAGGCGAGCGATTGGCGCAACGCCTGCAGGTGGCACGCGATGAGGCCCGCATCGATGGCCGCAGCCTCCGCTGGCAGGCGGATGCCGAGGGCTACCGCTTCAGCCGACGCGAGGGCGACCGCTGGACCGACGTGCAGCGCGACGACCTGCTGCGCCCCCAGCGGTGGCAGAGCCCGGGCATCGCCGTACAGCCGGCGGCAGCCATCGAACTGAGTCCGGAATGGATCGGCGTGCCGTGGGAGCTGGCGCTGTCGCTGCAGGGGCGACAGCTGCGCCTTCGCGACGACGGCAGTGGACAGCTGCAGGTCGTGCAGTGATGCGGCCGCGGCGGGGTTTCACCTTGATCGAGGTACTGATCGCACTGGCCATCGTGGCAGTCGCGCTGGCGGCGGTGATGCGCTCGGTGGCAGTGGCAACCGATGACCAGTCGCGGCTGCGCGACCGACGTCTGGCACTGCTGTGCGCACAGGACCGCTGGCAGGAACTGCGGCTGGCCGCGCAACCGCCCGCGGATGTGCAGCAGCGCTGCGTGCAGGGTCGCAGCCGCTTCCTGGTGCGGCAGCATCTGGGCAGCGGCAGCGACGGGCAGCCGCTGCTGGAGCTCATCGTGGTGGCGGAGGATGCACCGACACAGTCGCTGGCACGCATGCTGCTGCCATGGACCGCTGCACCGTGAAACGGCGCGTGCAGGGCTTCACCCTGATCGAAGTGATGATCGCGATCACCCTCATGGGCGTGCTGGCCGTGATCTGCTGGCGTGCGCTGGACAGCGTGTCCACTAGTGACCAGCGACTGCGCCAGGCTGATGCAGGCACCAATGCCGCATTGCGGGTGCTGCAGCAGTTCCAGCGCGACATCGAGATGCGTGCGGACGATGCCCTGATGAATGGTGCGGTACGCCCCGCTGACGAGCCACAGCGGCTGCTGCCGCCGGCGCTGGTCAGCGAACGGCAGGCCGACGGGAGCTTCGCGCTGGAGATCACCCGCAGCGTCGGCAGCGACGGGCTGCGCTGGCAGCGGGTGCGCTGGTGGCGCCAGGGCAATACCCTGTGGCGGGCCAGCGGGCCGCCATCGGATCGCTATCCGTTGCCGACACCTGAGCAGTCACGCGGGCTGGCCGTGGCGCACGATGTCCAGTTCTTCGATGTGCGCGCCTGGCAGCCGGGCGCCGGCTGGACGACGCTGCCCAGTCAGGGCGTGCTGCTGCCGGCCACCGGGTTGGAACTGAGGCTGCGGCTGCGTGATGGCCGCGGTCCGTTGAGCTACCGTCGCGTCCTTGAACTCTAGCCGCAGACGCAGCTGCACGCCGTCGACCCACGTCATCCGGGGCGTAGCGTCCGCCATCCCGGCCACCGGGCGCTGTCCCGCGCCCGGTGGCGCCTGTGGGTGCTCCTCACCGCCGATGGCTGCTCCCTGCCCTCCGTGCCGTCCTGGCGGGGGCCGCCACCGCTCCGTGGCAGCGGGCCCGATTGCGGATCGCCACGCACCGCGTGGATCACCCCCGGCAACTATCGACGCTGTGTGCCACCCTCTCCACGCGCCTGCGGTTCGCGGGCCTGCGGGAACTGGAAAGCACTGTCTACGTCGTAGCCGCTGGCCGCGGTCGTGCCGCGTGCCGGCGGGTTGATGCTGCTGCTGGCGTTGCCGAAGCCCAGGATCTGCACGCTGATCACCGAAGGCTGGTTGCGCCGGGCATCCTCCTGGCTCTTGCGGATCACATCCTGTGCCGCCTGGCTGGCACTGCTGGCGGCGGCGCTGGCCGAAGCCAGCGCGTTGACGTTCACCGACGCCAGCACCGGCAGGCCCTTGCTGTCTCCCTGCACCTGGATGTTGGCCGCGTTGAGTACCTGCAGCGCGGCCAGATTGATGTTCCCCGAGACACGGATGCCCGCCTCGCCCGCATCGATGGTGCCCAGCGGCGCGATCAGATCCACATCGCCCGGCGCGACTTCCGCGATCGGATTGAGGGTGGCAATGCCCGCACCACTGGCCGGCGCCTGGGGCGACAGGATCACATTGCCCCAGGTGTCATAGACGCGCCGTGGCGGTGTGTACAACAGCGTGGTGCGCGAGCCGCGACCGGCATTGATGTCGCCCTGTTCCGACCACGCCAGGATGTCGCCACCGAAGGTGGTCATCACCCGCGACAGGCCCAGCAGCACGCTGTCCTGGCTGAACAGGCGGATATCGCCCTGCCCCTGGGTGACGAGGCCGGCACTGGCAGGCGGCACCACCCCCTGTACACCCACCACGATCTGGCCTCCCGGTGCCATCAGTTCGATGTTGCCGCCCGCCTCGGTGCGCATACCGGAGCCACCGTACATCACGATATCGCCGGTTCGGTCGATCGTCGCACCGGCCGCATTCCTGTCCGGCATCAGCGTGGCGATGGCCTCGCGCCCGCGCAGATAGGAGCCGAAGCGCGGCCCTTCCGCATCGGTGTACTCGCGTCCGCCTTCGCGCAGCTCGGTGTAGTAGATCTGGCGCAGGAAGATGCGCTGCTGTTCCTGCGGCAACGCATCGAACGCAGCCAGCGCTGCCTCGCCATCGGCGGCCATGCCGAAGCGTTGTTGCAGCCACTGCTTCAGTTCCTGGTCGTAGACCTTGACTGCCCTGCCCGGCTGCGACGCAAGCGATTGCGCGGGATCGGCCAGGTTTGCGGGATCCAGATAGCGGGCACGCAGGGCGGCGAAATCGATCTGCTGGTTGCCGGCCGTCAGCGCGATGCTGGCACCCGGACGGGTGTCACCCTGCACGATGCCACCGAGGCTGACGATGCTGCCCGCCTCCTCCTGGCGCAGCTGACGGCCGGCACTGATCTCGACGTTGCCGGGGCCGGCGATCGTCGCGTCCAGATGCACGATGTCACGTCCCGCCGCCGCCACCGTGATATCGGTGGGCGCGCTGTTCAACGCGGTCATCGACACGCCGAGGATGTCCCGCCCTGCCCGCAGCTGCACCGCGCCTGCTGCCTCGAACCAGTTCAGCTGCGTGCGCTGCCAGGCGGTGCCGTCGAGCGTGCGTTGGGCGCCTGTCGCCAAGCCGATGATGTCGCCCTGCACGGCGTAGAAGCGGCTTGGTGCCAGTGCCGAGGAGACCGTGGACAACGGCGTACCCGGGCCGAACGCGAACAGCGGAAGCGATGCCTCCGGCGAGGCGATGTTGCCATCGACCGACAGGTTGTGCCGCGGACGCGTCACATTACCGCTGGCATCGCGTTGCTCGGCAACGAATGCGGGGTCGAACGGCCCCGGCAGGCGCGCATCCGCGCCCGAGCGCGTGATCTGGGTCGCGCCGCTGCGGGCGAAGATGCTGCCGCCCGCCAGGACGTCCAGCCGCCCGGTAGCCGAGGGCGCCAGCAGGATCACATCCTGCGTCCCCGTCACGGCACTGATCCGGTCCAGCTTGATGTCACCCTGGGCGGCAACGGCGCTGAAGCGCGAAGGATAGAGCCAGTAGTTCAGCAGCTCCTCCCGGCTGCCCGGTGCCAGCGCAACCTGCTCGGGCCACAGATTGCTGCCGGTCACGTTCTCCGGCCCGGCAAGGCCCGGCGCCAGGTCGCCACCGGCGCTGAACAGGTCCACGGCGGTCGCGTCGGTCCATAGGGAGAACCAGGTGCTGCCCGCAGCGCGGCTGCCGTTGTCCTGCGCCACCGTGCTGTAGTTGGCCAGTGGAACCCGGCCGGCATCGGCGACGCCGCCGAGCACGACATCGCCCCGCGCCTGCAGCTGTGCGACCGCATCGCCCAGCACCAGCACCGGCCCGCCCATCGGGCGGGCGGCGTCGGCGGCGAACAGATCGGCTGCACGCAGCTGGCCCAGCGTCGCGTAGCTGTCCAGGGTGACACCCATTGCACCGATGCGGCCCGCGTCGAGCAGCAGGCTGCCACGCAGGTTGCTGAAGGTACCGTTGAGGTCGAGATTCTGTGCGGCTCTCGATGGATTGAGGCTGGAGATCGTCGCCTGCAGATTCGGGTTCAGCGCGCCACCGATGCGCAGTTGCAGGTCACCGCCACCGGTCAGGTGCAGCTGGCCATCACTGACACGGCCGGTCGATCCCACGGCAGCGATGATTGCACTCGAATGCGGCGCCGTCAGCGAGCCCAGCGCGTCACCCATCGCATCGCGTACGCCGGCGTGGCGCCCGGCCTCCAACATCAGGTTGCCACCGCCCAATGTGCCGAAGCCGGTGAAGCCCACCATCCGCGGGGTACTGCCGGCGATGGCCGACACATTGGTGTACGTACCGAAATTCACCCACCAGCTGGTCGGCACCGGCTCCACGCCGGTCGTGCTGCCGGTCCCCTGCCGCCACAGCCAGTTGCCGACCGCGGCACTGGAGTATTGCGCCTGATCGCGTTCACTGCTGCCCGACTCCGCGCGCGCGGTCCAGACATCACCGACGATATCGCGCCCGGCTTCGACGCGGAGGTTGCCGCCATGATCGGGATACCAGGCCTGGTATCCCGCGATTGCGGCGTCATAGCTGCCCGGCACCAGGTTCTCACCCAGCAGCGCGGTGTTCCAGGGCGCCGCCGCGCGCGGTGAATCAAACGCGGCGTCACGGCCCTCGCCGAGTGAGCTTGGCGTACCGGCGGTATAGACGCCGAACCCGGACTTCATCGCAACGTCGCCCGCCGCGAGCAGTTCCAGGTCGCCCTTGCCGGTGCGCAGGACACTCCAGGCCGGTGTACCGGCGCGCTTGCCGTAGGTGGTGACCTCGGTCTGGGTGCCACCGCCGGCACAGTAGCCCGGTGCCATTCCGCAGAATTCGTCCTCGGTCATGCCCAGCAGCTCGGCGAAGTCCTTTGCCGGCGTGCCGACGTAGGATTCATCGCCCCAGAAGTCCAGCGAACCCTGCGCGGCGACCTGTCGCGGCGCGGGGCCGCAGTAGCCATCGGAAAGCGCGCAGAACTCATCCTCGCTGAAGCCGAACATGTCTGCCAGCTCGGAAATCGGACGGCCGGCATAGGAGGTGTCGCCCATCCAGTCCAGTGACGCCTGTTCGGTCAGGACCCGGTCGCCCACCCAGATGATCTCGGTCGTCACGGTGCCGACCGAGCCCTGATGGGTATCGGCAAGCACCACGCTGCCGTCGCTTCCCCAGCGTCGCGAACGCGGATCCGCGGCGTCGCTGTCAGCCCCCGCCACCAGTGTCATGTCCCACGATGTCGTACCTTCGGCCAGCATCGGGGCAAGCGCCCAGTTGCGTCCCTGGTTGCCGTTGGCGTCGGCAGGACGCAGGTTCACCGATGCGTCGCCGGGCAGCTCCACCTTGGTCAACGATGGAATGTACGCGCCTACCTTGAGCTCGACTTCCCGTGCCAGGCGCAGGGTCACCGGCAGCATCGCGCCGGCCGGCCAGTCCTGGGCGGCCATCTGCACATCGCTGCGCAGGCGGAAGCCGGCCCCCAGTCGCGCACCGGCCGCCAGCACCAGCGGCTCCTGCAGCACGGTGCCCGCCGCCAGCGTCTGCCCGGAGTCGGTGGTCACCGCCGCACCCAGCACCGTGCCCGCGGGCAGGCGCAGGTTCTGCGAGATCACCATCGGCGCGGGCAGCACGGTACCGACCGGAAGCGTTACCGATTCGACCGGCACGTCATAGTTCAGGCGGGTACCGGCCCGGAACTCCGTACCGGGCTGCAGCCTCACGCCCTCCACCGGCACCACCAGGTCGCCGCCGAACGGGGTGTGACCGGCGGTGCCGTTGCGGCTCTCATGCAACTGCCATCCTGCCTCGTCCGGATTGGCCGGTGGCGGCGCGAAGCCATCGTTGATGCTGCCGTGCACGTTGATGTTGCCCTCCGCGCGCAGCAACAGCGACGCCGACTCGCCGAAGCCGCGCCGCGCCGGATCATTGCGATCGGCCTCAGGCCCATAGCGGTAGCCGGACAGGTCGATGTCACCGGATACGGTCAGGTCACCTCCGGGATTGGCCTCGCTGCGGCGGGCGAGGACCTGCACGCCGGGGCGCAGGCGATGCGTGCCCAGCGCAGCCGTGCGTTGTCGGAGATCCGCATTGGCCAGCGCGCCGTCCATCCACGCGCGGTTGTCCGGATCGACGATCTGGTCCAGCCACTGCTGGGTGACGCGCTGCGCGCGGTTGCCGTTGACGTCGACAGTGTCCGCCAAGGGCGCGTCCTCATAGCGTCGCACCGCATTGACCTGGATATCGGCCGCACCTTCGACGCGCAGACCGTTGGCGACCGCTATCGCCGCATCGTTGCCGCCGATGCGGGGCGCATCGATCTTCAGGGTGCCGCGGGCCACGCCGTCGTTCTGCCCGCGGCCGCCGCCCACCGCCACAGCCGTCCCCGCGCGCAGGTCCAGATGAGCGCCGGCGCCGATGTCGATCCCGCCGGCGGCGCTGCCCAGTTCGATCGTGGCCCGGTTCGGGCTGTCGATGATCTTGCCCTGGCTGTCCACGCGCAGGCCGGTGCCATGCGTATCCAGCGTTCCCTCCACCTGCAGACCGTCACGTGCGTACAGGCGGATCGCACCGACCTGTTCGCCGCTGGCGTCGATGCGCCCCGCTACGCGCAGGCTGCCTGCGTCGAGGCTGATGTCGACCCTGCGCGCCTTCACCTCGTCACCGATCAGCAGATCACCCTCACCGATCCGGAACGTGCGCCCGCCGGTGACACCGCCCGCGTTCAAGCGCTGGTTCAGGCCTGCGAAGTCCTGCAACGTGCTGGCGCGAACCACGATGTCTGCGCCGTCGTAAGGCACCACGGTGCCACCTGCGTCGTAACGGCCACTGGCAGCCCCCTCAATGCCACCGGCCAGATCGGCCCGCCCGGCCAGGGCGTTCACCGTCAGCCGTCCGCCGCGGTTGTTGCGCGCCGACAGATCGATGCGTGAGGCGGCATCAGTGCTGACGTCACCCGCATCGCTGGACAGCAGCACGTCGCCGCCCCAGCTGTACCTGTCCACGTCGTACAGCGTAACCCTGCGTCCCGCCAGATCCAGCGCCGCCTGGCCGCCGAGCGCGATGCCGTCGCGCGCGTTCACTGACAGGCGGCCGGAGGCCAGTGCGATCGTGCTGTCCAGCGCGATCCGCTGCGCATCGATGCTCAGTTCGCTGCCCAGCGCGTCGCCGCCGGTCGTGCCGCGGCCGCCCTGCAGACGGAAGTCGCCGCCGGTCCGCACCCGCAGCTGCGCACCGGGATCGGCTGTCAGCAGCGGCGTGTCGATGCCGATGCTGCCACCGCTGTACTGCCAGCCCTTGTCCGCGAGATAGTCACCGCGCTGCTGGTACACGTCCAGCGTGCCCTGCGCGGAAAACAGCAGCTGCCCGGATGCGCTGAGGTTGAGCGCGCTGAAGCCGAGTATCTGGCGGCTCGCGGGCACCTCGGAGCTGGGACGGCTGAACGGCGCGCGCGCCAGCTGCAGATTGCGGGTGACGATATCCAGCTGCCCCGCGCCGAGCCGGTCCACCATGGGATCGGCCGGCGGCGCCGACGCATCGCTGCCCGGTGCCTGCGTCGCCGCCAGCGAACCGTCCCAGACCAGTGTGTCCACCAGGATGCGCGCACGGTCGCTCGCCGCACCATAGCCATGGATGGCCTGCGCGCCCAGCACCAGCGTCTGCAGGCCACCGCGGCCGGTGGCACTGTCGCGCGCATCCAGGTCGACACTGCCGAACACGTTGACCGAATCGCGTGCGACCAGGCTCAGCGTATCCAGCGCCGGTGCGCCGGTGGCATCATTGCCGCGCAGCAGCTGCTGCAGCACGGACTGGTTCATGGTCATGCCATTTGGCAACGCCCCTGCGGCCGCTGCCTGCGCGATCGCCTCGGCGCTGCCGAGGTTGAGCGCCGCCATGCTCACGCCCAGCTGGCGCGTGCCATAACGGGCGGAATCGCGCATCTGCAGCACGCCATCGGTGGCCACCCCGATGCTGCCATCGGATACCAGCCGTGCCTCGCCTTCGCAGTCCGTCTGGCAGCCGCCGATGTCGATCGCGACCGGCCCTGCCGCCACGCCGGTCGTACCGGTGATCAGGTTCAGGCGCTGGTTCGAGACGGCCAGCAGGCCGCCATTGACCTGATAGGGCACGGTCGGCGCGGACGCGGTGTCGCGTGCGAAAGACAAGGTATCGAGTGTCGCCCCGGCTTCGACCAGGATGCCGCTGCCACCGGACGCCGCAGCCACCAGTATCTCCGGCGCCTGCAGGGTCGCACCGGAGCGGATCGCCACATCGCGCACCGCGCCGGACACCGCCACCAGCGAAGCCGTCTCATTGAACTGTCCGCCGATCACCATGCGTTCCGGCCGCAGCGCATTCAGTGCGTCGTCGGTGAAGGTCGCGCCACGATCGTGCGCCTGCGACGGACTGCCGGCAGCAGCGATCTCCAGCGAACCCACGGCCGGGCTGGCGAGCGTGGCCACCAGGGTGCCACCGCGTCCCTTTTCATTGGCCGCGGAGAAGCGCGCCGTGCCGGCGAAGTCGACGGCCGCGGTTCCCTCGCGGCCAGCGCCTTCACCCAGTGCCAGGGTCAGCCCCAGCGCATCGATGGTCTGCCAGCCGCGCGCCTCGCCACGACGGTCGGCGGTGGCCTGCACGAAGCTGTTGTAGCTGGTTTCGTTGTAGCCGGAATGCCGGCGCACCACCGCCGCCGGCGTCAGCAGGATGTCGGTGAGCAGCGGCGACGCCACCCCACCCAGTGCCGATCCCTGCTGGCCGGACACGCGCCAGGTCCCGGTGCCGGTCTGGATCGGCTGCGGTACGCCGGAGGTTCCCGTCGCGCCCAGTTCGACGCGGAATGCACCCGGCTGCAGCGCGAAGCTGGCCGGCAGCAATGTGTAGGTCCCCGCGGGCAGCCCGGGAACGCCGGCGGGTACGGTGATCTGCTGGCCCACCGCTGGAGCAGCGAAGCCATCATCGCTGCTGGGTGCGAAGCTGCCGGCACGTCCCGGCACGATCGCGTACACCGGGTTGCCGGACGCACTGAACGCATAGCGCGGGTTGGCATCGGCCAGCGCGGTGCGCAGCACGTCGACGGAACCACCGCGGCCTGAGACAAACGCCGCGCCGGTCAGTTCGCCGCCACCTGACACGTCCAGCAGCGCACCGGCATGCACATCCACATCGTTGGCGGTAAGGGTCACGCCCTTGGATGCAATGCCACCCGGCGTCAGTGATTCCAGGCTGCTGCTGCCCCTTCTCCACGACACGCCGTCCACGGTACCGCCGTAGGGCAGCGCCAGACCTGCGCCACTGGTGGAGGTGATGCTGCCCGGCAACAGCTCGACCCGGCTGGCACGTGTGCCGCCCAGGACCAGGCCGCCCAGTTGCAGCGCCCCCATCGGCGCCTGCACGTTGCCGCCCTGCTGCACGGTCGCTGCCACCAGCTGCAACGCGCCCAGCGCTGACTCCGGCGGAGTGGCCGCCGCCGTGCCCGTACCCCGGATGCGCAGCACCGCATCCGGATCTGACCAGTATCCGGGCGTCGCCACGGTCGCCGCAGACGCACCCGCGACGAGGTAGCCCGTCGCACCGGAGGTGGGGTACAGGCGGGCGGCACTCACGTCCATCGACCCGCTCGCCATCAACGCACTGATCGATCCGCCGTTGGACACCGCGTTGAGCAGCCGCACGTCGCTGCGGCTGTCCAGCACGACCTGGTTGAAGCCGGGCAGCCAGGTGACATCACGGATGTCGATCAGATCCGCCCTCGCCGACAGCACGTGGTCGCCTTCCGCAGCCGACGCTACGGTATCGGTGACCACCAGGTTCTCACCCGGCAGCGACTGCCAGTGCGACTGTGCCAGCAGCAGGTGCGGAGCACTCAGCGAAATGCCGCTGGACTGCGGTGCTGCCACGGCCATGCCGAGGCTTGACTGCCCCTGTCCGTAGATGCGCAGGCTCTGGCCCATGCGCAGGTCGACATCGCCCTCCGCGCGGACGTCACCGAACACGGACAGGGTGTCGAAGCCACCGGCCTGGATCTGCTCCACCGACAGCGCCGCGTGCCCGTACTCCAGCCGGTCCGGCAGCACCGCGTCGACCGGGCTGCGCTGGCTGAGCGTGATGCCACGCGCGCGCAGTACCTCCTCGCTCGCACCGCGCGCATGAACGCTGCCACCAAAGGCTACGCCCAAGGTGCCGCCACGCGCGCTACTGCCGCCGGCAGAGGCATCCATTGCGCCGTCCAGGTACAGAGCGTTGGCCGAACGCAGCACGATCTGCCCTCCGTCGCTGTCCACCCGGGTCCGTCCCTTCCCGTCGACATGCAGCGGCGCCGAGGCGCCCGCTGCCCGCAGCTGCGCGCCACGCTCGAGCACGACGAAGGCTTCAGGCGGACGGTTGTCCACCGACGCAGAGCTCTCCCAGTCGAGCGCGCCGCCGATCTCGATGCGCCCGCCGGCCCGCACCTGTCCCTGCAGGCGGCCACCGGCATCGGCCAGTGACACCGCATCTGCGCTGGCATCCAGCAGCGCACCGTCGGCGAACCGCCAGGTCCGTTCGCTCCGCTGCCCGGCATACAGCGTGGTCGGCAGGCGCACATCGTCGATGCTGATGCGTCCCCCCTGCGCACGCAGCGTACCTTCCACGTCGATGTTGCCGGCGCCGAGCAGGGAGATCGCCTGCCCCGGGTCGACCTCGATCAGTGCGGCCTTGCCCACCCGCAGGTCGCCGCCGACGCTGTTGCGATCCGAGCGCAGGCTCACGCTGGCACCGCTGCGCTGGCGGACCAGCCCGCTCATCGGATCGGCACTGTAGAGCGGTGCCAGCCAGCGCTCCAGTGCATCCTTCCGGTCCGTCGCGGCGCGCGCGTCGGCGGTGATCCGAAGGCCCGGCATGCGCGCTGCCAGCTGCGTGCCATCGGCAACCTCCAGCCCTTGATGGCCATTGATGTCGTACTGGGCAAAGCCGCTGCCGAACAGGCCGGCATCGATCTGCAGCGCGGCTGCATCGGCCGGATCCGCATCGCCTACCCGCACCCGGCCACCGGTGCCCAGCGAGAACGTGCCGCTGCCCTGGCCAAGGCCACTGAACCGGCTGCCCTCGCCCAGCTGCACCCGGCCGCTGCCGTCCGTTGCCACCGTGCTGCTGTTCGCCTGCAGACTGATGCTGCCCCCTTTGCCGACACGACCCTTGCCGCGCAGGTCCAGCGCGGCGCCGGCCTCGACGTCGACCGTCGCCCCCGCGCCCACCCTCACGTCATGGCTGTTGCTCAGGCTCAAGCGGCCGCCATCCGTCCAGGCACCACCCGCATCCAGTGGCTCTCCCAACGCTGCGTTGCTCCATTCACCGGCAAGATCGATGTGGGTACCGTCGGCAATAACGGTGCGTGCGCGGCCATCGTGCAGCAGTGCCGTCGGCCTGCCCTGCACCTCCAGCAGGTTGCCCGCCGACAGCTGGCCGCCGGCAATGCCGATGTCGCCCGCCAGTTCCACCTCGCTGCCGGTCAGATTCAGCTGTCCACCCGCCTGCAACCGAAGGCGGCCGTCAATGCTGATGCGATCGGCGCTCGCCAGATCGATCCGCCCCCACTGCTGGGCACTCAACTCTGCGATGTCCAGCCACACCGTGTCGCGTCGCTCTTCCCCGACCGGTGCCAGCAGTGACCACGCCGCCGTCTTCGGCGCCTTGTCATCCACGCGCACGTCCGAACCGAACACGCCGCTGCGGCCCTGGCCGTCATAACGCCCGAGGTAGAGCTGTGCGTTGCGCGCTGCTGCCGTCTGCGCCTGTGCATAGCCGTCCAGTGCGGCATCGGGCCGGCGGTTCTGCTGCGCGCCCTGGAAGGTGGCGGTCTCCACGTGGCCGTCCAGCACCGCCGTCGGGGCGGAGACGATCAGGCGTCCTGCATCGCGGCCGACCGTATACCCGTTGTCGACACGCTGCGCCGCGAACACGACCGGATCGCGGAACGTCTCGGTGACGCCCCAGCGATCCTGTTTCACCTCATGGCCGTTGTACACCCCGTCGAACAGCATCTCCGCCGGTGCGTCATCAAGGCGGTACACCTGGCCATCCACGCCGCGCACCCAGCTCTGCCGGATCACGCCGCTCTGCACATCCAGGCTGCCACCCGCAAGGTTGATGCGTGACCCACCATGCGTGATCACTTCACTGCCACCCAGCAGGACGGTGCCTCCCTGCGCGGCCCATTCGCCGATCGAATGCCCCTGGTTGTCGAGGTAGCCGCCCACTTCCAGCAGGCCGCCTGCGGCATACCAGCGCTCACCGTCGTAGCCCCCGGTTCCGGCTGGCACGTGGATGAGCCTGCGGCGGTCGACCCAGACCTCGCTGCTGGTCAGCTTGCCGCTGTCGCGGTTGTCCAGCGCATCGCGCAGTTCGTTGCCCTGCACCTTGATCTGGACATTGTTGCTTTCCATCGAGACCTGCACGCCCACGGCACCCGACACGTCCACGCGTGCTGCATCGTCGACGTAGCTGCGGGCCGCCGCGTCGGCGATGACCTGGCCGCCCGTGGCAACCGTGAGCGAATCGGGGCGGAAATGGATGTTGCCACCGGAGACGATCTCCACCCGCGACTGGTCGCGTCGGTCGTTGTGCTGGGAGAGATTGTCGAAGGTTGCCGAGCGCGCACCCGCGCGGATCGCATCCTGCTCTGCCGATTCCCTGATGAGGCTGTCGCGCTGGGTGTCCAGTGCCGTGGCCTTGCCATCGTCCTCGATCAGCACCGCCGTGGTCGATCCATCGGCGAGCGTGACGGTGCTGCCGGCATCACTGGCCGAGGTCAGAAGATGCACGGTGCCGCGCTGTGCGAGCGTCGTGCTGGCCACGGCCACGCCGGCCTGCTCGACGTTGCGTCCGGCCAGGGTCACGTCACCCTCGCGGGCACGCAGCAGGCCGGTATTGCGCACGCTGCCCGCGGTACTGTCGGCGATGAAGCGCGGCGCGATTTCATTGCCACGCGTGGTCGAGCTGGTATTGGCTGCGGTGCCAACGCCGCGCCGGATCACGAAACTGTCGCCCGCCGCCAGCTGCACCTGGCCCTTTCGTGCCTCGATCTGGCCGGCGTTCTCCACGCTGTGTCCCGCCAGCAGCACGTAACCGCCGCCACGCGTGGCGCTGGTCGGCTCGTGGGTCGCGATACGTGCGCCCCGCTCCACCATCACCTTGCCAACGGCATCGCTGAGGGCGGCCGTATTCGTATCCGCGCTGTACAACCCGGTGTCGCGGAACTGGCCATCGCTGATGCGCGCCGCCGCCGCGACCAGGTTGCGGACGTTGACCTGGCTGTTGTTGCCGAACACCACGCCGTTGCGGTTGGCCACGAACACGGTGCCGCCCGCGGTGAGCTGGCCGAGAATCTGGCTGGGCCGCGCATTCGGATCGTTGATCCGGTTGAGCACGGCCCAGTCCGGGTTCTGCACGAAGTTCAGCGTGGTGCTGCCGCCGATATTGAAGGTCTCCCAGTTCAGGATCGCCTTGTCCGCGGTCTGCTCGATGCTGACCTGGACACGTCCGTCACTGCCCTGTGACTGGATCGCCTCGCGGGCGTTGATCCAGCCCCGGGTCAACGGATTCTCATCGACCTTCAACCCGTCCCTGCCCAGTCCGTCGGCAACGATGAACCCGGCCTGCCGCCGCGATTGCCGCGCCTGATCCTGCAGGCGCTGCTGCAGGGCGATGGCCTGCGCGGCGGTGCCGAGATTGTCGATCGACTGCTGCAGCTTCTGCCGCGCAGCATCCTGCTGCTGGGCCGGCAACTGGAACTGGATGGGCACGCCGTTGGGCATGCGCCCGCTCTGGCTGGCCGCGCCCTGCGCTGCGCCGCGCTCGGCGAACCAGGCCGGGCTGAACGCCTGCTGGGCCTGGCTGGCCGGGGCGACCACGCTTCCCAGTGCGACCGCGATGGCCCAGGCCATCGGATGATTGCGGCGCATCGGCGCGGCCGGATGAACAGCGGACGGGAGCGGGTGCGACATCGTAACCTCATCAACCTGGTGGACCGCACTGGCGGCGGTGATCGCAGACACGCGCAACGCATGCCCTGCCACTGATAGACGGTTCGCATGACATGAAGCCGACAGCGTGCAGGGGGCGATGGCGCTGCACGCCGCACGGCGGAAATGGCGACGCCGGCCACAGGGGCCGGCGCCGGGTCAAACAGGGTTCACGCGGTGCTGCGGATTACAGCGGACGGCCGATGCCCGCACAGGTGCTGGGATTGTTCAGGCCGGCTGCGCTGCTGGCCAGCACGAAGCGGTTGCGGATCGCATCGCGCCAGGCCTTGGTCAGCGGGATGAAACCATGGCCGGTGATCGACGCCTCGTAGGCCGCCGGGTAGGTCGCCGGATAATGACGGGCCAGGAAGCCGCGCAGGCTGGTGGCAACCGCCGAATCCTTGTAGCACTGGCCGATCACCAGGTTGGTGTAGCCGGCAATCGGATAGCCGGCCGACGGGTTGCCGAACACCGGCACCCAGTTGGCGGGGTTCTCGGCAGCGGTGCCGGTCGGCGGAGCGACGGTATCCAGGGTGGCCTGCACGCTCACCTGGTCCGGCGAGAAGCCCTTGACCTTGGCAACCTTGGTCGCATCGGTCAGGCTCGGGATCACGTCCGGGCCGACGTAGCCGATGCGGCCGTCCGCCGCATAGACAGCGTTGTACAGCGAGGTGCCGCCCGTGGCCGGCGCGGCGACCAGGAACGCCGGCAGATTGTTGTTGGCATCGCGCTTGTACAGGTCGGCGAAGGTCGACTTCACGGCGAACGTGCCGCCGACCAGGTTCGAGGTCGCAGCCGGCTCAGCGGCGCAGGCCGCAGCCAGGAAGCGGGTGAACATTTCGCTGGTGCCGCTGCTTTCGGTGCGGTAGACCACACGGATCGGACCGCTGCGGTTGGAGTCGATGGTCGACCAGTCACTGATCGCGCCGGAGAACACGCCGCAGATCTGCGCCACGCTCAGGTTGACGGCCGAACCCGGCTTGTTGAACGGGATGGTCACCGAGGTGGCCACCGAGGGCACCTGGATCAGGGCGCCGTAGCGGTTGGCATTGGTCGACTGGTTGTAGTTGGTGGTGTAGGTGCTCAGTTCAGTCGCGCTCAGCACCGAGTCGCTGCCAGCGAAATGCACGGTGCCGGTGGTCGAGAACAGCGCCGAATTGTTCTCCAGGAACGCCTTCTTGCCGGTGCCCGAACCGGTCACGGCGTAGCTGAAGTTGGCCGGCAGGATGCTGTCAGCCTGGCCCTTATAGAGGTCGGCCGGCAGCGATGCACCACCGCCGGTAACGGTCTGCGCCGACGCGGCGCCGGCAGTGGCGAGCAGCGCGGTGGCAACCAGCGCGGCCAGAGTCTTGTACTTGTACATGATCTTCTCCTGAAGGGTTTGCTGCGAAGGGAAACGCCAAGGGAGGAACGGTCACTACACGCCTGCTGTCGCTGAGGGCCTCCCAGCCCGCTCCGCGACGACAGGCTCATGCTCGTCCGTGCCGATGACAGGCCGCTTAAGAAACCTGTGGAAGATCGAAAAAAGGTATGGAGGATTGTGTGGAGAAGCGTGGCCTGTGCGCCGCACGCCCGTCACTGCACGAGCTGGTTCATTTCCATGATCGGCATCAGCACCGCCAGCACGATGGTCAGCACCACCCCGCCCATCACCAGGATCATGGTCGGCTCGAGCAGTGCGGTCAGTGCCATCGCGCGCCGCTCGATCTCGCGCGAGAGGGTCTGCGCGGCGCGATCCAGCAGGGGCGCAAGTGTGCCGGTCTTTTCACCACTGGTGACCAGATGCACCAGGATCGGCGGATAGACCTTCTGCACTTTCAACGCAGCGCCCAGTGCCGCGCCCTCACGCACGCGCGCGGCAACATCCTCGGCGCAGCGCGCCAGCAGCGTGTTTCCCAGTGTCTGCCGCGCTGCCTCCAGCGCACGCAACAATGGCACGCCGGCATCGAGCAGGATGGCCAGCGTCGAGGCGAAGCGCGCACTGTTCACGCCAAGCACGAAGCGGCCCATCACCGGTACGCGCAGCAGCATCGCATCCCAGCGCAGGCGCAGATCGGTGCGGCGCAACGCCAGCCGCCATGCCGCAATCAGCAGGCCGATGCCCAGCGCTGTCCATGCACCCCAGCTGCGCACGAACGCGCTGGCGGCCAGCATCACCTGGGTCAGCATCGGCAGTGTCTGCCGTGCCTGCACGAACGCTGTCACCACCTGCGGCACCACATAGCTGAGCAGGAAGATCACGATCGCCACCGATACCAGACTGATCGCCGCTGGATAGATGAACGCCGTGAGCACCTTGGCCTGCAGCGCATTGCGCTCCTCGATGTAATCGGCCAGGCGTTCCATCACCCGCGCCAGGTCGCCCGAGTCCTCGCCGGCGCCGACCAGGGCGCGATAGATCGGCGGGAAGTCGCGCGGCCGGGCCGCCAGGGCCACGGTCAAGCGCTGACCCGCACGCACATCGGCGCGCACCGAGGTCAGCGCCTGGGCCACATGCGGTCGCTCTGCCTGCTCGATGACGGCACTCAATGCGCCCTCCAGCGGCAGACTGGCGGCGAGCAGGCTGGCCAGCTGGCGGGTGGCCCAGGCCAGTTCGCTCGCTGAAAGCCGGCGTGTTCCCCAGCCCCCGCCTGCGCCGCGCGCGGGGCTGACCTGCACGGGCGTCAGCCCACGCCCGCGCAGCAGCTGGCGCGCGCCACGCGGGCTGTCGGCATCCAGCTGGCCCTTTTCGATGCGTCCCTGCGCGTTGGCGGCCTGGTAGTCGAACAGCGCCATCGTCGCGTCAACCGTCGCCGCTGACGCGCAGGATTTCCTCCAGCGTGGTCAGCCCGCTGTCGACCCAACGCTGGCCGTCCTCGCGCAGGCTGCGCATGCCGGCGGCCCGTGCCGCCTGGCGCAGCGCGGGCTCACCCTGCCCTTCATGGATCAGCGCGCGCACCCGATCATCAACCACGAACAGCTCATGGATGCCGGTTCGCCCACGGTAGCCGCTGTGTGCGCAGGCCGTGCAGCCCACTGCCCGCCACACCGTGCGACCGTCGGCATCGACCTCCGCGCGCCGGCACTGCATGCACAGGCGCCTTACCAGCCGCTGTGCCAGCACACCGCGCAGCGAAGACGCCAGCAGGAACGGCTCCACCCCCATGTCTGCCAGCCGGGTCACTGCCGAGATCGCATCGTTGGTATGCAGCGAGGCCAGCACGCCATGACCCGTCAGTGACGACTGCACGGCGATCTGCGCGGTTTCCAGGTCGCGGATCTCACCGATCATGATGGTGTCCGGATCCTGGCGCAGGATCGCGCGCAGCGCGGTGCCGAAGGTCATCCCGATACGCGCATTGACCTGGATCTGGCCGATGCCCGCGAAGTCGTACTCCACGGGATCCTCCACGGTGAGGATGTTGCTGGTGCTGCTGTCGAGCTGGCCGAGCGCGGCGTACAGCGAGGTGGTCTTGCCACTACCGGTAGGGCCGGTGACCAGCACGATGCCGTGTGGCTGGCGGATCAGGCCGGTGAACGTGGCCAGGGTGTCGTCGGCCATGCCAAGGCGCTGCAGCTGCAGCCGGCCGGCATCCTTCTCCAGCAGGCGCAGCACCGCGCGCTCGCCGTGCCCGGTCGGCACGGTGGACACGCGGATGTCCAGCGGCCGGCCGCCTACGCGGAGGGCGATGCGCCCGTCCTGTGGCAGGCGCTTCTCGGCAATATCCAGGTGCGCCATGATCTTGATGCGCGACACCAGGGCGGCATGCAGGGCGCGCCGCGGCTGCACCATGTCGCGCAGCGTGCCATCGACACGGTAGCGGACCACCGAATGGGTCTCGAACGGCTCGATGTGCAGGTCGCTGGCGCCATCGCGCGCGGCCTGTGCCAGCAGCGCATTGATCATGCGGATCACCGGCGCGTCATCCTGTGCATCCAGCAGATCAGTGATCTCCGGCATGTCCTGCATCAGCCGGTCAAGGTCGACTTCGCTCTCCGCCGCGCCGACGACCGCCGCGGCGTCGCCGCCGTCACGATACTGTTCGCCCAGCCGCTGCTGCCAGGCCGCACCGTCCAGTTGCTGGAACGGCAGGGGTCCATGCCGGCGGCGAAGCTCGGCGACAGCCCAGGCCGGCGTCTCGGCGGTACCCAGCAGGACCGGCCCATCATCCGTGTCGGCCAGCAGCACACCGTGGCTGCGCACCCAGGCATACGGCAGTGATCGCAGATCGTTGGCCACGGTCACGGCCCGATCACCAGCTCCGGGGTGTATCCCAAGCCCCGCAGCTGCTGCAGGGCCGGGTCCAGCTGTGCCGGATCGCGTGGCAGTCGCACCCGCAGGCGCTGACCCGCTGCGCCGGGTGTGGCTTCTGCGTACGCCTGCATCCCCAATGCCCGCACCTGCGCCACCGCCTGCGCGGCGCGTGCGGGGTCCAGGCCCTGCGCGAACTGCACATGTTGCGCGGTGCCCTCGCCGGTCGGGTACAGGGCGGCCAGACTGGTGTTCTGCAATGGTCGCCCCTGGCCGTCGCGCGCGTTGCCCTGGCCGAGCGTACCCAGGTCCTGTGGCGGCAGCTGCGGCGCAGACAGCGCCGGCAATGCCCAGCTCTGCACCGGCTGTGCACCGGCCTGGGCGTTGCGCATGTAGTCGTAGCGATCGCGGGTCAGGCGCTGGCCGGCCGCCGGGTCACGCACCACGTGCGGTCGCAGGAACACCATCAGGTTGGTCTTGGCGCGCCTGCGCGTGTCGCTGCGGAACAACGCGCCCAGTACCGGAATCCGGCCCAGGCCCGGCACCGCGTCGCGACCGTGGCTGACGCTGTCCTCGAGCAGGCCGCCCAGCACCATGATCTGGCCGTCGTCGAGCAGCACGCTGGTGTCCAGTGCCCGCTTGTTGGTGATGATGCCCTCGCTGCCGGAGCTCTGCCCGTCGATGCTGCTCACTTCCTGATAGATGTCCAGCTTCACCGTCCCGCCTTCGGAGATCTGCGGGCGCACCCGCAGCTTCAGGCCGATGTCCTCGCGCTCGATGGTCTGGAACGGATTGTTGCTGCCACCTCCGCCGTCGGTGACATAGCGGCCGCTGACGAATGGGACGGTCTGGCCGACCATGATGCTGGCGGCCTCGTTATCCAGCGTCATCAGGTTCGGCGTGGACAGGATGTTGGCACCGCCCTTGCTCTGCAGCGCGTTGGCCAGTGCCTTCATGTTGAGGATCTGACCCACGCCCGGCAGCGTGATGGTGCCATCGATCACGCCCACGTTGAGGCCATCGCGCGGCAGCACGTCCAGCGTGGTGCGCGCCGTGCCATTGAGGCCGCTGCCGCCGGTCGCACCACCGAAGTGGGTGCCTGCGAACGTGCGGCCATTGCCCAACATCCACTGCACCCCCAGTTCAGCGGCATCGGTATGGTTGACTTCCACGATCAGGCTTTCCACCAGCACCTGCGCGCGCCGCTGGTCGAGCTGGTCGATCACCCGACGCAGGTTGCGGTACACCGGCTCCGGCGCCGAGATCAGCAGCGTATTGGTGGCGACATCGGCCTGTACGGAGATGCCGTTCTGGCTGAAGCCACTGCTGCCGGCATCAGCGGGGTCGCGCCGGTCCGGATCGAGCCGCTGCGACGGCAGCGCATTGCCCGTGGCCCCGGCCTGCTGCGGCTGCGGCTGCGTCGGCGCGCTGCGAGCGGCCCCGCCAGGCAGCGGCGTGATGCCCTCGCTGCTGCCCATCGCCTGCGCGTCGCTCTGCCCGGCCACCACGCCACGCAGCACGCCCGCCAGCTGCGTGGCCTGTGCATTGCGCAGATAGACCACATGCAGGTTGCCGGACTCGTCCTGTGCCCGGTCCAGCTTCTCCACCAGCTGGCGTGCCAACCGCGTGCGCCCCGGGCTGCTGGAGCGCAGCAGCACGCTGTTGCTGCGCGGATCGGCCATCACCATCACCTTCTGGCCCGGCTCGGCGCCCTGCGCATCCAGCAACGGTGCGACCATCGCGGCCACATCCACGGCGATCCCCTGCTGCAGCTTGACCACGTCGGTGTCCATGCCAGCCGGGGTGTCCACGCTGGCGATCACCCGCGCGATGCGTTCCAGATTGTCGGCATAGTCGGTGATGACCAGCGTATTGTTGCCCGCGTTGGCGGTGATCGGGTTGTCCGGACTGATCATCGGCCGCAGCACCGCGACCAGTGCGGCCGCATTCTCGTAACGCAGCGCGAAGGTCCGTGTGGCAACCTCTCCACCTGCCGCTCCGCCGCCTACCCGGCCGCCGAGCAGCTTGGCATCGGCCTGTGGCACGACCCGGCTGATGCCACCGTTCTCGACCACGGCGAAGCCACGCATGCGCAGTGCGCCGAGCAGAAGCTGATAGGCCTGCGCGCGACTGACAGGCCCATCCGATACCACCGTCATCTTGCCGGTCACGCGTGGATCGATCAGGAACTGGCGGCCGGTGAAACGCGCCGCCATCCGCAGCACGCCACCGATATCGGTATCCACCAGATTCAACTGCACCGGCTCGTCGCTGGCATCCTGCGCCCATGCCGGCGCGGGCAGGTGGAGCATCCCCACGACCAGAGCCAGCACCGCGCCACAGGCAAGACCGTGCATCGACCTCATCGAAGCTCACCCGCAACGGCCTTCATCACGATGCTTCCTGAAATACGTGCCGCCGGCATATCCGCGTCCCCTGTGCGTTGCAGTTGCAGTCGTTGCAGTTCGATGGTCGGGTCGGCCAGCAGCGGCAGGAGCCAGTTCCAGAGCACATCGGCGGGCACCGACTGCACCTGCACGTGCCAGCGTCCCTCGCGCGCGTCGACCCGCACCCCATCGGCAAGGCCGGCGGCGGCGATCCGCGAACGCAGGCTGGTCAGTGTCGGCCGCTGCTCCCGGGCCAGGCGCTGGCGCTCGCGCGCGTCCAGCAAGGGCGCCAGTGCCCGCATCTGTGCCTGCAGGCGCGGCAGCTCAACCTGCCAGTAGCTGCGCTGCTTCAGCAGGGGCTCCAGCCAAAATGCCCACAGCGCAGCGACCAGCAGTGCACCCACCATCGTCGTCAGCATGACGCGTTCGCGTAGCTGCAGGCGCCGCCAGCACTGCGACAGCGCCGCGATGCCGCCTTCCATCCACGCAGTCCGTACCCTCATCGGCTGCCTCCGGTGCTCAGCCGCAGGCGGCCACCGCCCTGGCGGACCAGCTGCAGGCCCTGCGCCTGCGCCGCCTGCTGCCATCGTTCCAGATGCTGCGCATCATCGGCCAGCGCCTGCGCATCGGCGTCCAGTTCCAGTTCAAGCGCGCCGGGCGTGTAGTCCATGCCGCGAACGCGGCCGGCCAGCTCCGGAACCGCCTGCAATGCCAGCGCGACCTGTTGCTGTATCCGCGGCAGTGGAGCCGTCTGCACCGGTGCGGCCAACGCACGCCGTGCCTGCAGGACCGGATCCAGTACCTCGGTGATTTCCGGATACTGCGCGCTGAACTGCCGCGTCATTTCCCGCTGCAACGCCTCACCTTCGCCGCGCCAGCGCGAGACCTGCAACTGCAGGCCCGTCGCGGCGAGCACCGCGGCCGCCAGTGCCAGCCCGATCGCCACTCGTGGCAGGCGTCGTCCGCCGCGCTGCAGCGGTAGTGCCCATGCCGGCAGCGGGCCGCTGGCCTCGCTGCCCGCGGCCACTGTGCTGGTCTGCAGGTGTCCGGGCCAACCCGAGGGCACCGCATGCACCCATTGCACGGCCTGCACGCCGGCCTGCTGCAGGCGCAGGGAGGTTGCCTGCAGCACGGCTGCCACGTCGCGCCCGCCACTCCACTGCACGAAGCCGCGGTCGCGCCCGCTGCGTACCAGCAGGTGCTCGCCCTTCGCCTCCAGCGTGGCCCGCCCCTCCGTCCACGGCAGCAGCAGCGGCGTCGGGTACAGCCCCTGCAGGCTCAGGCCGCACGACGCCAGCAGCTGCTGCGCCTGGGCCACGGCCTGCTGGCCCAGCCATGCCACCGGCACGGTCCCGTCAGCCGCCTGCGGCCCATTGGCCAGCGCAACATCCTGCAGGTCGTCCAGCAGCATCGCCTCCACCTCGCCCTGCAGCGCGGCCTGCAGCCGGCGACCTGACAGCGGCGGCAGCTGCAGTTCCAGCAGGATCAGGTCATGCGGATCGAGGCAGGCGTGCACCTGTGCCTGCGGATGGCGCTGTCCCAACGCCGATAGCGCCTCGCAGCCATGCGCCGCCACGTCACCGCGTTGCAGTTGCGCCCACTCCACCCGGCTGTCGGCCTGCAGTCGATCCAGCGCCGGCAGGCGCACCCGCAGCTGCACGCTCATGCGCCGATCCTCGTCCATACACGCTGCACGCGCACGCTGTCATCGCGGTACTCACGCCAGATCAACGCGCGGAAATCGACGTCGCGGTCGTCTGCCTGGACCTGTCCGACCGCCAGGAACCATTCGCTGTGGATGCCCAGCGGCATCACCGACATCTGCTCGCTGCTCACCTGCAGGCGGTTGGCGATATCACCGCGGTTGAGCAGCCAGCGGCCGCCATCGCGCTCGTCCACCAGCGCCCGCAGCCGGCCCGGATCAGCGCCGGGTGCAACCGCCTGCAGCACGGCCAGGTCAGTCGTATTGGCGTTGACCAGCGTCTGCGCCGGCAACACCACCGTGCGCCGGGACAACGCCCGGACGGCGCGTGGCTCGGCACCGGCCAGCGCCTGCCCGATCAGGGCTTCGCGCGGCAGGGGCGCCTGCGCGGCGCGATCACCGTCGCGCAGCCGTGCCTGGATGTGGTCCGCGGCACCGCTGCATGCGGCCGCAGACACCCCCTGCTCCACGCACAGCGCCACGAAGGCCTGCCGCGCCTGCGCATCCGGTTGGCCCTGCGACAACAGGTTGCGCAGGTTGAACAGCGACTGCGCGTCCACCATCTGCAGGCGCACCGGCAGCGGCGCATCCAGCTGCACCGGCCGTGCCCAGCGACCGTCGCGCACGGTGGTCAGCTGCTCGCGCGCGTCGTCACGAAGCTGCTGCCCCGCGCGCTCCAGCGCGGCATCCACGGCCATGCGTACCTGCGCCCGCAGCTGGTCGCCACGCAGCGCACGCAGCTGCGCGGCCTGGCGGGTCAGCAGCGCGGTCGCGATCACCGCCACCAGTGCGACCACCAGCATCGCGACGATCACCGCCATGCCCTGCTGGCGACGACACGGAAAGGCTGCCATCGGAGGCGACATCGGTGGACCTCACAGCTGCCAGGAGCCGATGTCCGCATTGCCGGCATCACCTCCGGCCTTGCTGTCCGCGCCAAGGGAGAACACGTCGATGTCGCCGTGCGCGCCCGGGTTCTGGTACTGGTACGGATGCCCCCACGGGTCGTTCGGCAGGCGGTCCAGATAGGGGGTTGTCGGCATCGCGCCGCTGCTCTGGGGCGGCGCCACCAACGCCTGCAATCCCTGCTCGGTGCTGGGGTAGCGGCCATTGTCCAGGCGATAGAGCTTCAGCGCCTGCATCAGTGCGGCGATGTCCTGGCGTGCCGCCACCACCCGCGCCTGATCGGGACGATCCATCAGGCGCGGCACAATCAGTGCGGCAAGAATGCCGATGATCACCACCACCACCATGATCTCGATCAGGCTGAAACCGTGCTGCCGGGCCCTGCCACCACGAAGCTGTCTTGCCATTGTTCCGCCCTCGTCATCCTGGAAGGGACCGCTGCACCATGGTCAGCGGCGCATGTGTCAGTACGATAAACATCCACCTGCAATTCGCTGCTGCTCCACCCTGTCTGCGCTGGCGCCCGCAGGCGGCACGCCAGCCGACTGCAGCAGCGTTGCAGGTACCGCCGCCAACGCGCCTTCCACGCAGCGACGCAGCAGCGGGTGGCGACTGGCCTGCAGGATCCGCACGCATTGCGTCGGCGACCAGGCGCTGCCACGGCCGAAGCCGACGAAGCGGCGGTACACCTGGTGATGGCGCAGGTCATCGTGTACCCGTTGCGCGCTGTCCAGTGCCTGCACCCACAGCAGCAGAGCGGCACGCTGCAGCATGCGGACATCGTCCATGTCCAGGGGCAGCGTCGCGATGGCTGCTTCCGGCCACGCCGGCAGTTGCGCATCGGTTGCGCGGCGCAGCGCCAGCAGCGGATGCGCCTCGACGTCCAGCGCCGCCCATCGCGCGGCGTCTGCCCAGGCGTCGCTGGAAAGCACCCAGACCCACGGATGCCCGTAGCGCTGTACGCACAGCGGCGCGTGCCGGGCCTGTTCCAGCGACCGGCTCAGGTGACGATCCAGCTCGAGCATGCTGATCCTGCGACGTTCCGCCATCGACGCTGCCTGCGCTCCACGACGCGGATGCGCCGTACTCTGGAGAAGACGTCAGCAGGGTCGATGAAGCGACAGCGCGTTGCGCGTGATGTGCCGTGCGTTGCGCTTCAGCCGCTCTGTCACAGCGACGTCATGCGCCTGCAGGCATCGGCATCCAGCAACGGAGCGATGCCGCCGCATTGTCGTGCCAGCACCATCACGTCGGGACGTCGGGCAAATGCGGACAGCAACCCGGCCGCGTCCGCGTCGGCCAGCAACGCGGCCGTGGCCTGGCGCAGTGCCGGCAACTGCCATCCGTCCATCGCAATCACCGCACCGGCCACGAACCAGTGCCACAAGCGGTGATGGATCACCTGATCGTGCAACTGTGGCAGGCCCTGTATGCCATGCATCGCCATCAGCAGCAGACCGCGGGCCGCCATTGCCGGTGATACGCTGCCCTTCTCCGGCAGCGACAGCGCCTGCTGCAACCTCAGCAGGGCAGCCAGCGGATGGCCCTGCGGGTCGAAATCCAGCAGCACGGACTGTTCCTGCCACTGCGGATCGGAGACCACGCAGACCCAGGGCGATCCATAGCGATGCACCGTCAATGGACGCCGCTGCGTGGTCTCCAGCAATGCGGACAGGTTGCGTCGCAGGTCGAGCACACCGATGGTCTCGTTGCGCATTCCTTGGCTTCTCCTTGCATGCGGCAGCCACGCGACGCGCGTGGCCGGGGACTCTACCCCAGGACGGCGATACCGCCCGGGAAGCGACGCAGCTCCAACGACAGCGTCAACCGCAGCTGTTCCAGCGCCGCGTCCGGGTCATCGATGCGGAAGCGACCGCTGACCGGCGCACGCGCCTGTGCGCCGTCACCGAGCAGGACCCTGCCGCGGCGATAGCGATTGATCTCGTCCACCACCTCGCGCAACGGCGCGCGGCGGAACACCAGCATGCCTTCGGTCCAGGCGCTGACCTCGGCGGCCACGGCCTCGGCCACCACCCCGCTCAGGCGCTCGTCGTAGCGGGTCTGCTGTCCGGCCTGCAGCCGCAGCCGGCCCTGCGGGTGCTCGATGCGGGCGCTGCCGCGCAGGCACGTCACCCGGACGTGTCCCCCGGTATTGCGCACGTCCAGCCGGGCTGCGCCCTCATCGGCGATCACACAGCCCGGCCCCGCGTACAGTGCGAGGCGTGAACCCGCAGCGGTCTCGAATGCCGCCTGCCCCTGCACCAGCTCGTAACCCTCGCCACCCGCACCCATCCGGCGCCGCAGACTGCTCTGCGTATCCAGCTCCAGCGTCAACTGCGGCGTCAGCGCAAGCTGGAGGCGCTCGCCGGTGCCGGTATGGAAGTCGGCCGCCATCGCACTCACCGACGGCCACAGCCCCAACGGTGGACGGATCGCTGCCACCACGGCGAGGCTGGCGGGGGCGGCGATGGCCGCCCCCAGGAATGCACGCCGGCTCCATCGCCGTGCCAGGCCCGGTGCCTGCGGCTGGCGCGCCGCAGCCGGGACCTGCTCACCGGCCACGCGCACCTGCTCCCATTGCCGCCGCGCACGGGCAAACGCTTCGCGGTGACGCGAATCGGTCGCGCACCATTGGCGGAACCTGCGTCCGTCGGCTGCCGTGGCCTCGCCCGACGTCAGACGCACCACCCAGGCGTGCGCCTGGCGCTCCACGGCGTCGAGCGTGCGGTGCGGGCGATCATCAGGGTCCATGCGCAGTCCAGCCATGCCCGCACGCTGCGGGGTTCTGCTCGGCGTCAAAGTGTAGACGGACGCCGCCGGTCAGAACCGCACCTGCCGGTCCTGCCCGCTGCGCTCGGCCAGATAGTCCTGGGCCGCTTTCAGTTCGCGCTGCACCAGCCGCAGCGACACGCCCAGCTGCTCGGCCACGTCCCGCTGCTGCAGGCCGTCCACGCGGATCGCCAGCAGGATCCGGCGGCGGCGTTCGGGCATGCGCTGCAGCAGGCCGACCATGTCTTCGAGGGCATTATCAAGCTCCGCGGCCTGTGCCGGACCGGGGCCCGGATCGGCCATCTCCATCAGCGCGTCCACTTCTTCCAGACTGAGCAGGCGATGGTCGGCGCGCTGCCGATCGATCACGGTGTTCATCGCCATCCGCAGCAGATAGGCCGCTGGGTTCTGCACCGGGTCCAGCCGGTCGCGGCGTGCGCTCAGGCGCATCCAGGTGTCCTGCAGCGCATCGCCCGCCAGCTCTTCCGAGCCCAGCTTGCGCACCAGCCGGCGCTTGAGTTCATCGTAGGCCCCCAGCAGGTGATCCATCAGGTCCACCGCCCCGGCCGTTCCGTTGCTCATGTTCGAATCCTTGAAATCATGGAAGGGGCTGCCGCCGGCCACAGTCGTGGTCGGCACGGGAGGGCTGGATCTGCAGGGTCACCGGCTGCGGCAACGCGGCGGCGTCGATGGACGGCGCCAGCCTGCCGATGGCGAGCAACAGGCGCCGATCGCGCCGGGCGTCGCCGCTGCCGACGAGCAGTTCGGCATCGTCGACATGGCCCTCGGCGGTGATGCGGAAACGCAGCGTCGCCGCGTAGCGGCCCGGTGCGAGCAGGGGGTCGTCACAGAACGCGTCGCGCAGCCGCTGCTGCAGCCCGCCAAAACGACGGCTGCGCTCGGATTCCGGCAGCAGGCCGACGGTACCGGCTGCGCGTTCGGGTTGCGCGCCCAGCCGAAGCACCACGCGCTGCGCGCCGATCACCTCGGCTTCGACGCCGGTCTCCTGCAGCAGGGTCTGCAGCGCCTGCAGCGGCGGCAGGCTGGCGTGCAGCGGGTAACTGCGCCGACCGGCAGCGAGTTCGCCGGCGTACATCACCGACCACCCGCTGCTGACGCTGAAGCGCTCCACTGCCTGCTCCAGCGGCTGCGCCGGAATGTCGTAGGCACGGACGTCGTCCTCGGCCGTGGCGACGAAGGCCAGCAGCAGCCACGCAGCGATGGCCACTCTCCATGTTCTGACCGCGTGGCGTCCATCCAGCCCCCTGACGTTGAACACATGACCCTCGGCAGCGACCGCAGCTGTGACGGAGGCAGGCGGCACGACCGGGAGGTCGCCCGCGCGCGCCCGGCAAGCGGGGTCAGACCCTACCGGGGGCAGATGTCATTGCGATGACCACCGCACCGGGGCCGGCGCGGCGTGGCCTCAAAGCGGCAGCCGGGTGGTCTGCTTGATCCGCTGCATCGGGATCTCGGTCTTGGTGTTCTGCACCCCGGCGATCCTGTTCAGATGCCGGATCTGGAACTGGCGATACGCATCCAGGTCGGCCACGGCCACCCGCAGCAGAAAATCGCAATCGCCTGCCATCAGATGACATTCAAGCACTTCCGGCAGGGACTTGATGCTGTTTATGAAGTGGTTGGTGGTGTCCTCGTCCTGCCCACGCAGCCAGACCCGCACGAATACGGTGAAGCCCCGTCCAACCTTGGTCTCGTTCAGCAGCGCCACGTAGCGGTCGATGTAGCCGCCGTCCTCCAGCAGGCGGACCCGGCGCAGGCAGGCCGACGGCGAAAGACCGACCTGCCTGGCCAGCTCCAGGTTCTGCAGACGACCATCGACCTGCAGCGCCTCGAGAATCCGGCGATCAAGGTTATCGAGTTGAGATTGCATTGGATTCCACCCTCATGGCCATCTGCCGCATCAGATGCGCAACATTCTCAATCGAATGGCATCAACGCAACCCGATTTCGTGCCGTCGCCGCTAGGATGAAGCCCCCCTCGCTCGCTTCCGCTACATGGACGCCCAACCCTCCCTCCTTCCGCCTGACGCCCCCTGCCACGTCACGCCCCGCGCCGAGTTCCTGCGCGGCCTGCGCGCTGCCGTGCCGGTGATGATCGGCTTCGTTCCCTTCGCCCTGGTGCTCGGTGCACAGGCTGCGCAGAAGGGCCTGTCGGCGCTTGAAGTACCGCTCATGACCGGGCTCAACTTCGCCGGCGGCTCGGAGTTCGCCGCCATCGAGCTGTGGACGTCACCTCCGCACATCGCGCTCATCGTAGCGATCACCGCGCTGGTCAACAGTCGCCATCTATTGATGGGGGCCAGCCTGGCACCGCTGCTGCAGCACCTGCCACGCCGTCGCACGCTGCCGGCGTTGTTCTTCATGTGTGACGAAAGCTGGGCCCTGGGTGTCGCCGACGCGCGGCGGCGCATGCACGGTTTCAGCCTCGCCTACTACCTGGGCACCTCGGCCGGCCTGTATGGGGTCTGGGTGACCTGCACGACGCTGGGGGCGATCGCCGGCCCGCTGCTGGGCGACATCCATGCCTATGGATTCGACATGGCCTTCCCCGCAGTGTTCCTGGTGCTGCTGCGTGGCATGTGGCAGGGCCTGCGCGCAGCGCGGCCCTGGCTGGTCAGCCTGCTGGTGGCCGCAGGCACCCATCTGCTGGTTCCGGGCGCCTGGTACGTCGCCAGCGGTGCGCTGGCCGGGCTGGTGGCCGCCTGGCTGCTGGCGGAGGACGCGGCATGATCCAGTGGAGCTCGCTGCTCACCATCGTGCTGATGGCAGCCGTTACCTACCTCACCCGCATCATCGGCTTCCTGGCCCTGCGCAACCGCACCCTCGGCAAGCGTGCGGTGACGGTCATGGAGGCCGCGCCGGGCTGCGTGCTGATCTCGGTGATCGCCCCGGATTTCGTCGCCGACAAGCCCGCCGATCTGGCTGCGCTGGCCATCACCCTGCTGGCCGCCACCCGGCTGTCGATGCTGCCGACCGTGCTGATCGGCGTGGTCTCGGCCGGGTTGCTGCGCCATCTGCTGGGCTGATTCACGGCAGGCCGGGCGGGACCCGGCGCTGCCGATCGGTCTTCGCGCCGAGCGGGCGCGCTGCAATCAGGCGCTGCTGGCCGCGAGCAGGCACAGGCTGCGCGGCGGCAGGGTCCAGTCGCCGGTGCCGTCCTGCTCCAGCGGCGCCTCGTCGGTCTGCAGCAGTACGCGCCGGAACGACAGCGCCTGATCCGATACGCGGAACCGCTGCGGCTGGTCTCCGGCATTCAACAGCAGGGCGAGGCTGACATGCCGCCCGGGCTCACGCAGGCCGCTGTCGGGGCTTCGACCGTCCAGCACAATCAGCAGCGCGCGCAGTTCGGGGTCGTGCCAGTCCGCCTCCTCCATGCTGCGGCCGTCCGGATGCCGCCAGTCGATATCGCGCAGGCCCAGCGCTTCATCGTATTCACCGCGCAGGAACCGGTTCCTGCGCAGCAGGCCATAGCGCCGGCGCAGCGATAGTGCACGCCGCACGAATGCCACCTGCGCCTGCGCCGCCGGCTGCGAGGCACGCTCCCAGTCGATCCAGCTCAGCGGGTTGTCCTGGCAGTACGCGTTGTTGTTGCCCTGCTGCGAATGGCCGAACTCGTCGCCGGCCAGCAGCATGGGCGTGCCCTGCGACAGCAGCAGCGTGGCCAGCAGGTTGCGCATCTGCCGTGCACGCAACGAGAGGATCGCCGGATCATCGGTGTCGCCCTCCACACCGTGGTTGCTGGAAAGATTGTGCGAATGGCCATCGCGGTTGTCCTCGCCGTTGGCCTCGTTGTGGCGGTCGTTGTAGCTCACCAGATCGTGCAGGGTGAACCCGTCGTGTGCCGTTACCAGGTTGATGCTGGCCGACGGCCGCCTGCCGTGGTGTTCGAACAGGTCGGCCGAGCCGGTGAAACGGGTGGCGAACTCCGGCAGCTGCCCGCCATCGCCACGCCACAGCGCGCGCACTGTATCGCGGAAGCGGTCGTTCCATTCCGCCCAACCCGGCGGGAACTGGCCCAGCTGGTAGCCGCCCGGGCCGATGTCCCAGGGCTCGGCGATCAGCTTCACCTGGCTCAGGATCGGGTCCTGGCGTACCGCATCGAGGAAGCTGCCCGAGGCGTCGAAGCCATGGCGCTCACGGCCAAGAATGGTCGCCAGGTCGAAGCGGAAACCGTCTACCCGCATCTCGGTCACCCAGTAGCGCAGCGAGTCCATCACCATGCGCAGCGCGCCGGCATTGGTCAGGTCGAACGTGTTGCCGGTGCCGGTATCGTTGATGTAATAGCGGCGATCATCGGCCAATCGGTAGTAGCTGGCATTGTCGATGCCCTTGAACGACAGCGTGGGGCCCAGCTCGTTGCCCTCGGCGGTGTGGTTGTAGACCACGTCCAGGATCACTTCGATGCCGGCATTGTGCAGCCGCGCGACCATCTGCTTGAACTCGGCCACGGTGCCCGTCGACAGGTAACGCGGCTGTGGGGCGAAGAAGCCGATGGTGTTGTACCCCCAGTAGTTGCGCAGCCCACGCTCGAGCAGCTGCTGGTCGTCCACGTAGGCGTGCACGGGCAGCAGCTCGATGGCGGTCACACCCAGATGGCTCAGGTGGTCCACCACCGCATCATGCCGCAGTGCAGAGAAGGTGCCGCGCTCGGCCTGCGGGACATCAGGATGCTGCATGGTCAACCCGCGCACGTGCGCTTCGTAGATCACGGTCCTGTCCCAGGCCGTTTCGGGTGCACGCTCGACACCCCAGCTGAAGGCCGGATCGATCACGGCGCAGCGTGGCATGTAGCTGGCGCTGTCGCGGCGGTCGAAACTGAGATCGCCATCGCGATGGCCCAGGGTGTAGCCGAACAGGTGGGGCGCCCACTTCAGCTCGCCGACGATCTGCTTGGCGTAAGGGTCCAGCAACAGCTTGTTGGGATTGAAGCGATGCCCTTCCTCCGGCGCATACGGACCGTGCACCCGGTAGCCGTAGCGCTGCCCGGGCCTTACATCGGGCAGATAGCCGTGCCAGATCTCATTGGTGTACTCGGGCAGCGCGATGCGCTCCACCTCGCGGTTGCGCGCGTCGAACAGGCAGAGTTCGACCCGGGTGGCATGCCGCGAGTACAGCGCGAAGTTCACGCCCAGCCCGTCCCAGGTTGCACCCAGCGGGAAGGGCCGGCCTTCGCGCACGCGCGAGGTCTGTGCCCACTTACGGCTCGCCATCGCTGCCCTCCTCGCCGCGCGCCGCGGCAATCTCGGCCTCCACCAGCCGCTCGGCCATGTGCCAGTGCCGCTGCTGCTGGTCGTCCGGGCGCCCTTCCGCTTCCCATATCTGGTGGGCCAATGCCTCAATCCGCTGCCGTCGTTCCCTGCTGTCCATCCCTACCCGTCTCCTCGTTGATCCATACCGCCAGCGGGCTGCCAGCCAGAAGCCGTGCTGCATCCGCGGTTTCATTGAAATGTTCGATGCGTCCGTCCAGGAGGTTGCGCATGCGTCCTGCCGGAAGCCCGCGCAGCGTTGGGCCGGTGGCGACGTCACGCACAACGTTCAGGCCGGGCCCGGGCATGGCGATGGGCGAGCCACGCTGCACGATCACCAGCAGTACCTGCGTCTGGTGCCTGCGCACGAACGCCAGCCAGGGCGAGCGCGCAGGCGCGGACAGCGGCTGCAGCTCGCCGTACAGGAAAAGGTGCGGGTGCCTGCGGCGGCAATCCAGCAGCTGCCGCAGCAGCAATGCCTTGATGCCGCCGTCCCGCCAGTCCTGCAGCAGCGCGGGCCAGGAGCGCGTGTCCCGCAGCCATGCCTGCCGCGCCGGATAGTCCACGGCCCGGCGGTTGTCCGGGTCCACCAGGCTCAGGTCCCAGCCTTCGCCGCCTTGATAGAGGTCAGGCACACCGGGCAGGCAGTGCTGCAGGCACAGCTGTGCCAATCCATTGCAGGCGCCCGCCGGCGCGATGCGGGCCACGAAGGTCGCCAGCGCCTCGCGCACCGGCAGCAAGGGTGCTCCCTCCAGCAGCGCGTGCAGCCACTGCGCGGCGGCGTCCTCCACTGCCACATCGGGATCGGACCAGTTGCTGATCCGTTTGCCCTCGCGCAGGGCCTTGGTCAGCCAGTCCGCCATCCTCGATGCGAAGTCGGCACCGGGGGCGCCCTGCATCGGCCACGCCGCCACCAGCGCCTGCCACAGCGCATACGCCTCGGCGCCCGGCAACGGCAGCGGCATGCCGGCCTTGGCTGCCATCCGGCTCCAGCGCCGTACAGCATCCCGCCACTCCGCCGTGCAGGTGCTGAGCACCGCCAGCCGCGCCCGGCTGTCGCTGCCCCGCTTGTGATCGTGGGTCGCCAGCGCAAGCAGTGCCTCGGGATGGCGTCGCAGGCGCCGCGCTGCATGCTGCAGCAGCTCGCGTCCCTGCATGCCCAGCCGCTGCGGATCACTGCCGACTTCGTTGCGTGAGAGCAGTCTGAAGTAACGATAGAAGCCGGTATCCTCCACCGACTTGGCGTTCAACGGCGCGGCCAGCTGCCCGAAGCGCACGCGCAGCTCGCTTTCAGCCGGTGCCTGGCCGGGAAGTGCCTGCAGCAGCAGGTCCAGTGCCGCCCGTCCGGCACCGTCCAGCGCGGCTCGTGCCGTGGCAGCAGCGGCGACCAGTGCCTTCCGCTCACCCGCGTCACGCAACGAGTACGGGCGGTAGGTGCGGTAGTGCCGCAGCAGCGCGGCCAGCGCGCGCGCCAGGGCGGCCGTACCGATGTCGGCCTCGGCCAGCCGGGGCTGCAGAACCTGCTGCGCACTGCGCAGCAGGCGCTGGAAGTCGGTGTGAAGCGACTGGCGCAGCAGCATCCCGCGCGCGTCCTGCTGTATCTGGTCAAAGTCGCGCGTGTCGCCGCTCGCCGCCTGCCAGGCGCGTGAGAGCGCGGGCGCCGCTGCCGGATCGTGCAGCCACGCGCCGGCCTGGTCCATGAAGTCATAGCCGGTGGTCCCGTCGCAGGCCCACCCCTCGGGCAGCTGCTCGCCCTCGGCCAGTATCTTCTCGACGTGCAGAGTCACCGCCTCCGGATCACGGCTCCCGGCCGCGCAGGCAGCATCCACCGCCTCGCGCAGGCGCTGCAGATAGTCGCCGGGCGACGACAGGCCATCCACATGGTCGATGCGCAGGCCATCCACCCAGCCCTCACGCACCAGCCGCAACGGCAGCGCATGCACCGCTTCGAACACGTCCTCGCGCTCCACCCGCAGCGCGGCCAGTTCGTTGATATCGAAGAAGCGCCGGTAGTTCACCTGATCGCCTGCCGTGCGCCACCACGCCAGCCGGTAGTGCTGCCGCTGCAGCAGTGCCTGCAACCGCTCGACGCTGCGGTTGCAGCGTTCGGCCCACGCCGGCCACTGCGCGGCGTCCAGGGGATGACTGCGCGGCGACAACGGCAGGACCAGCCCATGATGGCGCAACCCTGGCCGCTCATCGTCCACCCCCACCCGCAGTACGCCGTCGCGCACGGCGTCGTGCAGTGGCCGGTCCAGCACCGGCAACCATAGCCGGCCTTCGCAGCCCGGCGCCTCCCAGTCGATGTCAAACCAGCCTGCGTGGCGGCTTCGACGCCCGTGCATCAGCACATCGCTCCACCAGTGGCTGTGCGGGGATGCCGCCAGATGGTTGGGCACGATGTCCAGGATCAGACCCAGGCCGTGTGAGCGCGCCGCGGTGGCCAGCTGGCGGAAGGCCGCTTCGCCGCCCAGCTGCGGATTGATGCTGGCCGGGTCGATGCCATCGTAGCCATGTGAGGACCCCGGGACCGCAGCCGCGATCGGCGACAGGTAAAGGTGACTGACGCCCAGTGCGGCGTAATACGGCACCTGCGCTGCGGCCGCTTCCAGGTCAAAGCCTGCGTGCAACTGCAGGCGCGCGGTGGCACGCAACCTCGTCATGGTCCCGTCCTGCGGCGCGTGCTGCTCAGGCGCGCCAGCCGCGCATCGGCGGCGGCACCGTCCCACGCCAGCGGCAACCGCCGTCGCCAGTTCGGATGCCCGCTGACGGTGCCTGGCAGGTTCACCTGCGCACGGCTGCCCAGCACATCTTCCAATGGCAGCAGCGCCAGCCGCGACGCTGCGTGGGCAACCAGTGACAGCGCTCCGTCCTCCACGGTCGCGCCGTCACCACCGCAGACCGCGGCCAGCGCCTGCACATCCCGCGCGCGCGCGCGCAGTGCCGCCGACAGGTCCTCCAGCTCACCCAGGCGGGCACGCCAGCGCAGGTCGCGCCCGCGCAGCCAGCCGGCCAGTGGCGGCAGGTCGTGGGTGGACGGCATGGCCACCGCATCGCGGCGCCACCGCGACGCCGGCAGGAAGCGCTCGCCGTTGCGGGCGAACGGCAGCACCTCGATGCCCAGGATGCCCCGGGCTGCCAGCCGCTGGCGGATGCCCGGCGGCACCACCCCCAGGTCTTCACCTATCAGCACGCAGCGATGCCGCCACGATTCCAGCACCAGCAGATTGATCAGGTCATCGAATGGATAGCGCAGGTACACGCCCTGCCTGGCGCCAGCGCCGTGAGGCAACACCCACAGCCGCTGCAGGCCGAGGATGTGGTCGATGCGCAGGCCACCGCGGCCGGCCATCACGGCGCGCAGTACGCGGATGAACGGTGCAAAGCCCTCGCGGTGCAACGCCAACGGTGACCAGCTGGTGATGCCCCAGGCCTGGCCGAGCGGATTGAACGCATCCGGCGGCGCACCCAGTTCAAGCCCCTGCAGCAGATCGGCGCCACCGGTGCGTGCCTCGACGCCCTGCGGTGCACAGCCCACGGCCAGATCGGCAATCAATCCGATCGACGCGCCATCACTGCGCAGCGCCGCGTGCACCTGCACCCAGCCCTGCTGCGCCAGCCACTGCGCAAATGCATGGTCGTCGGCGCTCCCGGTGATCCCGTCGGCGGCATGCTGGCAATAGCGCAGCAGCGGTTCGCCCTGCGCATCGCACCAGGTCTCGATCTGCTCGCACTGTGCCGGTGCCTGCTGCCGCAGCCAGTGGCGCACCTGTCGCAGCCAGCGCCACTTCAATGCCGCCGAGTGCGGCCAGTCGATGCGGCGTGCAGCGGTGGCGGCATCAATTGCCATCGCCAGTGCCTCGTCCTGGCGCAGCACGCTGTCGGCAGCCTCCGGCAGCACCTGCGGAAGAGATACCTGCAGCGGGTCGAGCCAGCGCCGGTCACTGGGCGAATAGGGGCTATGGCCCAGGCCGGGTGGCAAGCCGGCGTGCAGCGGACTCAACGCCAGTGCATCGCCTCCATGCCGCTGCAGCAGCTCACGCCACTGCGCACAGCCGGCGCTGTCACCGATGCCTGCATCGCCGCGGGCGCGCAGACTGTAGACCTGCACCGACAGACCCCAACCGCGCAGCAGGCGCGGTGGCCACCAGGCTCGCGGCGGCGCCACCGCGACCGCCTGTTGCCGCCCGCCCCGGCGCCACTGCCAATAGCCCGGTTGATCCGGAACGCGCCAGCGCCCCTGCGCATCAGGCCGTGCTGGCAGCTCGCGCCCCTGTTCATCCACCCAGCACGCCGCCCCCGTCGCCTCCGGCATCACCAGTACCTGGCCACAGCAGGCGGTGAGCAAGCGGGCGCGCACCGGCGCACCATCGCCTTGCAGCCCTTCCAGCACCGCGCGAAGCACGTCCGGCGCGACTTCGCGCTCGACGCCGGCCACGTCGGTCCAGCGCTCCAGGAGACCTGCCCGGCGTGCGGCGTCCCGAACCGATATATCCGTCCTCATGCCGCCACCCAGCACGCAACAACACTGCCGCCTGCCGGCAGCACACCGGCAACGTCGGGACCCACAACGCGCTCGCCGGCCGGCACCGCATGCGCCACGGGCCGTGGGCCCACATTGATCGCGATCCACCATTGGCCCGATGGCAGCTGCCAACCCGCCTGCACCGCCCCCTCGCCAAGCACCCGCGCACCCAGCGACCGGGCCTGCAGCAGGCCGGGCTGCAGATAGCGTCTGCGCAGGGCCAAAAACCCGCCTGTGCAACGCAGCCATTGCTGCGACCAGGGATCATCGCCGGGCGGCGGCGTGTACGAGACCTGCAGGGTGGCCGGATCGTTCGGGTCCGGAATACGCGCACGCGAGGCGGCATCGGCGAAGGCACTGAAGCCGGAAAACTCGCGGCGACGTCCCTCGCGCACCGCCTCGTCCAGCGGCGGCGCATAGTCGGTGAAGAACAGGAACGGCGACCGCGCCTGCCACGGTTCACCCATGAACAGCAGCGGGATCATCGGCGTCAGCAGGGTCAGCGCCAGTGCCGCGCGCAGCCGCGCCGGATCCACCAGCATCGACAGGCGCTCGCCGAAGGCACGGTTGCCCACCTGGTCGTGGTTCTGCGCGAATACAACGAAACGCGCGGGCGACAGGTCGCTGCTGGGTTCGCCGCGGGGATGGCCGCCCAGGTCAGGTTCACCCTGCCAGGCGAATCCTTCTGCCAGGCAGCGGGCCAGCAGCGCGTCGGCGCGACCGGCGTAGGCCGCGTAATAGCCTTCCTGCTCGCCGGTCAGCATCACGTGCAGCGCGTTGTGGAAGTCGTCGTTCCATTGCCCCTGATAGGCACCGCGCAGCCACCACGCCTGGTTGCGTTCGTTCTCCAGCACCAGGTGCGCGTGCGGCACCTCCGCGCGCACCTCGTCGGCCAGCTGCTGCAGGAAGCGGTCATCGTCGATGGCGTGTACCGCGTCCAGGCGCAGCCCATCGAAGCCATAGTCGCGCAACCACATCAGCGCATTGTCGATGAAGAAGCGCCGCACCCAGGGCTGGCGGAAGTCGATCGCCTCACCCCAGGGGGTGCTGCGATCGTCACGGAAGAACGCCCGCGCGTAGTCACGCAGAGGGTTGCCCTGCGGTCCGAAGTGGTTGTAGACCACATCCAGCAGCACCGACAGTCCGGCATCATGCGCCGCGTCGATGAAAGCCTTCAGCGCTGCCGGCCCGCCGTAGACATGGGCCGGTGCGTAGGGGAACACACCGTCGTAGCCCCAGTTGCGCCGGCCGGGAAACTGCGCAACCGGCATCAGCTCGATGGCGGTGATGCCCGTTGCGGCCAGCATCGGCAGCTGCGCGGTCAGTGCAGCGAGGCCGCCGCCTGCCTCGATGTGCACCTCACAGATGACCAGGTCCTGCCAGGCGGGCCCCTGCCACGTGGCCTGCGCCCTGCCGGTGTCCAGCACCACGGCGCTGTCGCCATCGACGCCGTCCGGCTGCCAGCGCGAGGCCGGATCTGGCACGTCCTGGCCTGAAGGGAGGCGGAACCGGTACCGGTCGCCATGCGATGCCTGTGTCCGCAGCCAGTGGCAACCGTCCGGCTCGCGTTGCATCGGCCGCAGCGCGCCCTGCAGGCACAGCGTCATCGTGTCCGCGTCCGGCGCCCACAGACGGAACTCCACCCCCTCACCGGCCGCACGCCAAGCGCCCAGACGCGGCGACGCTGTGGTCATGCATCAACCTGCAGGTACAGCGTGGACAGCGGCGGCAGGGTCAGCCGCAGCGACTGGGCGTGGCCATGCATCGGCCTTGGCTCGGTCTGCACCGCTCCGAGGTTGCCCGCATTGCCGCCGTGGTAATGCGCGCTGTCGGTGTTGAGGCGTTCCGTCCAGCGCCCCGGTTGCGGCACGCCAACCCGGTAACCCTCGCGCAGCACCGGGGTGAAGTTGCTCACCACCAGCAGGGTGCGGCCGCTGCCGGCAGGATCCCGGCGGATGAAGGCATACACGCTGTTGCGGCTGTCATCGGCCACGCTCCAGTCGAAACCGCGTTCATCGCGCTCGTCACGATGCAGCGCGGGTTCGGAGCGGAGCACGGCATTGAGGTCGCCCACCAGACGCGACAGGCCCCGGCCCTCACTGCTGGTCGCCTGTTCCCAGTCCAGTGCTGCATCGTGCGACCACTCATGTCCCTGGCCGAACTCGCCGCCCATGAACAGCAGTTTGCTGCCCGGGTGCGCCCACATGAAGCCGTAATACGCACGAAGCTGGGCCAGCCGCTGCGCCGGTTCGCCTGCCATCTTGGCCAGCAGCGCGCCCTTGCCATGCACCACCTCGTCATGCGACAGCGGAAGCACGAAGCGTTCGGAGAAGGCGTAGACCAGGCCGAAGCTGATCTCGCTGTGGTGATGCTGGCGATGGACAGGATCGCGCCCCAAGTACTGCAGGGTGTCGTGCATCCAGCCCATGTTCCATTTGTGGGTGAAGCCAAGCCCGCCCTCCTCCACCGGCGCGGTCACCCCCGGCCACGCGGTGGATTCCTCGGCAATCACCAACACGTCCGGGAAGCGCTCACGCAGGGTCTGGTTCATCCGCCTCAGGAAGGCGACCGCCTGCAGGTTCTCTCGCCCGCCCTGCTCGTTGGGTATCCACTCACCGTCAGCACGGCTGTAATCCCGGTACAGCATGGACGCCACTGCGTCCACGCGCAGTCCGTCAATGTGGAACCGCTCCACCCACTCCAAGGCACTACCGATCAGGTAAGCGGCCACTTCGTTGCGGCCATAGTTGTAGATCAGCGTGTCCCAGTCAGCGTGCACCCCTTCGCGCGGGTCGGCATGCTCGTACAACGCGGTTCCGTCGAAACCGGCCAGGCCATGCGCGTCGTTGGGGAAGTGTGCGCTCACCCAGTCCACGATCACCCCCACTCCGGCCTGGTGACAGCGATCCACGAAGCGCGCAAAGGCGTGCGGCGTCCCATGGCGTGCCGTCGGTGCGTAGATCCCCAGCGGCTGATAGCCCCAGGAACCGCCGAAGGGATGCTCGGTGACCGGCAGCAGTTCGATGTGGGTGAAGCCGAGTCCGGCCACGTACGGAATCAGCCGGTCGGCCAGCGCATCCCAGTCCAGCGGTGCGCCATCATCGCCGCGCTGCCAGGAGCCCGCATGTACCTCGTAGATGGACAGCGGCGCGCTGGCGCCCGCCTGGCGCCGGGCCGCCCTCCAACCCTCGTCATGCCACTGCATCGGCGCCGCCGAAGGCACGCGTGAGGCGGTGGCCGGTGGCAGTTCGGCCCAGCGCGCCATCGGGTCGAACTTGTCGGGCATCACCTGGCCATCAGCCCCGACAATGCGGAACTTGTAGCGGGCACCGGCCTGCACGCCGGGCAGGAACAGTTCCCACACGCCAGCCGCATGGCGCAGCCGCATCGGATGGCGTCGGCCATCCCATCCGTTGAAATCGCCGACCACGGCGACCCGCCGCGCATTGGGCGCCCACACCGCGAAGCGCACGCCGGCGATCCCCTGCACCTGCATCGGGACCGCGCCCAGCTGGCGCGCCGCATCGGCATCACCGGCATGGAAGCGTTGCAGCAGCGCCTCGTCCAGCAGCGGGCCGAAGGCATAGGCATCGTGCACCTGCTCCACACCCTGCTCGAAATGCAGGGCAAGCAGCGGCACCGCCGCTTCACCGGCGGCGCCCTCGAACAGGCCGGGCAAGGGGCCCGGGTGCAGATCCCAGCGTCGCCCGTCCTCTCCGATCACCTCGACGCGCTGCGCGTGCGGCACCAGCACGCGCAACCGCCGTTCACCCTCGCGCTGGCGGTGCGGGCCCAGCCAGGCAAATGCATCTGCCGGGCGGGCATGGACGAGGTCCTCCAGCGCCGGCGCGATGCGGTGATCCAGTGCTGTGTCCGCGGTGATGTCGTCCTCGAGGGCGGCCAGATGCGCGCTGTCGTGGCTCATGCGGCCACCTGGCAGGTCTGCTGGTACAGCGCCAGATAGGCTCGCCCGGCCGCATCCCAGCCGCCCGGCCGCAGCATGGCGGCGCGGCGCATGGCCTGCAGCAGGCCTGGCAGACGGAAGGTGCGCATCGCCCGCTCCACGCAGCGGCGCAGGCCATCGGCATTGGCACCGTGGAACAGGAAACCGGTCACGCCATCCTCGACGGTGTCCACCAGCCCGCCCGTCGCATGCGCGACCGGCAGGCAGCCGAAGCGCTGCGCGTACATCTGGCTGAGCCCGCAGGGTTCAAAACGCGAAGGCATCAGCAGGAAGTCCGCGCCGGCGAACATCTGGCGCGCCAGCGCTTCCTCGAACCCGATGAATGCGCCCACCCGGCCCGGGTAGCGCCGGGCCAGCGCCTGCACCTGTGCTTCCACCTGCGGCTCGCCGCCGCCGATGACGACCAGCTGCCCCCCGGCCGCGACGATCTGTGGCGCCACGTCACAGGTGATGTCCAGGCCCTTCTGGTGCACCAGGCGGGAAACCACCGCGAACAGCGGGCCGGTCGAGGGCGCCAGGCCGAACGCCCTGCGCACCGCATGTGCGTTGGTCGCGCGTCCGGTCCATTCGCCGATGCCGAAGTGCGCCTTGAGGTGGATATCGCGTCGCGGATCCCAGCTGGCGTCGATGCCGTTGACGATGCCGCTCAGGTGACCGCCGGCGGCGCGCCGGGCCAGCAGGTCATGCAGTCCGCATCCATCATCCGGGGCGGTGATCTGCTGTGCATAGCGCAGGCTGACTGTGTTCAGCCGCGTGGCATTGGTGATGCCGCCCTGCAGGAATGACATCTGTCCGTGGAAGTGCAGTTCATCCAGGTGCGCGGCCGGTACGCCCAGCACCGGCGCAAGCGCATACGGGAACAGGCCCTGATAAGCCAGGTTGTGGATCGTCAGCAGCGTCGGCACTGCCGTCCGGTCCCAACGCACGTAGGCGGCGGCCATGGCCACCGGCCAGTCATTCAGGTGCAGCAGCTGCGGTGACCAGTCCAGCCCGGCACGCCCGGCCGCAATCTCCGCAGCCGCGTGTGACAGCGTGGCGAAGCGAACCGCGTTGTCCTTCCACTCCTGTCCCTGCCCATCCACGTAGGGCGAGCCTTCCCGCTCATACAGCTCAGGCGAGAGCAGCACGTAGATCGGCAGGCCGTCGGCCTGCACCGCCATGCCGATGGTGCACGCAGGCAGGCCGGCCCTTGGGCTGACCTGCCCCACCGGCCGCAGCTGCGGCAGGCGCTGCAGCACTTCCGGGTAGCCGGGAAGCAGCACGCGCGAATCACACGCGCCGCGCACCGCGCGTGGCAGGGCCGCGGCCACATCGCCCAGGCCTCCCGCCTTGACGAAGTCGGCCATTTCGGTCGCGACAAACAGCACGCGCTGTACCAGTTCCGGCAACTTCAACGGCTGTGAGTGGCCCCGGCGGGTCCCGATTGGTACAGATGCAGCGGGAGGCGTCGCAACGGGTGAAGCGGACTGGACGACGCGGGCCATGGCGATGATCTCGGAAGTGTTCAGGCAGACGGACGCCAACGGCGCCCGGACGGGCGCTGAAGCGGAGAGGGAAGTCGACGCAGAACGTGGGGGACGTCAGCGAGAGGCTCAGGAGGACAATAGCCCCGAATGCGATCAATCGGCCGTGAAGCCCTGGCGATTTCTTTGTGACAACGCGTCATGAGCTGAGTACGCATGCCGCGTTCATCACGCCCATCGATGCCTCCCGGACGGGACATCCACCTGGATGCCGTGCGCGCGCTGCCCGTGGCCTGGGTGGTGGCGGTCGGCTGGGTGCCATATGCGACATCCCGTCGCAGGCGATCCCTGCCTCCCCCTTGACCAATGTCAAACCGGCCGCCGGCACGCGGGGGTATCTCTATGCAGGCCCCGAACATGCCGGCGTTTCCGGCAGCCACAAGGACCCTGCAATGCACGACACCCCCGACAACAGCCAGCTCCTGAACGCCCTGCAGAAGGTCATGGTGATCTCCACCACTGACCTGCAGGGCAACATCACCTACGCCAATGATCTGTTCTGCACGCTCACCGGCTTCGCACGTGAAGAACTGATCGGCCAGCCGCACAGCATCGTGCGCCATCCGGATGTGCCCAAGGCCGTCTACAAGGACATGTGGGACACGATCAAGGCCGGCGGCATCTGGACCGGCATCGTGCCGAACCTGGGCAAGGGGGGCGTGCTCTATGTGGTCGACACCACCGTGCAGCCGCTGTTCGACGCCGAAGGCAACATCACCGCGTACATCAGCATCCGCCGTGTGGTGAACGACCTGATGCAGGACTTCGAGCAGGTCGAGTTCAGCAAGGAGAAATTCGACGACTTCTACGAGGCCGCGTGAACACCATCGCTGCCACACCGGTTCGCCGCCTGCTGGTGGGTTTCGCCTCCGAATCGGGCAATGCCCGCGCCCTGGCCCAGCGCCTGGGCGCGGACCCTGGCCTGCAAGCGCTCGCGCCGCAGGTGCTGCCGTTCAACGACATTGACGTTGCCAGCCTGGGCCAGGGCGATGTGCTGCTGGCGATCTCCAGTTCGTTCGGCGACGGCGAGCCGCCCGCGAACGGCGAACGCTTCTTCCAGAGCGTGTGCCAGACCGGGTCGCTGCCCGGCCTGCGCTACGCGGTGTTCGGCCTGGGCGACACCGGCTACCCTCGATTCTGCGGCTTCACCCGAGCGCTGGACGCGGCGCTGAGCGAACGCCAAGCGCAGCCGCTGCTGCGACGGGTCGACGCCGACCTCGGCTATGAACGGTTCTTCCAGCAGTGGCAGCCGGTGCTCCGCCAGGTGCTCGAGGGCGATGCCGCCGCCGGCCAGGACCTGCATCTGCAGGTTACCGCCTACGGTCACGACAATGCCTTCGCCGCGCCCATCGTCGAGCGCCACCGCGTCAACAGCAGTGATCCGGCCGCGTGGCACCTGCAGCTGGATATTGCCGGCAGTGGCATGGCCTACTGCGCCGGCGACACGGTGCACGTGCTGCCGGACCACGACCCTGCACTGCTGCAGGCCCTTGCCACCTGGTACGGCGACAATGCGGCCATCGCCATGCTGCAGGACCGCGAACTGCGGCTGCTGGGCAGGGGCGTGCTGCGCGAGCTGGCCAGGCTGGGCGGCAGCGAGCGGTTGAAGTCGCTGCTGAAGGTCAGCCAGAAGCGCGAGCTGGATGCCTACCTGCACGGTCTGGACGTGCTGGATATCCTGCAGGACCACGCCAGCCCGGACCGCGTGCCGCTGGCCAGGCTGCGCGACATCCTGTCAGCGCGCCTGCCACGGGCCTACTCGATCGCCTCGCATCCCGGCAACGGCCAGCTGAGCCTGTGCATACGCGAAGTGCGCTACACCCTGCGCGGCCGCGAGCGTTCCGGTACCGCCACCGGCAGCCTGCTGCGGGGGGGCAGCCACGCCCGCGTGTACTGCCGCTCCAATCCAGGCTTCCATCTGGCCGACACCGGCAGCGCGCCCCTGCTGCTGATCGGCACCGGCACCGGCATCGCGCCGCTGATCGGCCTGGTGCAGCAGGTGCAGGCCAATGGCTGCGGACGCGAACTGCATCTTGTGTTCGGCGAGAAGCATTGCGAACACGATTACCTCTATCGCGAGCAGCTGCAGGACTGGCATGCGCGCGGCGTGCTCGCCGGCCTGCATCCTGCCTTCTCGCGTGACGGAACCGAAAAGGTGTATGTGCAGCATGTGCTGCGGCAGCGCGCCCGCGAAGTAAGGCAGGTGTTGTCCCGCGGCGGGCACCTGTACCTGTGCGGCAACAAGCGCCACCTGGAAGACGCGGTGCGCGAGGCCATCGACGCCATTGGCGGCCAGGGGCATTGGGACCTGCTGCGCGGGGAGGGCCGCATTCACTGCGAGCTGTACTGACCCTGCATCGATTCGGCCGGCCGTGGCCCGGCACGAGCGCATGCATCAATCGCCGACGACCCGGCCGTCCGCCATGTGCGCGACCTGCTGGCCGAAGACAACGGCATCCTGAGGATCGTGGCTGATCAGCAGCAGCGGAATGCCGGTACTGTCCAGCACCGCCGCCAGCTCCTCGCGCAGGTGCTGGCGCAGGTCGTGGTCCAGTGCAGCGAACGGCTCGTCCAGCAGCAATGCCTGCGGTTGGGTCACCATGACCCGCGCCAGGGCCGTACGCTGACGCTGGCCGCCGGAGATCTGCGACGGCAGCAGATCCCCCACGTGGTCGATACGGAACGCCTGCAGCCACTGCTCGACGACGTCGAAGCGCTGGCCACGGCGTGGATTGAACCAGCTCCGCTGCAGCCCGAACGCCACGTTCTGGCGCACGCTCAGGTGGGGAAACAGCGCGTAGTCCTGGAACACGTACCCCAGGCGACGCCGCTGCGGTGGCAGGTCGACCCGCGCGTGGGAATCGAACAGCACCTGCCCCTGCAGCGTCACATGGCCCTGTCCGGGACGCAGCAGTCCGGCCACGGCCTTGAGCGTCAGGCTTTTGCCTGCCCCGGACGGGCCGAACACCACCACCTGGCGCTGCGTGCACTGCAGCGTGACGTCCAGTTCGAAGACCTGGCCCGCTGCCTGCATCCGGCGCCGCACCTTCAGGTCAAGCCACATCGCGCAGCTCCCTGCGATGCCCGCCCACCAAGCGTGCCGCCAGCAGCAGGATGACGATGCACACTACCGACGTCAGGATCACCAGCGCATTGGCCCTGCCGTCCTGCCCTGCCTGCACCGCCTCGTAGATGGCGATCGACAGCGTCTGCGTACGACCCGGGATGCTGCCGGCCACCATCAGCGTCGCGCCGAACTCACCCATCGCCCGGGCAAACGCCAGCAGGAGGCCGGCGAGAATGCCGCGCCAGGCCAGCGGCAGCGTGATGCGGAAGAACACCGCCGCCTCCGACACGCCGAGCGTGCGCGCGGCCTGCTCCAGCTGCCCGTCCACATCCTCGAACGCCGCGCGTGCCGGCTTGAACACCAGCGGCAGCGAAGCCACTGCCGCGGCGACCACCGCCGCCTGCCAGGTAAAGATCAGGTTGATGCCGAACCACGACTGCAACCACGCGCCAATGGGGCCGTTGCGCCCTATCAGCACCAGCAGGTAATAACCGAGCACCGTCGGCGGCAGCACCATCGGCAGGGTCAGCAGCGAATCCAGCAGTTCGCGGCCGGGGAAGCGCCGACGCGCCAGCAACGCCCCCAATCCAACGCCCAGCACCAGATTGATCGCCGTGGCCCAGCCGGCGACCTTCAGCGACAACCCCAGCGCGCTCCAGTCCAGGTCCATCCGTCAGGGCTTGCCGAACCCGTGCCTGGCCAGGATCGCCTGACCTTGTGCCGACCGCACGAAGGTGGCGAAGCGCCTGGCTTCGGCTGGCTGCGTGCTCGCCCGGGTCACCGCCAGCGGATAGGCGATGCGTCCGGACACCGGCACTGCGAAGGCACGACGCACGCGGCCGGCCATGGCCTGTGCGTCGGTGGCGTAGACGAAACCGGCGTCCACCTCCCCCCGCGCCACGTAATCCAACGACTGGCGTACGTTCTGCGTGGTGACGATCCTGCCCTGCACCGACGGCCACAGGCCCGCCGCTTCCAGCGCACCCTTGGCATAGCGGCCGACCGGCACGCTGTCCGGGTTGCCCAGCGCGAGGCGCCGCACGTCGGCACCCGCGAGATCCTTCAGGCTACGCGGCCCGCCCCGGGTCTGCGGCGGCACCACCACCCACAGCGCGTTCACCGCGAACACCTCGCGGGTACCGGCAGCCAGCAGGCCCTGCTGCTGTGCCTGATCCATGGTGACTTCGTCAGCCGAAGCAAACACATCGACCGGTGCGCCCCGGCTGATCTGCTGCAGCAGCACGCCGGAGGCGGCGAAGTTGAAATCGACCCGGGCGCCGGGGTGGGCCTTCTCATAGGCGGCACCGAGTTCACGGAAGCTCTCGGTCAGGCTCGACGCCGCCGATACCGTCAGCCCGGCTGCGTACGCCGGCAGCGACGCCAGCATCCCCAGCAACATCAGTCCCGCTCGCATCATCTTCGGCTCCCGGCCAGATTCAGTTCGGATCGGATTCATCGGCCGATGCCAGCAATGCCAGGCGCTCGGGCTGCAACAACAGGATTTCCCGCTGCCTGACCGCGATGATCCCATCATCGCTCAGCCGGCGCAGCACGCGGCTGGCGGTTTCCGGTGCCATCCGCAGGTAATTGGCGATCTCGGTGCGTGCCATCGTCAGGTTGAACCGGGTGGCGGAGAACCCGCGGCGTGCGTAGCGCTCGGACATGTCCAGCAGGAACGCGGCCATCCGCTCTTCGGTGCGATGGTTGGCCGCCAGCAGGGCAACCTTGCCGATCTCCGCACTGAGCAGGCTGAACAGCCGCGCCTGCAGGCCCGGCATGCGGGTGGCCAGCAGGCTCAGCCTGGGGAATGAGATCCGGCACAGGTACACGGTATCCAGCGCCACGGCATTGCAGGGAAAGCGTGCCTCGTGGATCGCGTTCAGGCCGATCACCTCACCGGGCAGACTGAAACCGAGCACCTGCTCGTTGCCCTGGCTGTCATCGACAAACGTCTTGACCATGCCGGCACGCACCGCCGCGATCGAATCGAACGGCTCGCCGGCGCGGAAGATGTAGTCGCCCGCGTGGAACGGGCCGACATGGTCGACCAGCACATGCAGTTCGCCCAGCGCGGCCTTGTCATACCCCTGCGACATGCAGGCATCGGAGAATGCACAGGTACTGCAGAAGTGCAGCGCGTCGCCGTCATCGGCAGCGGCGGGGTTCGGCGTCGCCGCGCCCTGGCGAACCTGTGGGGACGGAGTGGAGAACATCACGGAATGCCTGGATGAAGGCCTTCATCATACGGCAGGCGTGCCACGGCCGGTCTCACGGCGGCGGACGCTGCCCCCGCCGCTGATGACCGCGCTGGCGCATGCTGTCGCGCACATCCACGTCGAACTGAAGCTGCAACGAACTGTCATCATCCAGCGCGATGGAAAATTCCAGACCATCACGCGACGGCAGTCGTGCTGCCAGCCCCTGCACTGCATCGCGCGGCAGCACCAGCCGGCAGACCGTGCCACCGTCCAGCAGCACCGCCTGGTCGCCCCCATGCAGCGACAACGCGGTTCCCCACCCGCCCGTGCCACCAAACCGGGTCAGGTTCTCCAGCGAGTCGCCGGCCAGCAGTGCTGCCAGTTCCTCTTCATCGACACGCAGGCGCATGGATTGCCGCTGCAGCTGGACTTTCATGTTGCGATGGACTCCCAGTCGGCCCCGGTATTGCAGTTGAACAGCAAGGCACGCTCATTCTCAGGCAGCGGCAACGCCGTCGCCGCCAGCCGCTCCTGCAGGGCACGCAGCGAACGCCGCGCCTGTGGATCTTCGATCAAGGTCCGCAGGGCCCGCCGGCAATGATCATTGATCTGCAGACACATCGGCAATGGCTCGCCGGAGAACACGCTGCAGGCGGAAGGCACCCCGTGCAGCCGATGCAGCAGGGCGCCGGTCAAGCTGGGCATGTCCACCGGCACCACCCACGCAACGGTATCGGGCATGGCCAGGGACACGCTGTAAAGCCCGCCCAGCGGGCCGCAGCGCGCGACCTGGTCGGGAATGCCATCGAAGGCCGGATAGTCACCGCTCACCCACACCCGCTGCGCACCGGCCGCGATCAACACGTCACGCATGTGCTCAAGCAGGGTGCGCCCGCGCCAGGGCAGCAGCGCCTTATCGCGGCCCATGCGGCTGGACAGGCCTCCAGCCAGCACGATGCCGTCAATGGCCGTGCTCGTGGTCATGGCCATGTGCGGGCGTGCTGTCCGCATGGCACAGGCTGCAGCCCTCGCTCCAGGCGCTGTCGCCATCCTCGTAGTGTTCCTGCTTCCAGATCGGGCACTGGTGCTTCACTGCCTCGATCAGCTGCCGGCACGCGCGGAATGCTTCGTCCCGGTGCGGGCTGCCGGCGGCCACCACCACGGCCACATCGCCGATGCCCAGCCGCCCCCTGGCATGCGCCACATACAGCTTCAGGCGCGGCCCGAACGCCGCCTCCACCTCGGCCGCCAGGCGCTGGATTTCGTTCAGCACCAGCGGCTCGAACAGATCGTAGGTGATGCCCGTGACCACCCGACCGACGTTCACGTCACGTACCTTGCCGATGAACACGTCGATACCGCCGAAACCCGGGTCGGACACCGCGGCGATCCCTTCTGCCGGGTCGATCGCCCCGTGCGCCCGGTCCACCACCTTCGCAATCGGCTTCGCGTCCATCGCTCAGCCCCCGCTCACCGGCGGCAGGATGGCCACGCGGCCATCCTCCGGCAGCACATCGTGATCGCGCAGCACGCGCTGCTGGTCGGCGAAGGCCGAATAGTCCAGCAGGCCAGCACGGAAACCGGGCCAACGCACCGGCAGCAGCTCGCGCAGCGCCTGGCGCAGGTCGGCCACGGTCGCACCCGACACCTCCAGCGTGATCTCCCGACGCTCATCCAGATCGGAGAACGCACCGAACAACTGCAACGTCACCTGTTTCATTCCCACTCCCTGCCCGTCAGCTGCACCGGGTCGGCGTGGCCCCAGCCCTGTACGCGCACCGCGCTGCCGGCCGGAACCAGATCGCCCTCGTCCTCCAGTACCACCCAGGCGTTGGCCTGCACCATGGACATCAGACGGAACGATTCCTGTCCGGACAGCACCCGCGCACTCAGCTGGCCCTGCTCGTCCAGCTCCACCCGCGCACGGGCGTGGACGCGCAGGCCGGGCGGCTTGCGCACCATCGCCTGCAGGGGAAGCCGCAGCACCGGTTCCTGCGCCAACCCCAGCAGCCGGCGCAGTACAGGCTCGACAAAGAACCGCTGCCCCACTGCCGCCGACACCGGGTTGCCCGGCAGGCCGAAATACAGCGCACCGTCGGGCAGTACCGCAAACAGCAGCGGCTTTCCCGGACGGATCGCCACTTTGTGGAACACGATTCGCGCCCCGCGCGCGCGCAGTGCGTCGGGCACGAAGTCGTAACGGCCCGCAGAGACCGCACCGGTACTGACCAGTACCCGCGCACCGGCCGCCAGTGCCTGGTCCAGCGCTGCATCGAACGCGGCCACATCATCACCGACGGTGCCCTGCCACACCACCTCAGCTCCGGCCGCGTGCAGCCGCCCGACCAGGTAGGGGCGGTTGCTGTCACGGATCTGCCCGGACTCCAGCGCCTGCGTCGCCTCGCTCACCAGCTCCTTGCCGGTGGCAATCACCGCCACCGCCGGTCGCGACATCACCACCACCTCGCCAACGCCAAGGGCGTGCAGCAGGGTCCGTGCGTTGATATCCACCCTCTGTCCCGCCCGCAGCACGCATTCGCCTTCGGCTACGTCCTCGCCCCGCAGGCGTACGTTCTGGCCCGGCCTGACCACGCTCTTCAGCGCGATCCGGGTCGGACGGCCCGCTTCGCTGGCGAGGATCTGCACGTTCTCGATCGGTACCACCGTGTCCAGGCCGCCCGGCATGCGCGCGCCGGTCATGATCTCCCAGGCGCCCTCGCCGCCTTCGGCATCGCCATCACCCGCCGCCTGCCAGCCCTGCACCGTGAATTCGGTACCCGACTCGAACGCCACCCCGTTGGCGCGCAGCGCAAAACCGTCCATTGCCGAATTGTCGAACGGCGGCAATGCCTGCGCGCTGTGGATGTCACTGGCCAGGGTGCGGCCTGCGGCCTCCTGCAGGGGCAGACGCTCGGCGGGAAGCGGCGTGGCCGCCTCCAGCAGGTGCTGCAGTGCTTCACTGTAGAGAATCACGCGTGGTCACCACCGTCGACCATCGCCAGGGCGTGGCCCAGCACCGGCGCCAGGATGTCCAGGCACTGCGCTGCCGCCTTCGGGCTGCCGGGCAGCGCGAACACCAGCATGCTGCCCAGTTGCACCACCTCGGCGCGGCTCAGCCAGGCCATCGGCGTGTGCTGCGCGCTCAGCGCCCGGACCATCTGCGCCAGCCCATGCACCGGCCGCGCGTTCAACGAACGCAGCGCCTCCGGGGTGAGGTCACGCGGGCCCAGACCGGTACCGCCAGTGCACAGGCACAGGCGCACGCCATCGGCGGCCAATGCCTGAAGGCGATCCGCCAACGGCTCGATGCCATCGGGCAGCACGTCGGCAGCCACCACCTCGCCGCCCAGCCTGTTCAGGCCGGCCACCAGGGTCGGGCCAGAAACATCCTCATAAGTACCTGCGCTGGCACGGTCGCTCAGGGTGATCACCGCGCAGGCCGCGCCTTCCAGGCCCTTCGGCGCACGCGGTCTGAAGCGCGCGCGCTCGGCATCATCCATGCCATCAGGATGCAGCCACAGGCCGCGCTTGCCACCTTCCTTGAACAGCAGGCGGATACCTTCGATGCGCAGCGCCGGTTCCACCGGCTTGCTCAGGTCGTACAGGGTCAGCAGCGCCGCGTTGACGCCGGCCAGCGCTTCCATTTCCACACCGGTACGCGCCTCGCTGGCACACTCGCACCAGACCCGGATGGCGTGCCGTTCCGGCACCGGCGCGCAGAACACCTGCACCAGCTCCAGCGGCAGCGGATGGCACAGTGGCATCAGCATCGACGCCATCTTCGCCCCCTGCAGGCCGGCGATCTCGGCCATGACCAGCGCATCGCCCTTCGGCAGGCGGCGCTCGACGATCAACGGGTACGCCAGCGGACCGGCATGCAGTTCGCCCACCGCCACCGCCCGCCGGCGACTGATGCGCTTGTTGCGGACATCGGCCATATGGAATGCCGCGTTCAGTTCCCCACTCATCGTGCTGCTCATCCTCCGATGGAAGCCAGGTGCGGGGTCAGCCCGGTCCGGCCCTGGTGCAGGCCATGCCCGGCCGCTTTCAGGCCAAGCTGGGTGGTGATGCGCGCCAGCAGCGCGTCATGGTCGTCATCGTGCTGCAGCAGCGCGCGCAGCGGCACGCCGAAGTCGCCGAACAGGCACAGCCGCAGGTCTCCCCTGGCTGTTACCCGCAAGCGGTTGCAGCCCTTGCAGAAATCGCGCGAGTACGGCGCGATGATGCCGATGCTGCCGCGATGGTCCGGGTGGCCGAACTCGCGCGCCGGGCCGGCATCGGCCGCCCGTGCACGCTCGCGCCAGCCGGCAGCCAGCAACTGATCGATCACCCCGTCGGCACGCAGGTGATGCTGCTGGAAATAGGCTTCGTTGTCGCCGGTGCGCATCAGTTCGATGAAGCGCACGCTGAAGGGACGGTCGCGCAGGTACGCCATCCACTGCGGCAGCTCATCGTCGTTGAGGCCGCGCAGCAGCACCGCGTTGAGCTTGATCGACGGCAGCCCCAGCGCCTGCGCCAGGGCCAGGCCCTGCTCGATCTCCGGCAGGCGGTCATGCCCGGTGATCGCAGCAAAGCGTTCGCGCCGCAGACTGTCCACGCTGACGTTCAGCGCCGTCAGGCCGGCGCGGTGCCAACCCGGCAGGCGACGCGGCAACTGCGTGCCGTTGGTGGTGATGGCCACTTTGCCGATACCCGGCACCGCCGCCACCGCCGCAATGATGTCATCAAGATCCTTGCGCAGGCTGGGCTCGCCACCGGTCAGCCGGATCTTGCTCATGCCCAGCGCCGCGAAGGCGCGGACCAGGCGGCTGATCTCCTCGACCTGCAGGAAGCGCGGGCGGCCATCGGCCTGGTACCCCTCCGGCAGGCAATAGCCACAACGGAAGTTGCAGGCTTCGGTCAACGACAGGCGTAGGTACGGAAAGCTGCGTCCGAAACCGTCGGTGAGTTGGCTCATGGCTGGTCCACCTTCTTGCTCCACCGTCCTGCCTGTTGCCGCGTGATGTCGGCGCATCACAGCATGCGGCCTGCGCTGCCACGGGAGTGTGACTGGGCCCATCATGAACGATTTCCGGCAGCGGGTGCACGCTGCCGGGCAACAGGAAGAGCCGCAGCCAGTGTCCGGATGGATGCGCGCCAGGCTGACCGCGCCGCCCACCGGGCCGGCGGTGGAGCGTCTACCTGCGGGCAGATCGTGTGCGCTTGCCGCCGTTGTGCTGCGCAGCCGCGCGGCTCTGTGCGAACTCGGGGAAGGTCTGCTCGATCGGGTCCACGTCCGGCAGGATGTAGAACACCCCGCCCCGCTCGAAGGTGGAACGGATGATGCGTTCGTAGAACTCCGGCGAGACGTTGATGCAGCCGTGGGTGACGCGGTTGTCGTCCGGCGACGGCGATGCCAGGCGCTCGACACGCCTCTCTGCTGGAACGCCGGTTGCGGTCGGATGGATGGAGACTGCGGACTCGTAGTCCACCCACAGCACCCGCCCTGCATCGATCGAAGGGCCGTAGCCGCCCACGAAGCGACCTGCAGGCGTGGTGCGGTCCCGTCCCGGAATGGCACGCAGGGCGAGACCCGCAACGCCGGGCGCGGTGTGGTCGCCGGTCGCTGAACCGAACAATGCAGGGGCCGCGCCGCGCAGCCGGCCGTCGCCACCGAACACCAGGATCTGCGCGGCAGCCTTGTCCATGACTGCGAACGGATAGCCCTGGCTGTCCTTGGACGCCACGACCCAGCCCGCCAGTTCGATCACGGTTTCGGAGACATCCTGGCCGGGTGGCAGTTCATCAACGGCGGCCGACGGCGGCGCGACGGCATCTTCCGCATTGACGACACCAACCACCAGGAACGCCAACGCCACTGCCAGAGCAGCGCGATGGGCACGGCGCGCAAGGGAGGAGTGGGTATGGATGGGAGCATTCCTCGAAAGCTGTGTTACGGGAGGACACCAGTGGCCGCTGCGGCCACTGGGCCCCTGACTCGGATGTGCAGGCTACAGGCGGTCAGCCGCGCGGGGTGCGGCGAGGTGCCCGTTCAAGCTGCTGGACGCGCCCTTCGATCTGATCCAGACGCTGGTTGGCCTGCTGCGCCGACTGATTGGCCGACTCGGCGCTCTGCGCCGCACCCTGCACCTTCACATCAAGCTGGTCGAGCCGCGAGTTGATCGTTGCGAAATCGTCCTTGTAGGTGGCGCAGGCCCCAAGGCCTACGGTGGCGACAATCGCCACACCGAGCGTACGTGCCATCATCAGGTGCTGATTGGTAAGAATCATTCCACTCCCTCCTTCGTCTGGGGTGTCTGGAATATAGCGGCGTTTCGGCACACTCTCCGATTGGCTTTCAGCTGCAGGTGGAAGACGTGGACGTCGCGTGAAGACCCCGTCTCAACCGCGTCGCCAAGCCAGTCCGGCGGCAATCGCCAAGGATGCCGCGATCACCAGCGAGGCCACCACGAACGCGGTGCGCACCTCCGCGGGCGTTGCCGTGTCAGGCGCGACGGCGAAGAACACACCGCCCACCAACGCCACCGACAGCGCCGCACTGATCTGCAGTGTCGCACTCACGATGCCTGCGGCCAGCCCGGCGTGGCGGGCATCCACATGGTCCACGCTCTGCTTCACCAGCGCCGGAAGCGCGATGCCCTGTCCTGCGCCGATCAGAAACAGCGGAAGCGGCAGCCACGACGGCATGTCCAGCAGCGCGAGCGTTGCGACCGCCAGCAGGCCCGCAACCTCCATCACCATCCCATGCGATGCTCCCTGTGCGGCCAGCCGCCGGAACGCCGAACCACACAGCGGCCCGAGAAGGAAACCCAGCCCCAACGGCAGGATCGCCAACCCCGCCGACGCGCTGCTGCGCCCCAGCGCGGACTGCTGATACACCGCGAAGACGAGAAAGAACGCAGCCAGCGCGTAGAAGAAGAATGTCGCTGACAGACTGCGCCTCAACCCGCGCATCTGCAGCAGCGATGGCAATACCAGCGGCATCTGCCCACGCCCCACGCATCGCTGCTCATGCTTCCAGAACAACAGCAGCAGGGGGCCGCTTGCCAGCAGCAGTCCTACGCACCACCACGGCCACTGGCGCTGGCGGCCCTCGATGATCGGTACCACCAGCGCCAGCAACGACGCCGCCAGCGCCACCGCTCCGACAGCGTCCAGCCGTGCTCCCTGGCGGGCGTGCGACTCACGCAGCAGCACGAATGCAGCCGGCACCGCGGCTGCGATGATGGGAAGATTGATGAGGAACACGCTCCTCCACCCTGTCCCCCACAGATCGGCTGTCACAAGCACCCCTCCCAGCAGCTGCCCGCCCACCGATGCGAGGCCGAAGGTGGCGCCATACAGGCCAAGTGCACGGCGCTTCTCGCTGTCCGGGAACAGGGCATGGATCGATGCCAATGACTGCGGGGCCATCAGCGCGGCCGACATCCCCTGCAGCAGCCGTCCGGCCACCAGCACTTCAGCCGCAGGCGCCAGGCCGCACAGCGCCGATGCCAGGCCAAACCCCAGCATGCCTGCGATGAACACCCGTTTCCTGCCGTAGATGTCGCCGAGCCGGCCTCCCAGGATCAGGGTCACCGCGTAGGCCGTGGCGTAGACCGAGATGACCAGCTGCGAGACATCCGGCGGCGCGTGCAGATCGACACGGATGGCCGGCAACGCGACATTGACGATGAAGAAGTCGAGCGGCGGCAGCAGCGTGCCTGTCAGCAGTACAGCCAATGCCATCCAACGGCGCGGATCGGGCGACACGGGGCCCGCAGCGTCAGCCGGTAGATTCATGTCGTCCCCCCACTCAGCGCATGCCGCCTGAGGCAAGCAGGGTGTCGCCGCTCATCCATCGCGCATCATCGGAGGCGAGAAACGCAACGATCGGCGCCACGTCCAGTACCTGGCCTGTCCGGCCCAGTGGTGTCTGCGCCAGATTCCAGGCCTGGAACCCGGAATCGACGACACCCGCAGCATGTGTGCCCTCGGTCTCGATCAGGCCGGGATTGACCGCATTGACACGGATACCGCGCGGACCAAGCTCCCTGGACAACACGCCGGTGATGGCGTCCATCGCGCCCTTCGAACCGGTGTAGATGGCGCTGTCCACCGGCAGGATGCGGGTCACGAATGAACTGATGTTGATGATGCTTGCACCGGGCCGCAGATGGGGAACGGTGGCGGCAGTGACCAGCAGCGGGCCCAGCACATTGATGTCGAACTGGTGGCGATAGAGCGCCTCCGTGGTGTCCTCGATCTTCGCGAACCGGTACACGCCCGAGTTGTTCACCACCACATCCAGCCTGCCGAACGCATCCAGGGCCGTGGCCACCAGTGCATCGACCTCGCGTGCGTCACGCACGTCGGCGCGCACCGCCAGCGCCCGACCACCGGCGGCTTCGATATCGGCAACGACCCGTTCGGCGCCCTCCCGGCTCGAGGCGTAGTTGACGACGACGCTGGCGCCGTCGGCCGCCAGGCGGCGGGCAACCGCAGCGCCAATGCCCTTCGAAGCGCCGGTGACCAGCGCGACCTTGTCTTTCAGCGTGTTCATATCAAGCGGATCCAGTTCCAGGGGGAGGCGGTCAGTGCGACCGGGGCCCATGCTGGACCTTTCAAACTTGTATGTGGACTGACACTGATGCACATTTGCCGTACATTTTTGAACGGGCATGATGATGGAATGGGGTGATGTCCGTGTCTTCCTGGCGATCGTGCGGGGCGGGTCTCTGGGTGAGGCGGCCCGGCGCCTTGGTGTCAGCCATCCCACGGTAGGCCGCCGGTTGAAGGCCCTTGAACAGCATGCCCGGCAGCCCCTGCTGCGGCGGACGCGGGACGGGCTGGTCACGACCGATGCCGGTGATGCAGTGCTGGCCCTGGCCGAGGCCATGGAGAACTCCGCCCTGGCCATGGAGCGCCGCCTGGAAGGCAGCCCGGGCCGGCTGGAAGGCATTCTGCGCATTTCGAGCGCGGACTGGTTTGCCTGCCACGTGCTGACGCCCGTGCTCGCCGAACTGGTACGCCGGCATCCGGCGGTGGTTCCGGAACTGATCGCCAGCTATCGACTGCTTGACCTGTCGCGCCGCGATGCCGACGTCGCGTTCCGCATCGTGCCGTTCAGTGAGCCGGACATCGTCCAGCGCCTCGTGATGACCCTGCCCTACGGCCTGTATGGTTCGGTCTCGACCATCGCCCGGCTGCAGGACGACCCCGATTCGGTCGGGCTCATCCTGATGAACACCGCGCAGTCGCACTTCCCCGACGTGGAATGGTTGCTGCAGCGGTTTCCGCGTTCGCCGCGCGCATTCACCAGTACCAGTCGCAGTGTCCAGGCGCAGATGTGCCTGCACGGTACCGGCATCGCCGTGCTGCCCCGTGCATTGGGTGACGCGGTGGCCGGACTGCAGCGCATCGAATCACACGGGACGCCTCCTTCGCGGGGCATCTGGGTGGGCTATCACCAGGATCTGCGCCACATGGACCGTCTGCGTGCCCTGCTGGACATCCTCGATTCGACACTGCCGCCAACAGGCGCCGCCCCCTCGGCAGGGGAACAGACAGCATGATTCCGTTCACGGGCGTTGGCCTATGGTCCACCTCACCAGGCCGCCAGGACCGGCCACTGACAGGAGGATGCCATGAGGACCCGACACGTCGTACCTGCTCTGATGGTGGCACTGCTCGCCGTCGCACCGGCCTGGGCGGATCCGCCGCACCACGCCCGCGGAAACGGTCCCCCACCGCACGCAGGCGGGCCGCACAATCGCGACGCACCGCCGCCAGGATGGCAGAAGAAGGCATGGCGGCGCGGTGATCATCTGCCGTGGGCGGAAGTGGATCGTCGCTACTGGGTGGATGACTACGCACGCTACAGGCTGCGTGATCCCGGCCGCGGCCAGCGCTGGGTCCGCCAGAGCGACACCGAGTATCTGCTTGTTGAAATCGCCACCGGCGTGATCGTCGACGCGCTGCGTCGGTGAACGCAGCCCTGGCTGACCCATCGGGCGCAGACGCGCGATGGGTCAGCCCTTCCTGCGCTGCCTGCCGCTGCTGCGTCCAGCGGTGGGCGCTGAAGGGCTAGTTCGGCAGGGCGCGTGCGTTCGCGTTTGGCCGCAGATGGACCTGCCCGTTTCTGGTATCCAGCAGGATGTTGAAGTTGCGCAGTGCTTCACTGCCCAGCGTGCCGTCGGCATTGGATCCATCCTCATCGATGGTGAACGACACCTTGGGCTGTTCCAGTCGCAGCCCGCCCACATCGACCGATGCGATCCGTGCATCGACGGCCCGGATCTTCCTGCCCGCCGAGCCGCTGAACTGTGAGGTACCGATCGTGCGGGTGAACACCTCCTGCAGTCGGTGGCGCGAGCTGTACGCATGGCCCAGATCGATGGCGCCGTTGCTGCCGGTGTCCACGAACAGCCAGGCCGCAAGTGTCGAGCCACCCTCACGCAGAAGCACTTCGATGGCGGGCGTATTGTCGATCCAGCGGACGTTCGCGCGGGTGTATCCGTGCAGATCCGGCAACCGGTCGTGCACGCGCAGCAGCTTGCGGTCGTAGTCGATCTCGATGATGCGCCCCGCGAAGAATGTCCAGCCAAGCACGGCGTCGAACGGACGCTTGCCGTAGTCGATCACGGCCGCCCCCATCGTCCGGCGCATGTCTCCCACGACGACCGTGTTGTGGGTACTGTAGTCCACGAAACTCACGCCGTCGGAGCCGGTGTTCTCGGAGCGGTCATCGACCTGCATCGACGCCGCCTTGCGGGTGGCAACCGTGACTGCCAGTCCGTCAGCGCCGGTGTCGACAAGAAAGCGCAGCGGTCCTGACTGGTTGATCCGCCCTTCCACATAGATCCGGTGATCCTTGTCCTGCTCGAAAGGAAGGGTGATCGTCCCGGCCGCGGCGCGGGACTGCGGAAGAACAAGCAGCCCCGCAACCAGGGCGACGTACCACGAACGTATGGACTGGCGCATTGATGGCTTCCAGTGGAGGGCAACGGCAGATTGCCGCCTGCCTTGGATGCGGCAGGGGTGCAGAAGGTTTAGACGCCTGCCGCGCTGCCCTCGATGATTCCGGACCGAAGCAAACCGGCGCCCGCGGCCCCGTGTTGCCATCCGGCGCTGACGTCGGCGACCGCAGCATGCACGGGCCGTTGACGTCGCAATGCCAGACTGCTGGAGCGCGCTCCACCGTGGAGCGCCGTTGGTCGTGCGATCTTGGGGGGATCGGCAATGCCCTACTTCACTGATTCGACCGAGGTGGCCGTCGAGGGTATCGGCGCGGCGCGGCGCATCGGTTGGATGCGGTTCGTCGGCAGCAGCCTGGCGGCCCTCCCCCTGGCCTCCATCCTGCTCGAACGCCAGGATGGCGTGTGGCCATGGACGCTGCTGCTGCTCAACGCGCTGGCATGGCCGACGATCGCTCTGGTCCTCACCCGGCGTTCCCCCGAGCCGGCCGCCACCCAGTTCCGCTGCATGGTGCTCGATTCCTTCCTTGGCGGCGCGTGGATCGCGTTCATCGCCCTCAGCATCGTGCCCAGCGCACTGTTCACCGCCCTGCTGGTGGCCGACAAGATCGCAGCAGGGGGAGTGCGGCTGGCGCTGCGGGCGACACTGGCGCTGGTGCTGGGTTTTGGACTCGTCTGGTTCGCGCTGGGCTTCCCCTACCAGCCGACCACCTCGCAACGCAGCATCATGCTGAGCATGCCGTTCCTGTTCGTGTACGGCATCGGCCTCAGCATCCTGAGCTGGCAACTCGCGCGCCGGGTCAAATCACAGAACCGGCAGCTGCGGCGGCTGAGCCGGATGGATCCGCTGGTGGAGCTGGCCAACCGGGGCTTCCTGATCCACCGTGCCCAGCAGGCGCTGGACAAATCCCAGCGCCACGGTGGCATGGCGTGCCTGTTGATGCTGGATGTGGATGACTTCAAGCGCATCAACGACTCGCAGGGGCATCGCGCCGGCGATCAGGTCCTGCGGCATATCGCCACGACACTGCGCGAATTCGCCAGCCCGGCCGATACAGCTGCACGGCTCGGGGGGGATGAGTTCGTCGTGCTGCTGCGCGACTGCGCCGCGTCAGACGCCATGCAGATGGCGGCACGCATCCGGCAACGCCTGCACGAGAACGCACGCCGGACAGGACCGGCGAGCGATTTCAGTGTCAGCATGGGAGTCGCTGCGAGCCCGCGACACGGCAGTGTCGAGGACTGGCTGGCACTGGCCGACCGAGCCCTCTACCACGCCAAGCGGCAAGGCAAGGACACCGCCAGTTTCGCCGAGTAATGGCCGCGTAGCAGCGTCATCCCGGTCGGTCGCGGTCCCGATCCGGATCAGTGCGCCAGGGCGAAATCCAGGCCCGCACAGACCGCCGCGACCTGCGCGTCGTTGCACTCCTGCGGGTGGGTACGCGGACTGTCCGGGTAGACCTCCGTGGTGGTGGCAAAACGCGCATCGGTGAATCCGGCGCAGGCCCCGATCGAGCGCGATTCACCCCATACCACGCCCGGTGACTGCAACGGCAGGCCGACCAGGTTGCCTTCGGCATCGGCCGGGGCGATATGGGTGATCGGCGCCACGGCAGCGATCAGCGCCCGCTGGAATGCCGGTTGCGGGTCTTCGCTGTTGCCGATCACGTAGAAGCCATCGGGAATGGTGTCCCGCTCGAAGGGCTTGCCATCACGGGCGCACCGGGCCGGGTCGAACTCGTGCAGGTCGCTGTCGGTGGTTTCGTGCAGGTCCAGGTGCACCCGGATGTCGGCCTTGCGCCCGGCCACCCAGCGCATCAGCGAGGCGGCTTCCTCGATCAGGCCGCCGTCGCGGAAGCTGCGGTTCGGGTCCAGGGCAGCGGGGTTCCAGCGCTGGATGCGCTCATAGCCCCACGGACTCACGCAGGGGGCCACGATCAGGTTCAGACGCCCCAGGTAGCGCTCGGCCTGCTGCTCCAGGAACTGCAGGGCACCGTGTACGCCGCTGGTCTCATATCCATGCACGCCGCCGGTAACCAGCGCCGTCGGCAGTGCCGGGTTCCAGTCGTGGTTGACCACGGCGAACAGGGGATAGTGGTCCGGCGCGTAATCGAGCTGCCCGTACTGGATCACGTCGAAACGCTCGTCCAGGCGTTCCAGCGCCGCCACCACATCGTCATGGTAGCTGCGCTGGCGTTGCTGGCGGGCCCGCCACTGCGCGCGTTCCGGATCGCCCCAGGGCTGTCCGGGGGTGCCGATCGGGTAGAACTGCGCAACAGTCATGGGTGCTCCAGAGGTCGAACGTGGTGAGTGCAGCCGGTCATTCTAAGCCTTGTGGCGCCTGCGGGCCCGCCCACCCGTCCCGCCCTTCATCCAGCCAGGCTCATCTGGCTGTAAAATCAACGGTTTTTGGCCCCTCACCCCTTGATGGCGAACGCAGCGCAGACGGTCCTGGGTGGACCGGATTTCCTTCGCCTGCTCGCCCGTCTCAGCGACGGCGCGATGCCGGCCACCAGTCCCGTCCTGACCGATCGCCTCGGTCAGTGGGTGGACTGGAGCCGTGCTGTCGCGCTGTCGACGGCACTGGGCGGACGCGTGCCTGCAGCGGCGGACGCGGGCGAGGCGATGGACGACCTGCTGGCCGACTGCGAGCAGGCCCATGCCAGCCTGCTGGCGTCGATTCGTGACGACGCCGAAGCCGAGCGCCTGCTCGATCTGGCCGAGGCGGCCGCCACACCCACCTTTGCCTCGTTGCGGCAGCGCTACCGGGTGCTGCAGCAGGCCATCCAGACCGCGACCGGACGCCTGCGCGGACGCCTCCGTGACCAGTTGCTGCGGGCCTCGCCCGATTTGGCGCGGCTGGCCGAGATCGACGCCGTGATGGAGCAGACCCTCAGCCCGCGCGAGCACAGCCTGCTGGCCATCGCCCCGGCAGTGCTGGGCACCCGCTTCGACCGCGTGCATGGCCAGCCTGGCTGGCGCACCGCATTCCGCCATGACATGCGCTCGCTGCTGCTTGCCGAGCTGCAGCTGCGCTTCCACCCGATCGAGGGGCTGCTGGCAGCCCTGCGCTCCCACTGACCCGGAACACCATGTCCAGAACTGCTTTCCCTGTCGTTGTCTTCCTTGTCGGCCTGCTGGCCGTGTGCTGGATCGGCATCGGCTACGTTTCGGTGCACCCGTTGGGTGCAGCGGTCGCGGCGGTCATTGCCGCCTGCTACATCGCCGGTGGTGTGGAGCTGTACCGCTATCGCCAGGCCAGCGCGGGCCTGCGCGATGCCCTGGGCGATCTGTCCGCCGCCGAGGAGCGCCTGGCACCCTGGCTGGAGCGCGTGCCGGCAAGCCTGCGCAATGCCGTGCGCCTGCGCGTGGAAGGTGAGCGCACCGCCCTGCCCGGCCCGGTCCTGACACCGTACCTGGTCGGCCTGCTGGTGCTGCTGGGCATGCTCGGCACCCTGCTGGGCATGATGGACACCCTGCGCGGCACTGGCCTCGCCCTGCAGAGCGCCACCGACATGGCCGCCATCCGCGGCTCGCTGGCATCCCCGGTACAGGGCCTGGCCGTCGCCTTCGGTACGTCGATTGCCGGTGTCGCCAGTTCGGCCATGCTGGGGCTGCTTTCGGCGCTGTTGCGCCGGGATCGCCTGCAGGCCGTGCAGCAGCTCGACCGTGCCATCTCCGGCCCGCTGCACCCGTATTCGCAGGCGTGGCAACGCGCCGAATCCCTGCGACTGCTGCAGGCGCAGTCCGCAGCGCTGCCGGCCCTGGTCGACCGCCTGCAGGCGATGACCGGTGCCTTCGAGCAGCACAGCCTGGCGGCCAACGAACGGCTGCTGGCCGGCCAGGCCGAGTTCCTCAGCCAGAGCCAGGCGCTGCAGGAGCGCCTGGCGGCCTCCCTCCAGCAATCGCTGCGCGAAGGCGCCGAAGCCAGCGCAGCGGCCATCGGCGGTGCCCTGCAGCCGATGGCGGAAACCACGCTGGCTGGCCTGGCCAGCCACGGCCAGGCCCTGCATGCGCGCGTTGAACAGGCGGTGCAGCAGCAGCTGGCCGGGCTGGCGGACGGCTTCGAGCGCAGCCGCGTATCGACTGAAGCCAGCTGGACGCGGGTGATGGCCGAACAGGCCCAGGCACAGCAGGCGCTGGTGACCGACCTTCGCCAGCATCTGCAGGCCTTCAGCGATGCCCAGGGTGCACACGGCGAAGCAGTGGTGGCACGCATCGGCGAACGGCTGCAGGCGGATGCCGACCGCCAGACCGACGCGTGGCGCACTGCGGCCGACCAGCAGCATGCGCTCAACACCACGCTGGTCGAGCGCCAGCAGCAGGCACTGGAGGCGGTCAGTCAGCATCTGGACGAACGGGCCCAGTCGCTGCTTCACGCGCTTGAAGAACGTCATGCAGCCAGCCAGTCGCTGCTGCAGGACCACGAGCAGCAGCGCCAGGCGCGCTGGGAGGCCGCCAGCACCCATCTGCAACAGGCCCACGCCGCGCTGCAGGCACAACTGCAGGCCGGTGACGAACAGCGCCTGCAACGCTGGAGCGACGCGCTGCACACCCTGTCGAACGATCTGGCCGAACGCCTGCACGCCAATGGAGAACGCCTGGCTGCGCAGCAGCAGCAGATCTGCGACACGCTGGCGGAGACCGCGCAGCAGATCGGCGAGAACGGCCGTGCCCAGGCCAGCGCCACGCTCGCGGAAGTCTCGACCCTGCTGCAGACGGCTGCCGCCGCACCGAAGGCCGCTGCCGACGTCATCAACGAGCTGCGCAGCACGCTCTCCGAGAGTCTGGTGCGCGACAACGCGATGCTGGAGGAGCGCGGCCGCCTGCTGGCGACGGTGCAGACCCTGCTGGATGCGATCAACCATGCCTCGCATGAACAACGCAGCGCGGTCGATGCACTGGTGGGCGGCTCGGCGGAACTGCTGGAGCGCGTCGGCAACCGCTTCACCGACCACATCGCGGCCGAAACCGGCAAGCTCGACGGCATCGCTGCACTGCTCGATGGCAGCGCCACTGAAGTCGGCCACCTCGCCGGCGCCTTCGGCGACGCCGTGGCCCAGTTCGGCGCCGCATCGGCCGAGCTGTCGGGCCGGCTGGAACAGATCGGTGGCGCGCTGGATGCCTCGCTGGCCCGCAGCGACGAGCAGTTGGCCTATTACGTGGCGCAGGCGCGTGAGGTGGTCGACCTGAGCCTGCTGTCGCAGAAACAGGTGATGGAGGAGCTGCAACAGTTGGCCGCGCGCCGCGGCAAGGCCGGCACCGCATGAGCGACGAGCTGGAGGTCGACGGCGGTTCGCACGCGCCGATCTGGGCGGCATTCGGCGACCTGATGTCGGTACTGCTCGGCGCGTTCGTGCTGATCCTGGTCGGCGTGGTAGCGGTCCAGCTGGAACTCTCGCAGCGGCTGGAGGATGAAGTCAGGCAGCGCCAGGCCGAAGCCAAGCGCCTGCAGACGCTGGAGCAGGCACTGGCCGGCCCGCTGGCGGCGGGCCGGGTGACGCTGGTCGATGGCCGCATCGGCATCAGCGGCAATGTGCTGTTCGCCCTCAATTCAGACCAGCTGCAGCCGGAGGGCCAGGAGCTGCTGCGCAGCCTGGCCGCACCGCTGGCTGCCTACCTGGGCAGCCGCGAAGAGATCCTGATGGTCAGCGGCTTCACCGATGATGCGCCGGTGCGCGAAGGCAACCGTCGTTTCGCCGACAACTGGGAACTGTCCGCGCAGCGTTCGCTGACGGTGACCCGTACCCTGATCGCCGATGGCGTACCGGCCGATGCGGTATTCGCCGCCGCCTTCGGCAGCGAGCAGCCGGTCAGCTCCAATGCCAGCGAGGATGGCCGCGCGCGCAACCGCCGCGTGGAGATCGCGCCGATTCCCAGGCCCAGGGCACCGGATGGCAGGTAAGCTGCCAGCGCTGGAGGGGCTGCGTGCACTGGTGCGCGATCTCGATGCGGGGTCGCGCTCGCTGGCGGACTACCCGCAGGTGCCGATGCTGCAGCAGGTGCAGCACGAGTGGTCGGAGCTGCGCAGTGAACTGCAGGTGCGCCGTTCGCTGCGCACCGAGGCCCCCGCCGACGGCGGCCCGCTGAACTCCGCGGTACTGGTGCAGCGCATGCTCGATTCGATGCAGGCCGCCAGCCCCGGCTATCTGCGCCACTTCATCGATTACGTCGATACCCTGTCGTGGTTGCAGGCGCTGCAGGACGGTGCGGCCAGCGGCGGTGATGCGGCGAAACCGAAGCGCGCGCGCAAGCCCCGCAACCCCGGTTGAGGCCCGGCCCTGCATCAGGGGGTCAGCCGCGCAGCGTGGCGCCGCCGTCGACGTACAGGTCACTCATCGCCACATGCCCGGCCTGCTCGGACAGCAGGAACATCACCGACTGGGCAACGTCCTCCGGCGTAGCCAGCTTGCGCAGGGGAATGCCGGCCTTGTAGGTGTCGAGGTTGCCGGCAATCACCCGCTCGGCACCGTACGCGTCTTCCCACATGCCGGTCTGCATGGCGGTCAGCGTCGAACCGGGTGCGACGATGTTGCAGCGGATGCCCAGTGGCGCCAGCTCCAGGCCCAGGCAACGGGTGAACATGGTCGCTGCCGCCTTCGAGGCAGCGTAGGCCGCCATGCCGTGACGCGGCACGCCTGCGGCGTTCGAGCTGACGGTGACGATGGCGCCCTGTCTGCGCGGTGACATCACCCGCGCCAGTGCGCGGCCGAGATGGAACACACCGTCAGCGTTGACCGAGAAAACACGGCGCCAATCGGCATCACAGGTATCCGTCACCGCGCCGACCTTCAGCACGCCGGCCACACTGGCCGCCAGGGCGATCGGTCCGATCTTCGCCTCTACCTGGTCGATGAGCGCATCGACCGCTGCGCTGTCGCTGACATCCAGCGCACAGGCATGGACGCGCTCGCCCACGATCGCGGGCGACTCGCGGTCGGTGGCCACCACCTGGCAGCCGGCGGCGACCAGCAGCTTCACCAGCGCGGTGCCGATCCCCCCGGCTGCGCCGGTCACCAGCGCCACGCGACCCTCAAAACCGGTCAACTGCATGTTGCGATCTCCTGTTGTTCATCCCGATGCCGCAGTCGCGCCGACAGCCATGGCGCGAGTTGCGCCACCGCATCACGGCCGGTCAGTTCGGCATGCAGGAACGGCAGTTCCAGCGCCTGCACCGTGCGCGCGTGCGCCTTCCACAGCGCCGACTGCAGCTGCGGTCGTGCCTGGTGGTCTCGCCCTGCGCGCACATGCACCAGGGTGCCGTCGAATGGCCGGTGGTGGTGCTCGCGGATCAGGCGGTTGGTTCCGGTGACCGCGCGCACCACGCCGTCCAGCACTACGTCGGGCAGGCTGCCCAGCGCACTGCCACCTCGACGCAGGAAGGCCAGGATGCGCTCGCGGCTGTCCAGTTCCGGGTGTGCGTCCGGATCGTGGCCGGCGATGGCCAGCAACGCCCGCAGCGCAGCGATCGGATCCGGCTCCGGCTCGGCCCGCCAGCATTCACTGGGATAGGCGTCGAGCAGCACCAGCTCGCCGACCTCGCGACCGATCTCGTGCAGGCGCACGGCCATCGCCTGGGCGATGATCCCCCCCACCGACCAGCCAAGCAGGTGCACCGGCCCGCGCGGCTGCAAGGTCACTACACGCTGCACGTACTCGTTGGCCATCGCCTCGATGCTGGCCGGCAGCGGCTGCGCGGCGTCCAGCGCCGGCGACTGCAGCCCGTACACGGCCCGCGCCGGTTGCAGCGCACGCGCCAGCGCGCGGTAATTCCAGGCGATGCCGCCTGCCGGGTGCAGCACGAACAGCGGCGGGGGTTCAGTCCCATCGGTCGTGGCCAACGCGATGACCGGGCCCAAGGCATGATCGGCCAGCATCGGGGGTTCGGCGATACGCCGGGCCAGCGCCGCCACCGTCGGCTCCGCGAACAGAACGCCGAGGCCCAGCTCGCAGCGCCAGCGCTGCTCGATGGCCAGCAGCAGGTGCACGGCCGAAAGCGAGTCGCCCCCAAGGCTGAAGAAGTCCGCATCCACCGCAACGGCCTGCTCAAGACCCAGTGCCTGTGCGAACAAGGCGGCCAGCGCATGTTCCAGTGGCGTGCGCGGTGCGACACCGGTCATCCCGACCTGCGGAGGTTTCGGAAGCGCGCTGCGATCCAGCTTTCCGTTGGTGGTCACCGGCCAGTGATCGACCCCGACAAACGCCGACGGCACCATGTAGTCCGGCACGCGCGCCGCCAGGTGCGCGCGCAGGGCAGCGGCGTCGGCCATTGCCACCGGCACATAGGCGACCAGCCGTGGGTCACCGGGAAGGTCGTGGCGCAGCAGCACTTCCACGCGCTCCATGCCGGGCAGTTCCCGCAGCGCCGCCTCGATCTCCCCCAGCTCGATGCGCAGACCGCGCAGCTTCACCTGATGGTCGCTGCGGCCCAGATACTCGACCGCTCCGTCGCTGCGCCAACGTGCAACGTCCCCCGTGCGGTAGATGCGCTCGCCCGCCAGGAAGGGATCGGCCAGGAAACGTCCAGCGGTGAGATCGTCGCGGCCCAGGTAGCCCCGTGCAAGCTGCACGCCGCCCAGGTAGAGCTCGCCCGGCACGCCCACCGGCAGGGGCCGCATGCGTGCATCGAGCACATACAGGCGGGTGTTCCAGACCGGGAAGCCGATCGGGACCGGGCGTGAGCGATCGCCTGCCGGGGCCGGCCAGTAACTGACGTCCACCGCGGCTTCGGTAGGCCCATACAGGTTGTGCAGCTGCGCGTCGATGCGGGCATGGAAGCGGTCGCGCAGCGAGGCATCGAGCGCTTCGCCGCTGGTGAACACCCGACGCAGCTGCAGGCCCTGCGAGGCGGGCGCCGCGAGGAAGGCGTCCAGCATCGACGGGACGAAGTGGGCGGTGGTGATGCCCTGCGCGCGGATCAGCCGGCCCAGCTCGGTGGGATCACGATGCGCATCCGGACCGGCGAGAACCAGCGTTGCACCGCACAGCAGCGGCAGGAAGAACTCCCAGACCGACACGTCGAACGTGGCGGGCGTCTTCTGCAGCACACGGTCGTCTGCGCCGAAGCCGTAGTGCTCGCGCATCCACAGCAGGCGGTTGACGATGGCGCGATGCTCGATGACCACGCCCTTGGGTTCGCCGGTCGAGCCTGAGGTGTAGATCACATAGGCCGCATCATCCGGCGCCGGGTCCGGCCAGGGCGCGGCAGCCCCCTGTGCCATCCATTGATCGGGCGGCAGCACCGGCACGCCTGCGGCCCGGTGCGCCATCGTGCTGTCGGCCAGCACGCAGGCCGGACGCGCCGAGCGCAGGATGCGCGCCAGGCGCTCGTCGGGATGTGCAGGATCCAGCGGAAGATAGGCGGCGCCGGCACGCAGCGCGGCCACCAGGGCGATGACCAGCTCCATCGAACGCGGCAGCGCGACCGCCACCACACTGCCCGGCCCCACCCCCAGCGCGCGCAGCTGTGCCGCCAGTGCGAAGCTGCGTGCCTCCAGCGCGGCATGCTCAAGCGTGGCGTCGCCGCAGACCAGCGCCGTTGCCTGAGGGTCGCGATCCATGCCCTGCTGCAACAGTTCCACCAGTGTGGTTTCAGGCAATGGATGGGTGGTCGCGTTGAAGCGGTGAACCACCTGCGTGACCTCTGCCGCGGTGGCCAGTGGCACGCTGGCAATGTCGTCGGCATCCAGCGCCGCCGACACGAAATGCAGCAGCCGTTGCGCATGCGCCTGCACGTCGGCGTCGCTGTACAGGGCGGGGTTCGCCTCGATCTCCAGATCCAGCAGCGCCTGGCCATCACCGCGGAAGCCCAGCACCAGATCCTCCACCGGCCCGGTGCACAGCACCTGCAGCGTGGCCTGCACGCCGGGCAGCGCCAGCGGCCTGTAGAACGGCTGTATGTTCACCAGCGGGCCATGCAGGCGCTGCTGCGCACCGACCAGGCCCAGATCGCGCCGCAGCTGTTCGCCGCGATACCGGCCATGCCTGCGGCTCTGGCTCAACTGCCGGCCGATGCCACGGGTGTAGCTTTCGACACTGCCCTCGGCAGCGGCCACGCGCAGCGGCAGCACGTTCATCACCATCGCGGGCACGCGCGCCGACGCGTTTCCCAGGCGCCCCATGTAGGGCACCCCCAACACCACTTCCTCGGCCGCACTCATCCGCCGCAGGTACTCGGCCGCAAGTGCGGCCAGCACATCCGGCCACGGCTGCAGCCAGCGCACCGATGCCTGCAGCAGCTCTTCACGGAAGGCGGCATCCAGCGGCTGCACCCAGCGCAGCGCGTCATCACTGGCGGCGGCGACGCCGGCCAGACCAGCGGCGGCCGGCGCGTCCCGCAGGTGGTCGCGCCACCAGGCACCGGCCATCTCGCGACGCGGATCGATGCGGTATGCCGCATCGTCGGCCAGTACACCGGCCAGGGGCGGCAGCGCATCGCCGCCGCGCCCGGCGTACAGCGCGCAGACACGATCGCTGAACAGTGCCATGCCATAGCCATCAGCGGCGAGATGATGAACGCGCAGGTACCAGACCCAGCGCTGGCCTCCCAGTGCGTAGAGCACCTGCTGGCTGATCCGGTCGCGGGTGGGATCGACCGGGCTCAGCCGGTCGGCCCGCATCGCGGCGTTGGCGTCGGCCACCGGATCGGCAGCGCTGGAAAGATCATGGACTGCCAGCAGCGGTACATGCGCCGGCTCATGCCATTGCAGCGGCTGGCCATCACTGCCTTCCGTGAATCGCAGTGCGAGCCCCTGCGCCTCTGCCGCCGCCTGGTTGGCGGCGGCCGTGAACGCCGCCACGTCCAGCGCGCCGTCGATCCATACGGCATGGGCCGTGTTGAATGCAGGGTTGTCGGGAGCCAGGCGCTGGGCATACCACAGCCCCGCCTGGGCCTCGGTCAATGTCACCGGTGAGGCTGGCGCTGCACCGTTCATGCGCCTTGTGCGGCCTGCAGCCGTTGCACCACCTGCCACCACTGGCGCAGCGTGGTGTGCTCGGCCAGCTGCGAGAACTCCAGCGGAAGGCCGGTGTTGCTCCACGCAAGAACGAGGCCGAGCATGCGCATCGAATCCAGGTCGAGATCGATCAGGTTGTCGTCATCGCCGATGTCGGCCGGCTCGCATTCAAGCACGCGCGCCACGTCCGCGCGCATCCGTTCCAGGTCAAGCACATCGCCCGTCCTCTCCATCACAGTGTCTCCAGCAGCTGGCCGGTGGTCATCGGTACGCCACAGGTCCGTGCGATCCAGTGCAGCGCCTGCTCATGATCGGCGCGCGAGAAGTCGGCGACCGCATCAGCGGCGATGAATGCCTCGATATCACGCTGGAAGGCTTCGACCACGGTCGCGGTGCAGCCGATATGCGCATACACACCGGTCACCAGCAGCTGGTCGCGCCCGCGCGCGCGCATCAGCGTCTCCAGGTTGCTGCGCTGGAACGCGCTGTAGCGATGCTTGACCAGTACGTGCTCGCCCGGCTGCGGGGCCAGCGCGGTGATGATCGGCTCATGTTCCTCACTCCGGCGCATGCCGGGCCCCCACAGGTCGGCCTGCAGGCCGCGGTCGCGCCGGTCCTGATCGCCATGCTGGGCGGTATAGAACACCGGAATTCCCTGCGCCCGGCAATGCGCCAGCAGGCGCGCGACGTTGTCCACGGCGGGGCGCAGCGGCTCGCTGTCCGCGTCGAACGCTGCCAGGAAGTAGCGTTGCATGTCGTGCACCAGCAACGCGATCCGCTCGCGCTGCGGGTGCCAGGGGCCGCGCGGCTGTGGTAACTCGCTGGCGGTCGGCAGGGAATATGAAGCAATGCGGGGCAGCGCCATCAGCGCGTTCCTCCTGTCTGTTGCAGATGACGCGCACGCAGCTGCGCACGCAGTTCGCGGCGGCTGATCTTGCCGACCGCCGTTGTATCGAAGCTGTCCACGAACACCACCTGGTCCGGCACCTTGAACGCCGCCAGCCCGCGCCTGCGCATCCAGGCCTTCAGTGCCGGCGCCGTGATCGGCTCGCCCTGGCGGATGACGAAGGCACAGCTGCGCTCGCCCAGGTACTCATCGGGAATGGACACCACCGCCGCATCGAACACACCCGGATGGGCCAGCAGATGGTCTTCGATCTCCTCGGCGGAGATCTTCTCGCCGGCACGGTTGATGTGGTCCCCGGCACGCCCCTGCACCACCAGATATCCCCCGGGCAGCTGCTGCACGCGGTCGCCGGTGCGGTAGAAGCCGTCGTCGGTGAACGAGCGCGCGTTGGCCGCGGCATCGTTGTGGTACCCACGGATGGTGTACGGGCCGCGGGTCAACAGATGTCCGATCTCGCCCTCGGCAACCGGCTGGTCGTGGTCGTCGACCACACGGACTTCGTCGTCAGGGCTGATCGGACGTCCCTGGCAGGCCACCACCAGTTCCTCGGGATCGTCGAGGCGGGTGTAGTTCACCAGGCCTTCGGCCATGCCGAACACCTGCTGCAGCGTGCAGCCCAGGCCATCGATGACGCGCCGCGCGGCCTCCGGCACCAGTTTTGCGCCGCCCACCTGCAGCACCCGCAGGCTGGACAGATCGTGCTTCGTCGATGCCGCTGCCTGCGCCCACAGCAGGGCCAGCGGCGGCACCAGCCCACAGCAGGTCACCTTCTCGCGTGCAATCAGCGGGAACGCGACATCCGGGCCCGGCCCCGGACTGAGCACCACGCGGGCACCGGCATACAGCGCACCGAAGAAGCCCGGCGAGCTCATCGGAAAATTATGCGCGGCCGGCAATGCGACCAGATACACGCTGTCGCGGTCGATCCCGCAGATCGCGTTGCTGGCACGGAACGAATAGATGTAGTCGTCGTGCGTGCGCGGAATCAGCTTGGACAGGCCGGTGCTGCCACCTGACAGCTGCAGGAACGCCACCGACTGCGGATCCGGGTCGGCCGGCAGCTGGCTGCGGTCGCCCTGCAGGTTCGCCAGCCCGACGAACTCCTCCGCATCGCCGTCGATCACCACGTGGCGCAGGGCCTGCACCTCCGCCTGCAGTGCCCGTGCCAGCCCGCGATGATCGAAACCCTCGTGCACATCGGCGGTGACAAAGGCACTGGCCTCGGCCTTCGTGGCGAAGTGCACCAGCTCGGTGATGCGGTGCGCGGGCAACGCGTACACCGGTACCAGGCCGGCGCGGAACAGGCCGCAGACGGTGGCGATGAAGCCAGCGCTGTTGCCCAGCTGCACCAGCACCCGTTCACCGGGCTGCAGGCCCAGCGCCAGCAGGCCGCTGCCGATGCGCCCGGCCTCGTGCCACAGCTGCGCATAGCTCAGTCGGACATCACCTGCCACCACCGCGATGTCATCGGCGTAGCGTTCGGCGCGCTCGCGCAGGAAGGCCGGGAAGGTCTCCCCGCGCCAATGCCCCATCCGGCGATAGTGGGCGACCCGGTCTTCGGGCCATACCTGCTGCAATGGCAGGCGGGAAGGAGATCGGCTCATGCGAGGGGCTCGGTCGGGGGCGCGGGCTCACTGACGCCCAGCGCGTTCAACAGGGCAGCAAACTTCGCTGCGGTTTCGGCCACTTCGGCCTGCGGCTGCGACCCGGCGACGATGCCGGCGCCCGCATACAGGCGCAGCTGCGTGCCCTGCAGTCGTGCGCAGCGGATGGCGACGTACCAGTCGCCGTCGCCCTGCTCGTCCAGCCACCCCACGGCACCGGCGTAGAAGCCGCGTGGAACCGGCTCCAGTTCGCGGATGCGCTGCAGCGCCGCCTGCTGCGGCGTGCCGCATACGGCGGGCGTGGGATGCAGCTGCGCCAGCAGGGCGGCGGCCGGCACCCGTGGATCCTTCAACGTGGCATGGATGCGGGTTCCCAGGTGCCACATGGTGGCCGTGGCATGCAGCACCGGCCGCGCCTGCGCATCGATATGGCTGCAATAGGGAGAGAGGCCATCAACGATGGCCTCGACCACATGACGGTGCTCGTCGTGATCCTTGGCCGACGCCAGCAGGGTCTGCGCGGCACGCTCGTCCTGCACCGGATCCGCACTGCGCCGGGCTGAGCCGGCCAGCGGATGCGACAGCACCTGCGCGCCGCGCTTGCGCAGCAGCAGCTCGGGCGTCGCCCCGACCAGCCATGCCGGGGCCTGGCCCAGCTCCACCGGCAGTGGCACCGCGTAGGTCGCCACCGACGGATCGGCTCCCAGTCTCGCCAGCAGCACATCGGGCGTCAGGGCGTGGCGTGTGTGTGCCAACAGGCTGCGCGCCAGTACCACCTTGTGCAGGTCCTGTCGGGGATCACGCAGGGCCTGCACTGCCCTATCCACCGCTGCGGCGTAGTCGTCCGCCGAAGGTTCGGCCTGCACGACACCCTCCAGCGCAGGCGCAGCCTGCGGCTGCACCGGCAACGCAGGCAGCACGCGTTCGGGCTGGTACAGCGCATCGTCGGCACGTGGTTCGAACGGAATCGCTCCGACCAGCAGGCCCGGCCCGCCCCGCTGCTGCGCGAAGAACGCAGCCACGCGCCCGGCCAGCGTCACCAGCGGACCGGACGCAAGCGCCGCACGACAGCCACGCGCATGCACATGCTGCCCTGCATGCTGCAGCAGGAACAGCGTGGGGTCATCCGCAGCCGGCAACGGCAACGGCGCCGTCTCCTGCCATGCATCGTCCCTGAGCGAATCGTTCATGTCGCCTCCTTCATCCGGTGCGTTGCCGCCAGCACGCACAGCAACAGCAGCAGCACACCGACCAGCAGATACGGCAGGCTCGGCCCGCCCCGATACAACAGCGTGCCGAGCATCGGCCCGACCACCATGCCCAGCCCCTGTGCCGCAGCGACCGTTCCGGCGGCGGCACCCTGTTCGTGTGCCTGCACCGCATCGGCGGCCAGCGCCTGGAACGACGGGAACACGAAGCCCATGCCGAATGCCGCCAGCGCATAAGCCGCCGGCAGCTGCCAGGACTGCTGCACGGCGGCTACCGAGGCGAAGCCGATACCGGCGATCAATGCACCCAGCACGATCCAGCGCCGCGGTGGCACCTCCAGCTTCATCACCAGTGCCTGCGCCAGGATCAGCCCGACGCCCACAGCGGTCAGTGCGATGCCGGCCATGCGCGCGCCTTCAGCCGCTGCCAGGCCGAGGCGATCGATCGCGAAGAAGCCGACCGTCACCTGCGCGATGGTCACCGACACCATTCCTAGGAACGCGGCCAGTTGGGGCAGCCGAAGGCGCCGGTCCAGACGGCGCAGGGGCGTCCGTCGTGCTGACGATGCCGCCGCTGCCGGCGCTGTCGAAGGCAGACGCCACGCCAGCAGTGCCAGCGCCAGCAGCGGCAACAGCGCGGCCACATACAGCGCCAGCGAAAGATGCGTGTAGGCCAGCCAGCCTGCTGCCGCCGGGCCCAGCACCATCCCCAGTGCATTGGCACTGCCCAGACGGGCGAGAAACTGCGTGCGCTGGCCGGCCGGCGCCTGGTCGGCGATCAAGGCTGCGGCCGTCGGTGGCACCGCGGCATAGAACAGCCCGATCAGCCCGCGCGCGCCCACCAGCACCAGCACCGACACAACCACCGGCGGCGTGACCTGCAGGGCCACATCGATGAACATGGCGAGCGCGAGGTAGACGCCGGTGTACGCGCCCATCGCCAGCAGCAGCACGCGCTTGCGACCGATGCGGTCGCTGAGTTGGCCCCAGCGGCGAGCCGCCAGCATCCACAGCACGCCGGCGGCCGTCACCGACAGGCCCGCGTGCCATTCGGACAGGCCCAGCAGCCGGACCACCGGGCCGATCACGGCGACGAAAGACATCATGGCCATGGTGCCGATCAGGGCCGCCAACACCAGGGCCGGCAAACCGGGAACGACGGGACGTGCGTGCATGGAACACCAGCCGTGACAGGGAAGGACGGCAGAACGCCAGCACGACGCTCCGCCCGATGCCGCCACGTCACGCAGCGGCACCATCCTTAAATGATAACGGCTCGTATTTGCATTTGATACCCATTCAATTGAATGGACCCGCAACAGCCGTGTCAGCGCGTCACACGCGGCGACAGCAGGCCGCGACGGCGGAACCACCACTCCAGCGGCAGCGTGACCAGCGGGGGGATGGCAGCAAGCAGGGCCAGCGCGCTGGCCCACCATGGCCAGCGCAGGCGCACTGCGGAGAACAGGGTCACGGCCACGTACACCAGGAACGCCACGCCATGCAGCGGCCCGAACAGCTTGACCAAGGCGACGTTGGCCTGCGGGCCGTACTTCAGCCACATGCCCACCAGCAGGCCGGCCCAGGTGATGGCCTCGATGAAGGCAACCACGGCGAACAGCCGTCCGACGGGGTGCATGGGATTGCCCGGGGTCACATCGCGCTCCTGCAGGGACAGAAGATGCGAATGATACGCAGATGCGAACATTCAGGACACCGTCGGGTCACACCCGCCCACATCGGTAGCGCCGGGCCATGCCCGGCGGGCGCAGCACAGCTACCGGGGGATATGCGGCAGCACCCGCTCCCCGATCTCGCGCAGCACGGCCTCCACCGGCCGGCCGTTGTCGACCAGATTGAACATCACATGCGCCACGCCCTGCGCATGCACGCGCAGCAGATAGTCACGCAGGCCATCGCGGCCGACCTTCAGGCCAAGCGGCAACGGCTCGGCGGGTGCCTGCGGATCCGCCTGCAGGTCCAGCAGCATCGACTGCACGAACGGTCTGCCCGCCGCGCCCTGTTGCGCCAACGCCTGCTGCCACAGACCGATGCGTCCCTCCTGGGCAGCCTCCTCGCGGTGATAGGTGGCCCAGCCTTCAGACTCCCGGGCGATCCACTGCAGGCTCTGCCTGGCGGTCCCCACCACCAGCATCGGAATGCGCGCGGCCGGCGCAGGCAGCACGTCGAAGCCTCCGGTCACCCGCAGCACGGCGGCCCGCTCGTGTGCCTGCGGCGACAGCGCCGCCCGCAGCAACGACCAGCGCTCACGGAACGTCGCGGCCCTGCCCTCCAGATCCTCGCCGAACGCGGCGAATTCCTCCGGGCGATCACCCGAACCCAGGCCCAGCACGAAACGCCCGCCGCTGATCCGGTCCAGGCTCAAGGCCGACTTCGCCACCTGCAGCGGCTGGCGCAATGGCAGCACGATGGCTGCACTGCCAACCACGATGCGCTCTGTCGCCGCGGCCAGCATGCCCAGCCACAGGAAGGGATCATCCAGCGCGCTCGCCGTCGCCTCCGGTCCCTGCGGCACCATCAAGGGCACGTCGCGCGTCCACAGCGCGGCAAAGCCGAGGTCATCGGCCAACCGGGCGATACGCCGCGCCTCATGCGGATCGGCCAACCCGTGCGCCGCCACCGGCGTCATCAGTCCCAGGCTCAGGCCCTGTTCTGCAAACAGCGCAGCGTAGGCAGGATTGAAATCGCTCATGCTGCCAGCTTAGCGTGGAGCCCTGCCGCAGGTGCGTGCCAAGCCGGTGGGTTCAATGGGGTGGTGTATCGGCAGAGGGTGCGGCCGGCGCACGTCATGCACTGCAGCGCACCCTTCATGAGCAAACTGAATCAGCAGCCTCTGCGGTCATTCCTACAATGGCCTGTCACCCTGCCCTTCGAGATGCTGCCGATGCGCGTCGCGCTTTCCGTGTTGCTGCTGGCTTCGGCGCTGAGCGCCTGCACCCCGGCCCCGGTTTCCACCGCCAACTCCGCCGAGGCCCCCGCACCGGCGTCCGCCATCGCCTGGCGCCAGGGCGACGTCGACGACGCCTTCGCCGAAGCCGCCGACAGCGGCAAGCCGGTGCTGCTGTACTGGGGTGCGGTCTGGTGCCCACCGTGCAACCAGCTCAAGGCGGGTCTGTTCAAGGACCCGGCCTTCATCGCGCTGACCAGCAAATTCGTTCCCGTCTACCTGGATGGCGACGAGGAAGGTGCGCAGGCCTGGGGCGAGCGCTTCGGCGTGCGCGGCTATCCGACCCTGATCGTGCTGGACCCACAGCGCAACGAAATCACCCGCGTGGCCGGCGGCAACGATGCCGCCGAACTGACCCGGGCACTGACCGTGGCCGCAGGCCGCCGCAGTGCCGTTGCCGCCACCCTGGCCACCGCATTGACGACGCCGGAGCAACTGGCCGCCGAAGACTGGCAGGTGTTGGGCGACTACGGTTGGGAAGTCGACGCCAACCGCCTCGCCGGCGAACGCAACAGCCAGGACGTGCTGCGCCAGCTGTCCAAGGCCGCACCGGAGGCCGCCCTGCAGCGCCGTTTCGCTCTGCTTGCCTTGGCGACAGCCGAAAAGCCCGATGCCTCGCCCACCGAAGTGCGCGAGCTGCTGCAGGCTGTGCTGGCGCACCCCGCGGAGGTACGACGCAACCGCGAGCTGCTGGGCCATGCGGGCGTACAGCTGGTCAAGCAGGCCAGTACCGGGCCGGCCACCAGCAACACCCTGGGGCAGCAGCTGCTGGTCGCACTGGAGCGCGCAGACGCCGAGCGTGGCGACCGCGCCGACGACGCGTTGTCGCGTGCGCTGACCGAAGTGACGCTGGCCCGCCAGCAACAGCCCAAGGGCGCACTGCCCGCCACTCTGGTTGATCGGGTCAAGCAGCGCGTGGCCGCCGCCGATGCCGCCGCCACCGATGCGCATGCACGCCAGGCCACGATCAGCAGCGCGGTCTACGCACTGCGCCAAGTCGGCGACGACGCCGGCGCGGAGTCGCTGCTGCTGGCCGAACTGAAGCGCAGCGAGCAGCCGTACTACTACATGCCTGAGCTGGCCGAACTGGCCGAGCAGCGCGGCGACACCGCCGGTGCGCTGGAGTGGCTCAAACGTGCCTACGATGGTGCACAGGGCCCGGCGACCCGCGTGCAGTGGGGTGTGCTGTATGTGGAAGGCCTGCTGAAGCTTGCGCCGGACGATGCGCCGCGCATCGAGCAGGCGACCGCCTCGTTGATCGCCGAACTGGAGGCACAGCCGTCGGGCTACCACCAGCGCACCCGCCAGCGCTTCGAACGCCTGGCCGGGCAGCTGAAGGCATGGAGTGGCAAGCACCAGGGCGCGCAGACGCTGGCGCGGCTGCAGCAGCGGATGCAGCAGGCGTGCGGCAATCAGGTGGATGGGGCGTGCAGGGATTGGCTGGGTTGAGTGGATGAAGGAGCAGGCGGGTTGACCTCAACCAATGTTGAGGTGCGATAACAGTCTCCCCACGGCCAGCCCCTGGCCTTCGCTACGGAGACTGCTTCGATGTCGTACTCGCTTCCCCCGCTCCCCTATGCCTACGATGCCCTCGAACCGCATTTCGATGCGCGGACGATGGAGATCCACCACAGCAGGCACCACCAGACCTACGTCAGCAACCTCAATGCCGCGGTCGAGCAGGCCGGCCTTTCCGAACAGCCGGTCGAGGCGCTGATCGCCCGCCTCGATGCCGTGCCGGAGGCCCAGCGCGGCGCGGTCCGGAACAACGGTGGCGGCCACGCCAACCACAGCCTGTTCTGGACCGTGCTCAGCGCACACGGCGGCACGCCGGATGAGGTGCTGGCGGCGGCCATCGACCGTGACCTCGGCGGCTTCGATGCCTTCAAGGATGCCTTCAGCAAGGTGGCGCTCACCCGCTTCGGCAGCGGCTGGGCCTGGCTGACCAGCGATCGCGACGGTCGCCTGCGGGTTGAAAGCAGCGCCAACCAGGACAACCCGCTGATGGGCGCGGCCGCCGGCCTGTCCGGCAACACGCCGATCCTCGGCCTGGATGTGTGGGAGCACGCGTATTACCTGCATTACCAGAACCGCCGTCCGGACTACATCGGGGCGTTCTTCAACATCATCGACTGGGCCGAAGTCGGTCGCCGCTACCGCCAGGCGGGCGGCGCATGAGCGCCGGCACTCCCCATTACGCCGGGCCGTGGGCAGGGGTGTTCCCCGCCCCGGCTCCGGTACCCTCGGTCAGTCTGCCGCCGCGTGCATTGCGGCGGCTGCTCGGCCACTTCCCTACCGGCGTGGCCATCGTCTGCACCCGCGACGCACGGGGCACACCGCTGGGCCTGACCATCAATTCCTTCGTGCCGGTGTCGCTGCAGCCGCCGCTGGTACTGTGGAACCTGGCCCTGCACGCACAGAGCCTGCAGGCCTTCCAGCGCGCCACGCGCTTCGCGATCAGCGTGCTGGGCGCGGACCAGGAAGCACTGGCGCGCACGTTCGCCGATCCCCAGGTGCGCAATCGTTTCGACGGCGTACCCCTGCTTCCAGACGAAGACGACGCGCCGCCGCGCATCGCCGGCGCGGTCGCGCACCTGACCTGCACCCGTCATGCGCAATGGCCGGTGGGTGATCACCTGCTGCTGGCCGGCCGCATCATCGAGATCAATGAGACCGGCGGTGCGCCGCTGATGTTCCACCGTGGCCGCTTCCTGCCGGGGCCGCTGGACACCCTGCGGGAGGTACAGACATGACCATCGAGGCACTGGAGGACCTGCTCGCCAACGGCCACGACAGCGCGCTGCTGCGCTTCGGGCTGGGCAAGGGTTGGCTCGACGCCGGCGATCCGGCGCGCGCGGCGACCCATCTGGGCCGCTGCGTGGCACTCGATCCGCATTACTCGGCGGCGTGGAAACTGCTGGGCAAGGCCTGGCTGGCGGGTGGCCAGCCGCAGGCGGCGCGCGAGGCATGGCAACGGGGCCTGAGCGTGGCCAGCCACCAGGGCGATGAGCAGGCTCGGAAGGAAATGCAGGTGTTTCTGCGGCGGCTGCAGCGCGAACAGCCGGCGCCGCAGGAGAGCGCGGGCTGAGCCGGCCGCACAGGCCGGCCGTATCGATCAGCCTGCGTTGGCCGGTGCCGGCGCCGTCATGATGTCCGGCATCGGCAGGCGGCGCGGCTTGCTCGGGAAGGCATGCCGCAGGATGCGCCAGACCACCTGGCCGAACTGCCGTGGCAGCGAACCGTTGTTGTAGTGCTGACCGTAGCGAAGGCAGATCTCCTTCACTTCCTTGGCGATGGCCGCATAGCGGTTGGCCGGCAGATCCGGATAGAAGTGGTGCTCGATCTGGTGGCTGAGGTTGCCCGACAACACGTTGATCAGGAAACCACCGCTGATGTTCGACGAGCCACGCAGCTGGCGCAGGTACCAGTGGCCACGTGATTCGTTGCGCAGGCACTCCTTGGGGAACGTCTCCGATTCAGCGGTGAAGTGGCCGCAGAAGATGATCACGTAGGTCCAGATGTTGCGCAGGCCGTTGGCGACCAGGTTGCCCAGCATCACGGTCAGGAAGAACGGGCCGGCCAGCAGCGGGAACAGCACGTAATCCTTCAGCACCTGGCGCAGCATCTTGCGCGCCACCGGACGGGTCTGCAGCCACATCGCGCGGCTGCTGATGCGGCCCTTCAGCCAGCGCCCCAGGCGCAGGTCCTGGGCAGCCACGCCCCACTGGAACAGCAGCGCGAAGATCGGTGCGATGATCGGCTGCAGCAGATAGAACGGCTTCCAGCGCTGTTCCGGGAAGATCCGCAGCAGGCCATAACCGATGTCATCGTCCATGCCACGCACGTTGGTATAGGTGTGGTGGCGGAAATTGTGGGTCTTGCGCCAGTTGTCGGCGGTGGCAACGATGTCCCACTCGTAGGTGTTGCCGTTCAACTTCGGGTCGCCGGTCCAGTCGAACTGGCCGTGCATCACGTTGTGGCCCAGCTCCATGTTCTCCAGGATCTTCGACAGCGCCAGCATGAGCGTGCCAGCGATGGCGGCCGGCCACAGCAGCGGTGCCCACAGCAGCGGCGAGAACGCCGCCAGGAACAGCAGGCTGCGGCCGCCGACGCCGAACCAGCGCACGGCCGCGGCCACGCGCCGGATATAGCGCGTATCGGACGCGCCGAGACTGCCGATCACACGGTCGCGGATCGCGTCGAGTTCCTGGCCGAAGGCGTTCATTTCGGCAGGACTCAGGGCACGGTCGGTAGCGCGGGTCATGGCAACGGTTCCTCAGAGATCCAGGGTCAGGTCGGTGGTCGGCGCACTCACGCAGATCCGTACGGGCTGCGCCGCTTCGGAATGCGTATCGCCGGTGCGCAGATGGCGGGTAGCGCCACTGACGCGTTCACAACTGCAGCTGTTGCAGATGCCCATGCGGCAGCCGTGCCGGGGCTTGATGCCCTGCGCTTCCAGGCTCTCCAGCAGGGAGCGGCCACGCGGCACGCGCAGCTGGCGCCCACTGCGTGCCAGGGTCAGCGACACCTCGCCTTCTCCGGCGGCATCCAGCAGCGGCGCGGGCGGCGTAAAGGCCTCCGCCTGGAAACCGGCCACCTGATGCGCAAGGCGGCGGCGCGCGGCGGCAACGAAGCCGTCCGGGCCACAGGCCAGTACATGGCGCTGTGCCAGCGGAGTGTCATCGCCGGGAATCTGCAGGGCGTGGGTATCGATGCGCGCGGCCGGCACCTCGCCCTCGCGGGTGGTCAGCAGGTGCACGCGCAGGCCCGGCGTCGCTGCCGCCAGCGTATGCAGTTCGTCACGGAACTGGATGGAGGCTTCCGTGCGTTCCCAGTAGAACAGGTCCACCGGCGCGCCCAGCGGTCGCTGGCAGGCCTCGCGCAGCAGGCTGCGCATCGGCGTGATGCCGCTGCCCGCCGCCAGCAGCAGCACCGGCGCGGCGGCCGGCATATGGAAGTCACCGAAGGCGGCATCGATACGGAACAGGTCTCCCGGCCGCGCCTGGTTCACCAGGTGCTGGCTGACCCGCCCCCCTTCCACGGCCTTGACGGTAATGGCCAGTTCGCGGCCACTCAGCCGGGTCGGGCTGTAGCTGCGCTGCCATACCCGCCCCTCAAGCTCGACGCCGAGGGTGACGTGCTGGCCGGCGCGCATGCCGGCCCAGTGCCGGTTGCAACGCAGGACCAGGGTGGCCGCGCCCTCGCCCGCTGGTTCGCGTCGGACCAGGCGTGCCAAGGGCTCGCGCAGCGTCCACAACGGATTGAGCTGGCCGGCCCAGAAATCGAACAGCGTGGGCGACAGCCAGCGGTGCAGGGAAAACGGGGACGGACGGACGACAGCGCTCATGGCAGCCACTATACGGGCGCACATACACCTGTGTATACACGTGTATATTGAACCGGATTGGGTATGATTCAGCCTTGCCCCACCGGAACCCTCATGGCCGCTGCCACCGTCCTGTCGATACCCGAAGATGCGCAGAGCCCGGCCCGCCGTACGGTGAGCCGCGAAGATCTGCTGGCCGCAGCCCTGAAGCTGATCGGCCCGCACCGCAGCCTGTCCACCCTCAGCCTGCGCGAGGTCGCGCGTGAGGCAGGCATCGCGCCGAACAGCTTCTACCGGCAGTTCCGCGACATGGACGAACTTGCCGTGGCCCTCATCGATGTGGCCGGCCGCTCGCTGCGCACCATCATCGGCGAGGCGCGGCAGCGCGCGACCTCCTCCGCCACCAGCGTGGTGCGGGTATCAGTGGAGACCTTCATGGAGCAGCTGCGCGCAGACGACAAGCTGCTGCACGTCCTGCTGCGCGAAGGTGCGGTCGGCTCGGATGACTTCAAGCACGCTGTCGAGCGCGAGCTGCATTACTTCGAGGAAGAGCTGCAGCACGACCTGGTGCGCCTGGCGGCCCTCGACGGCGCGGTGCTGCATGCACCGGAACTGGTGGCCAAGGCGATCACCCGCCTGGTGTTCGCGATGGGTGCCACCGCGATGGACCTGCCGCCGGAGAAGGATCCGGAACTGGTCGAACAGATCTCCACGATGATCCGCATGATCATCGTCGGCGCCCGCACCCCGGCCGCCTTCCGCCGCGGCTGATCGCCAGGCTCCAGACCGTTGCCGCTTTGCGCCGGAATGCCGCAATGCAGCATTGCTGGGCGCCACGACCTCGCCAGTCTGTGACTTGCATCACGATTTAGATCGGTGAAACGGGGTTCGCCTCGCTTCGACAGGGGCTTCATGCCGTTTTCACTTCCGCAGGACTATCCAGCATGCGCGAGCTCCGCAGCTGAATAGGCCCTCCACAGCTGGATGGACGCCGCCGCAGCTTCTGGAAAAGTTGCATGGCTCTGCAGGCTGTCGCCCCGCAGAGTGTTGCCTTTGGCCTGTGGGGACGGGCCCCATCCAACGCATTGGAGAGATCCCATGTACACGATGAAGTCCGCTTCACGCGCCCTGCCCGCGCAGGTCGCTCCGCTTGCGCTGGCCCTGGCGGCCTGCGTCGGCGTGCCGCTGACAGGTCATGCCCAGTCAGTTTCGGTCCCGGCCGGCACCACGCTGACGGTGGATCCGGGAAGCCCTTATGAGGGCCGTGATTTTTCCGTCCGCGGAACATTGAACCTCAATGGCGTCAGAGTGGGTAGCGTGGAGACACGCCAGGGCCCTGGTGCTGTTGTCAACGCCAGCGACACCCTCTTTACCAGCAATGCACGATTCGGCTTCTCGTTCACCAATGCGGAAGGCACCATCACGGGCTCGACCATCGTCAATCAGGACGCCAATGGTGTCGGATTGGCGCTTGCGGGCCTCATCAGTGCCTCCCCTCAGCCGTTGAGCCGGGTGCAGATCAGCGACAGTTCGGTGTCCGCTGGTGATGTCGGCGGCCAGGTGGCGGCTGGCGGTACCATCATCGCCCGTGCAACCAGCTTCTCCGGCGGAACCGGAATCCGCATGATCGCCGGCTCGTTTGAACTGACGGAAGGTTCCCGCGCAATCGGCAGCGACATCGGTTTGCGCCTGGACTATTCCACCGCAGGCCAGCCGAGCTATGCAGATCCGGCCGACTGGCATGTGCTGATCGACGGCTCGCGTGTCGAAGGAGCCAGTGGCCCAGCCGTAAAGGTGGTACAGACTTTCAGCCGTCTGTCCGAACTTTCACGCCTCACCGTCCAGAACGGCGCAACGCTCATCGGTGGCAACGGCAATCTGGTGGAAGTCGACCCCGATCTGGCACTCGATTTCACCGCCCGCACGTCCACCCTCAACGGCAACTTCGTCATCGCCGATACCGCCAGCACGACCCTGCGCTTCCTCGATGGGCTGGTGCTGACCGGACAGATCACCGGCCCGGCTGAGGTGATCGTCGACCAGGGCGGACGCTGGACGCTGTCCGGCGACAGCAGCACCGGCAACCTCACCCTCGGCGCGGGCAGCCACATCCTGCTCGGCGCGGAAGGTCAGGCGGCGTATCCGCAGTTGACCGTCAATGGCGATTACACCGGCAACGGCGGCACCCTCCATTTCAACACCGTGCTGGCCGGCGACGACGCCGCCAGTTCGCGCCTGCATGTGACCGGCGCCACCAGCGGCGCCACCAACGTCATTGTCAACAACGTCGCTGGCGCTGGCGCGCAGACGGTCGACGGCATCCTGATGGTCCAGGTCGATGGCGCCAGCAACGGCAGCTTCGCGCTGCAGGGCCGCGCCATCGGCGGCATGTACGAGTACTTCCTGCACAAAGGCTCGGCCACGACGGCCAACGGCAACTGGTACCTGACCTCGGCCTACACGGGCAATCCGTGCGATATCAATCCTTCCCTGCCGGAGTGCGATCCGGAGGATCCGGTGATTCCTCCTCCCGATCCTGACCCCGATCCCGTGCTGCGCCCGGAGCCCGGTGCCTATCTGGCCAACCAGATCGCGGCCGAGCAGATGTTCCAGGTACGCCGCCACGATCGCGGCGAACCGGGCTTTGATCGTGCGCGCATCGGAACCTGGGTCCGCGCGGGTCGCGACCAGCTGCGGGCCAGCATTGCCGGCCAGGTCGATGCTCGCACGCATCTCAACGTCCTGCAGCTGGGCAGCGATCTGTGGCGCTGGAGCGACGGGCGCGGCCAGGTGGGCGTGATGCTCGGCACCGGCGACGCCACCACCCGCGCAGTCTCCATGCTGTCCGGCTATGGCACCCGCGGCAGGATCAAGGGCAAATCGGCAGGCGTGTACCTGGGCTGGGTACAGGATGCACAGAGCAGCGGCGGTCTGTACGTGGACGGCTGGGTGCAGGCTGCCCGCTTCGACAATGATGTGCAGGGCGAGGGCATTGCGGCGGAAACCTACGATGCGGACGTCCGCAGCGCGTCGCTGGAGCTCGGCTACGCCTGGGCGATCCGCACCCGCGAGGCCAGCACTCTGTACCTGCAGCCGCAGGCACAGCTGACCTGGACCGACTACGACAGTGACAGCCTGGTTGAGGACAACGGAACGCGGGTCGAGGATGGCCGCAGCATCGGGCTGAACAGTCGGCTGGGTGTGCGTCTGTTTGGACAGAGCACCCTGCGCGGCAATCGCGTACAACCCTTCCTGGCGGTCAACTGGCTGCGCGGCCAGCGAGATCCCTCGATGCGCTTCAACGAAGAGCTGTTGAGCGCGAAGACGCCCGACAGCCGCTACGAAATGCAGGCGGGCGCGCAGCTGCAGCTGGGGCAACGCTGGAGTGCCTGGGGCGACCTGCGCGTGCAGCGCGGCGACAGCGGCTATCGCAACCACGGTGCACAGGTCGGCCTGCGCGCCGCCTGGTGACACCCGGCGTCCCGCCCGGAACCCGCGCCTGAACACCCCTGCCGGATATGACATCCGGCAGGGGTGACGTCGTCTATTGTAATGTTATAACACCGTCGTTCCTGATGAGGCGCCCTGCGCCGTGCCCATGAAAGCAGCGTCGCGCTTGATATAGCCATTGCTATATCTATGAGCATTTGCTTTCATGTGCACCAGCCAGGTCGCCCTCGCCGCTCTCTTCCCCAAGGACGACGCCTCCATGCCCCACGCCGTGCCGCCGTGCCACCTTCCGCTGGCCACCGCCATCTTCTTTGCCCTGTCGACCCCGGTACTAGCCGGCACGCCCTCGCCCACGCAGCTGGACCGGGTGCAGGTCAAGGTCAGTACCGCCACGCGCAGCGAGCGCCTGCTTGCCGATGTGCCGATCCGTACCGAAGTGCTGCGCAGGGAGGACATCGCGCTGCGTGCGGCCACCGATTTCTCCCGTGCGGTCGAACTGATCAATGGCCTGCGCGTGGAAAGCAACTGCCAGAACTGCAACACCAGCGAAGTGCAGCTGCTGGGCCTGCCGGGTGCCTACAACCAGCTGCTGTTCGACGGCATCCCGCTGCTGTCCACGCTGGGCAGCGTGTACGGCCTGGAGCAGATTCCCGCCGGCTTCGTCGATCGCATCGAAGTGGTCAAGGGCGGTGGCTCGGCGCTGTATGGACCCGGCGCGGTGGCCGGCGTGATCAACCTGGTTCCGCCCCTGCCCTCGCGCAGTGGTGGCCATGTGCAGGCCGGCGTGGATGTGCTGCGTGGCACGCCGCAGAAGAATGCAGATGCCCGGCTGGATCTGGTCGCCGCGCAGGTCGATGCCGGGCTGTCTGTGATCGCCCAGCGCAACTGGAACAGTGGCATCGACTACAACGGTGATGACTACACCGAGATCACGCGCAAGGATCTCAAGGTCGGTGGACTGCAGGCGTGGTATGCGCCCACACCGGGAACACGGCTGCGCGTGGACGTGCAGGTCACCGATGAAACCCGGCGCGGCGGCAACCGCCTTGACCAGCCGGAGTATCTGGCCAACATCGCAGAATCGCTCGACACCACGTACCGGCGTGGCAGCGTGTCCTGGGACCAGGACGTAAGCCCGGACATCGACTTCCGCCTCGCCTATGCCTTCGCCGACATCGATCGCGACAGCTTCTATGGCGGTCTCGGCGATGTGGTCACCGACCCGTCGGCAGCCGGATACGATCCCTCCGAGCTGGACCCCACCGTGGCCGGCAGCGCCGCCTCGCGCTCCTGGCGGCAATACGGACGCACGCACAATCCGCTGCATTACCTCGACAGCCAGTTGAACTGGCGGCTGGGCGCGCATGCCCTGGCGTTCGGCGTGCAGTACAAGCACGAGCGCCTGCGCGACGACAACCGGACCGGTGACGGCCAGCGCCTGGCCGTGCTGGAGGACGCCAGCTTCCACAACCTGGGCGCCTTCGTGCAGGACGAATGGAGCCTGCGCGAGGACATCGACCTGGTGATCGGCGCGCGCGTGGACAAGAGTTCCGAACTGGACAACGCGGTGCTCTCACCGCGTGTCGCCTTGGCCTGGCAGGCCACGGAGAACGTGAAGTGGCGGGCGGGCATTGCCAGCGGATTCCGCGCACCGGAAATCTTCGTCGAGGATGTGCATGTGGACACGCTCGGTGGCGAGCAGGTGCGCGTGCGCAATGCCGAGGGCCTGAGGGAGGAACGTGCGCTGACCACCCTGCTCGGCTTCGACTGGCGTTCGGATCCGGCCGAGCCGGTGTGGACGTGGGACGCCACCGCCTCCTACGCGCGCATCCGTGACACCTTCGCGCTGGGCGAGATCCTGCGCGGCGCCGACGGCCGGCTCGGCCAGCTGCGCTACAACGCCTCGGGCTCGGACGTACTGGGCATGGAAACCAATCTGGGCTGGCAACCCTCGCCGCAATGGCGTCTTACCGCGGGCGCATCGTGGTACCGCTCGCGCTTCCGCGAACCCCAGCGCATCTTCGATGACACCGGCGAGGGCGGCGACACCGTGATCGACAGCCGCGACTACCTCAAGACCCCTCGCTGGACCGGGCTGGCCCAGCTCGGCTGGTTGCCTTCAGAACCGTGGGAGACCTTCATCGCGCTGCGCCACACCGGTTCAATGCCGGTGCTGAACAACCGGTTGGGTGAACTGCACCGCACCCGTGCCTTCTGGGTGACCGACCTGGGTGCCCGCTGGCATCGCCACCTCGGGGTGGGCGCCGAACAGGAGGTGTCCGTGGCAGCCGGAGTCAAGAACGTGTTCGACCAGCGGCAGAAGGATCTTGAAGCCGGCGCGCTGCGCGACAGCGACTACGTCTACGGGCCCCGCTTCGCGCGCTCGTGGTATGTCAGCCTGCGCTATGCGTTCTGAAGCACTGCGCGTTCTGCTGTGCGCCGGCAGCGCGCTGCTGGCCGCGCCGGTCGCGGCAGAGAATCTGCACGCGCAGGTCTCGGCGTCGCTGATGCGACCAGAGGCGCGATCGCTGCGCCCGATGCAGTGGTCGCCGCCGCCGCGATTGATCGCGCTGTACTTCGGTGCGGACTGGTGCGCGCCCTGCCATGCCTTCGTGCCGACCCTGCGCAGCGTGCGTGACGCACTGCGCGAGGCCGGTGCGGACACCGAGGTGGTGTACGTCAGCCAGGATGAGAGCGAGGCCGCGCTGCGCCGCTACATGCGCCGCCAGGACATGCCGTGGCCGGTGCTGGACCCGCGCAGGGCCGCGCGCATGCCGATGCTGCAGGCCCTGGCCGGCACCGCGCCGCCCAATCTGGTGCTGATCGACGCGGAAGGTCGCGTGCTGGCGAAGGGGTGGCATGGACGGCGCTATGAGGGTCTGCAGCCTGTGCTGAAGCAGTGGCAGGCACGGGCATGCGCGCAGGAACAGGCGCGCTGCCCGCCGCTTGAGTGATCTGCGGCTCCTTCCACGGCCGCCGGGCATGGCCCGGCGCTACCCCTCCTTCCGAGCGTATGCAGCCGCCGGGCATGGCCCGGCGCTACCGCCACCCTTCAGATCGCGGGCACCGGCCCTACCCGCCCTCGGCCTTGCGCACGAATGCTTCGAACAGCGCCAGCGTCTGCTCGCTGACATGATGCTCGATGCCTTCGGCATCGCGCCGGGCGGTATCGGCATCCACGCCCAACGCCAACAGGAAGCGCTCCACCGTCTGGTGCCGCTGGCGACTGGCATGGGCCAGCGCCTCGCCCTCGGCGGTCAGGAAGACACCACGATAGGGCCGCTGCACGACCCAGCCGTCGCGGGCCAGCCGCCGCAGCATCTTCGCCACCGTCGGCTGCGCCACCCCCAGGCGGGTGGCGATGTCGACCTGGCGGGCCTCGCCGCCATCGGCCAGCAGGTCCGAGATCAGCTCGACATAGTCCTCCACCAGTTCCATCCGGTGCGCCTCGCGCACCTGCCGGAAGCTCTCGACCTGGCGCTCGGCCTCGATCAAGGGGGGATTCTTTGGCGATGTCGAATCGTCGCTCTTGCCCACGCGTGCGCCTGTCCTGCCGAAGTCGTCCGGGAATGAAGCTGAATTCTGGACCAGTGACGCGATAAAGACGATTGTTTCACATTGCTATTGGATATAGCAGTGGCTATATTAAGCACATGAACACCCTGGCGCCCGATGACCCTTCGGCCCCTGCCCCGGCCAGCCTGGGTGCACTCAATGCCTCGGTGGCGGTACCCGACAAGGGCCACTGGTGGTTCCGCCTGCTGGCGTTCCTCGGCCCGGGCTACATGATCTCGGTCGGCTACATGGACCCTGGCAACTGGGCCACCGACCTGGCCGGCGGCTCACGCTTCGGCTACCTCCTGCTGTCGGTCATCCTCGTGTCCAATCTGATGGCGGTGATCCTGCAGGCGCTCTCGGCGCGGCTGGGTATCGCCACCGGGCTGGACCTGGCCCAGGCCTGTCGCGCGCGCTACCCGAAGCCGGTCAACCTGGCCCTGTGGGCGCTGTGCGAGGCAGCCATCATCGCCTGCGACCTGGCCGAGGTGATCGGCACCGCCATCGCACTGAAACTGCTGTTCGACCTGCCGCTGCTGTGGGGTGCAGTGATCACCGCGCTGGACACGCTGCTGGTGCTGCTGCTGATGAACCGCGGCTTCCGCGCGCTGGAGGCCTTCGTCATCGCGCTGCTGATGGTGATCTTCGCCTGCTTCGTGGTCCAGATCGCGATGGCCGCGCCGCCTGTCATGGCGGTGCTTGGCGGCTTCATTCCACGCGCACAGGTGGTCACCGATCCGCACGCCCTGTACATCGCGATCGGCATCATCGGCGCCACGGTCATGCCGCACAACCTGTACCTCCACTCGTCCATCGTGCAGACCCGAGCGTACCCGCGTACCGACGAGGGTCGCCGCAGCGCGCTGCGCTGGGCGGTGACCGACAGCACGCTGGCCCTGACGCTGGCACTGTTCATCAATGCCAGCATCCTGATCCTGGCCGCAGCCGTATTCCATGCCAACGGTCGCTTCGACGTGGAAGACATCGAGCAGGCGCATCAGCTGCTGGCACCGATGCTGGGCGTGGGCGCCGCGGCGACGCTGTTCGCGGTGGCACTGCTGGCATCGGGCCTGAATTCCACGGTGACCGCGACGCTGGCCGGGCAGATCGTGATGGAGGGCTTCCTGCGCCTTCGCCTGCCGCCCTGGCTGCGGCGGCTGCTGACCCGGGCGCTGGCGATCATTCCGGTGGTGGTGGTGATCGTGCTGTTCGGCGACCAGGGCGCGGTGAAGCTGCTGGTGCTGAGCCAGGTGGTGCTGTCGATGCAGCTGCCGTTCGCGATCATTCCCCTGGTGCGGATCGTGACCGACAAGGTGACCATGGGCGCACTGGTGGCGCCGCGGTGGCTGGGTACGATCGCCTGGTTGATCGCGCTGGTGATCGTGGCATTGAATGTGAAGCTGCTGGTCGACACCTTCGCCGCCGCCTGACGGCCGAGGGCCGCCACCGGGCCATGCTCGACGCACGCGTGCAGCGCTGTAGAGCGTGGCCCCGCTCTACAGATGCAGGGCGATGGCAGCCTCGATCTGCTGTGGCGACTGGAATCCGGCCAGGCGGATGCGTTCGTTGCCGTCACGGAACAGCGCAAGCGTTGGTGTCTGGCGCAGCCCCAGCTCCCTGAAGAAGGTTTCACCCAGCACTTCCAGCTGCACCCGCAGCAGGGTCATGCCCTGCCCCGCGCCGCTGCTGGCGACACGCTGCAGGGACATCTCCAGCATCCGGCAGCCCGGGCACTGGTCCTTGTGGAAATCCACCAGGACCCGGGGATGTTCGGCCAGCAGCTGCTGGAGCTGCTCAGGCGTGGTGGCGTCGATGATCTGCATCGGTGGTACTCCGATAATGGGCCAGGACCGCGTCGGTCCAGGCGTCGATGGCTGCGGCGTGGCGCTCGCCGTGCGGCATCTGTTCAATCTCCAGCGGCGGGTAGCTGCTGTGGAAGTAGCGGATCAGGCGGTGCACGGCGCCGCAGTAGTACTCCTGGCCCCACTGTGTCTCACCGGTGCCGAACACCGCCACCTGTCGCGGCCACTGACCCTGCCCGGCAATGCCGGCCACCCACGCCTTCATCTCCGCCGGTGTGCGCCCGGCGTTGTCGGTCCAGCTGCCCAGCAGCACGAGGTCGGCTCCATCGGCCGCCAGCGGAGCCGGCTGGCGCAGGTCGTCGGCCTCCTGCCAATGCACCGCGTGACCCGCCGCGCGACACCGCTCGGCGATCTGCCGTCCCAGCTCCCGGGTATTGCCACTGAGCGAGGCGACCACGATCAGGATGCCCAGCGCCGGCCCCCGCTCAGAGATCGTCGAAGCCGTTGTCGACGTTGGTCTTCTTGTAACTTGCATTGCGCATCTCGAAGAAGTCGGTCTTGGTTTCGGTGAAGTTGTCGGCGTAGGCCTTGATCCACGGCATCACATTGTCGGTCGTATCGCTGTACAGCCGCTCGATACCCAGCATGCCGGCCATCTTGTTGGCGCGGTACTTCACGTAGCGCACCATCTCGTCCACATCGATGCCGTCGATGCCATCCAGCACTTCCGACGACCATTGCGTCTCCAGCGTGATGGCATGCTCGAAGGCGCTGTGTACGTAAGCCGTCAGCTCGTTGGTCTGCAGTTCCGGATTCTCGCCGACGATGGCGCGGATCACCTCGCTGATGAACTTGGTATGGGCCAGCTCGTCGCGGTTGATGAAACTGATGATCTTGCCGGTGCCGGTCATGCGGTTCTGCCGCACCAGGTTGTAGAAGTAGGCGAAGCCGGAATAGAAGTTGATGCCCTCCAGGATCGACGACTGGATCAGCGACTTCAGCAGCGTCTCCGCAGTCTTGTCGCGCATGAAGTCGTCGTACGCCTGCATGATCGGCGCGTTGCGGCTGATGATGGTCGGATGCGTGCGGGCCAGTTCGAACACCCGGTTCTGGTTGGGCAGATCGGTGATCGACGCGAGCACATAGCTGTAGCTTTCGTTATGTATCACTTCCTGCTGGCCGATGATCGCCGCATTGGCATGCGCGGCCGGATCGGTGATGTACTCGGCGACGTTGTAGATGAACCGGGTCTGCGGCGAATCGAGCGTGGCCAGCAGGCCGATGATCGAGTCGTAGGCGTTCTTCTCGCGTCCGGACAGTTCACCGTACTGGCGTGCGTCCAGCTTCATGTCCACTTCGTCGGGGATCCAGAAGTTGGTCGACAGTTCCTTGTACGCCCGATAGAACGAGGGGTACGGAATGTCGTTCCAGTTCAGTATGCCGCTGGTGCGGCCGTTGATGATGCCGGTGCTGCGGTTGGGATGGCGTGGTTCAAGGATCTTGATGCGGTCAAGCGGCGTTGCCATGGTGTTACCTGCTGAGGATGGCGCCGGGCCGTGCCCGGCGGAATGTACGGTGGCCGCGCGGTGCGCTCGCCGGGCATGGCCCGGCGCTACCGCGGCTGGGGCGCAGCGATCAGCTCGAGCACCACTCGCATTCGCTGATGTCGATGTCGTTGGAGCGCACGTAGTAGGTGGTCTTCAGTCCCGCGCGCCATGCGCTCAGGTGCAGCTCCAGCAACGTGCTCGCACGGATGGTGCTGGGCACATACAGGTTGAAGCTGATCGACTGGTCCACATGGCGCTGGCGCCGGGCGTTCTGCCGGACGCTGGCGAACTGGTCCACCTTGTAGGCGCCCTTCTCGTAGTACGGCCAGGTCTCCAGCGACAGCCCGGGGGCCGCGACCGGCCGTCGGAAGTCCTTCTTCTCCTCGTAGTAGAACGCGCTGTAGATGGGATCGATCGAGGCAGTGGAACCGGCGATCTGGGCGGTGCTCATGTTCGGCGCGACCGCCAGCAGCCAGCCATTGCGCAGACCATGGCGGGCCACCTCACGCGCCAGGCCCTGCCAGGCCGCATCACGGTAATCGCGGTCGCTGAAGTAGCGGCCGGTGTGCCAGTCGCTGCCGGCGAACATCGGATAGTGGCCCTTCTCTTTCGCCAGTTCGGCACTGGCCTGGATGGTCAGGAAGTTGATGCGTTCGTACAGGCGGTCGGCCAGCGCCTCGGCCTCCGGCGATTCCCACGGGATCGCCTGCTGCGCCAGCAGGTGATGCCAGCCGAACGTGCCCAGGCCGATGGCCCGGTACTTGCGGTTGGTGATCGTGGCCTGCGGCACCGGCAAGGCATTGAGATCGATCACATTGTCCAGCATGCGCACCTGGATCGGGATCAGCCGTTCCAGCACGTCCTTCGCCAGCAGATCGTCCGGCGCGGTGACCGCCCGTCCAAGATTGATCGAGGACAGGTTGCACACCACGAAATCGCCGGCGCGGCGGGTGGTGACGATCTGGTCGCCGCTGACGATCTCCTGGATCATCCGCGTCGGGCTCATGTTCTGCAGGATCTCCGTGCACAGGTTGCTGGAATAGACCATGCCCGCGTGCTTGTTCGGGTTCCTGCGATTGACTTCATCGCGGTAGAACAGGAATGGATTTCCGGTCTCCAGCTGGCTGAGCATGATGCGCTTGAACAGATCGATCGCGCGCACGGTGCGCCGGCTGATGCGCTCGTCGGCCACCAGCTCCGCGTAGCGGTCGCGGAAGCTGCCCGCACCGCGCGTCTCATCGTAGAAGTCCTGCAGGTACCAGCCCTTGGCCTGCTTCACTTCATGCGGGTCGAACAGGTACCAGTCGGCCCGACGCTCGACCGCCTCCATGAACAGATCGGGGACGCAGACCGACGTGAACACATCATGCGCGCGCAGGCGCTGGTCGCCGTTGTTCAGGCGCAGATCGAGGAAGGCCTCGATGTCGCGGTGCCAGATGTCCAGGTATACCGCCACCGCGCCTTTGCGCTGGCCGAGCTGATCGACCGATACCGCGGTGTTGTTGAGCTGCTTGATCCAGGGCACTACGCCGCCGGACGAGTTGGGCACACCACGGATCGGTGCACCGCTGCTGCGCACGTAGCCCAGGTAGGCGCCGACACCCCCGCCGTGCTTGGACACGCGGGCAATGTCCGTATTGGAGTCATAGATGCCCTGCAGGCTGTCGTCCACTGTATCGATGAAGCAGCTGGACAGCTGTCCACCGACCTTGCCGGCGTTGGCCAGCGTCGGCGTGGCCACCGTCATGTACAGGTTCGACAGCGCCCAGTAGGCCTCGCCGACCAGCTGCATCCGCCGCTCACGCGGCTTCTCCTCCTGCATGAGGTACAGGGCGATGGTCAGCCAGCGCTCCTGCGGCAACTCATACACCTCGCGGCTGCGGTCGCTGGCCAGGTAGCGCGTCGCCAGCAGGTACAGGCCGTTGTACGCGAACAGACGGTCGCGGTCGGGATCGATCATCTCTCCGGCCTGCTGCAGCTCCTCCTTCGAGTAGCAGCGCAGGATGTCATTGCTGTAGACGCCACGGTCGGCCAGGCTCTCCTGCAGGCCTACGTACGAGCCGTACTTCAGGCTGACATCGTAGAAGCGGTTGCGGCTGGCGCGCTTGTACAGGCGGCGCAGGTAGATGCGGGCGGCGAACCGCTCCCAGTCCGGCGCGACCAGGTCCACACGGGATTCCGCCTCGCGGATCAGCAGGTCCACCAGGTCGTCGGCACTGATGCTGGGCTTGCGCTCAACCATCGCCTGTACCACGCGGCGGTAGTCGGCTACGTCCAGCTGCGGGAACTCGGCATGGATGGCGTCGATGCTGCGCTCCAGGCGCCCGGCGTCGAACGGCAGGCGTCGGTTGCCGGCCTCCTTGGTGATCCAGGTCGGCACGCGCTCGCCACCGGCGCGCAAGGCGTCGCCGGCGCCGGCCGGATCGGCCGCGCGGTAGGTGTATTCGGTCATGGTCCTGCGTCTCCAGGCTCGCACGCACGATTGCGCCGATGCCATGGCGGCCCTGCACGCGATACCGGCGCACGGGGCGATCGGGTGGGATGCCAAAGCGCGGGAACACCAGATCGTCGGCAAGTGCCTGCGCCTGCGGCCGGTATCCGGGCCGTGGGGGCGACCTGAGTCCGCACGAGGGCGGCCGCGTCGACACGGCAAGCCTTCAGGGGCGGGCCGCGGGACGTGTCTTGCATCGTCCGGCGGCGGCGGCTGACCGGGAGTGACAGCCCCAACATAGTGGGGATAATCGATATCGTCAACACAAGATGCAGTAAATAGCGCCCTCCGCGACGAACCGTCGCAGGATGCCGTGTTGCGTCTGCGCCGCCTTGTCGACGCCGCACGCATCCCCACTTCGATACAACCTCCACTTTCCGCGGAACATCCCCCATGCGCGCTGCCCAGTACTCCTCCTTCGGTGACCCGTCCGACGTCCTTGCCGTCGCCGAGGCCGCCCTGCCTGAACCTGGTCCTGGCGAGGTGCGCATCCGTACCGTGCTGGCCTCCATCCACAACCACGATCTGCTGACCGTACGCGGCCTGTATGGCTACAAGCCGACGCTGCCGGCGATCGGTGGCAGCGAGGCACTGGGCGTGGTCGACGCGGTTGGCGACGGCGTCGACGGCCTTCGGGTCGGTCAGCGTGTCGCTGCCGCCTCGGTGCACGGCACCTGGGCCGAAGCGTTCATCGCGCCGGCACGGATGGTGATTCCGATGCCGGAATCGATCCCCGATGAGACCGCTGCGCAGCTGATTGCCATGCCGCTCAGTGCGCTGATGCTGCTGGAATTCCTGCATGTCGAGCCAGGCCAATGGATCGTGCAGAACACCGCCAATGGCGCGGTCGGCAAGTCGCTGGCGATGCTGGCGCGGGCACGTGGTGTCCATGTGGCCAACCTGGTGCGCAACGCCGATGCAGTCGCGCAGCTGCAGGCGCTCGGCATCGATCATGTATTCGATACCTCGGTGGACGGCTGGAAGGACCGCGTGCGTGCAGTGACCGGTGAAGCGCAGGCGGCGGCCGCCGTGGATTCCATCGGCGGCGACGCCAGCGGTGACCTGGTCGACCTGCTCGGCCACCACGGCACGCTGGTGTCCTTCGGCGTGATGAGCGGCGAGCCCATGCGCATCCCCGCCGGAGGCCTGATCTACAAGGAAGCCACCGTGAAAGGCTTCTGGGGCAGCAAGGTCAGCCAGGCGATGGCGGTGGACGACAAGCGACGGCTGGTGGGCGAACTGCTGCAGCGTGCAGCCGGCGGCGAACTGACGCTGCCGGTGGAACAGGTGTTCGCACTCGACGATATCGCTGCGGCGGTCAAAGCCGGCGCAGGTTCCGGCCGCAACGGCAAGGTGCTCTTGCGGCCTTGACGGTCGGCCAACCGGGGTCAGATCCCTTTCCGTTGGAAAGGGATCTGACCCCTGAGAGGAATGCGCAGCACCGGTCGATAACAGGGCCAGTCACTCGTTAAGAACCTGTGATGTATAACTGAATGCGCTTTCGTCATTGGAAGGCGCAGGCGAGCGCATGCGGTACTGGCGGCTCCTCTTCTGTCCGGCGTTGTCGCTTCCATGTACCGCACCACCCTGAACCTGCTTGCCGGCGCCATCGCGCTGGGACTTACCGCCGGCGCTGCCGGCGCTGCTGAAACCACCGATACCGGCAAGGACAGCACCACGCTCGGCACCGTGCTGGTGACCGGATCCAACATCAAGCGCAGCGACACCGCCGGCCCCAACCCGGTGCAGATCGTCAGCCGTGAACAGATCGAACAGACCGGTCGCAGCACGTTGACCGACGTGCTGCGCAACCTGTCGGCCAATGCCGGCAACAGCTTCGACGAGCAGTACACCGGCAGCTTCGCGGCGGGCTCGGCGTCGATCGGCCTGCGCGGGCTGTCGCCGAAGAACACCCTGGTGCTGGTCAACGGCTATCGGGTGGCCAACTTTGGTTTCGCCCTCAATACCCAGGACACCTTCGTCGATCTCAATGCGCTGCCGATCAGCGCGGTCGAGCGCATTGAAGTACTGAAGGACGGCGCCTCGGCGGTGTATGGCTCCGATGCCATCGCCGGTGTCATCAACATCATCCTGCGCAGGAACTTCCAGGGCGTGGAAGTGGGCGGCGGCTTCGGTACGGCCACCCAGGGCGGCCTCGACGAACGCAAGGCCAATCTGCTGGCCGGTTTCGGCGACCTCGAACAGCAGGGCTGGAACGTGCTGTTCGGGCTGGACCTGCTCAAGCGCGATCGGCTCGACGCCGACCAGCGCGCCTATACCCGCAGCGGCGATTTCCGCGACAAGCCCGGTGGTCGCCTGGCCGGCTGGTCCACTGCCGGTGGCAACTGGCTGGCGAACCCGCGCGCGCCGCAGCCATTCTCGCCCTGCCCCGAGGGCAGCCAGCTGCGGCCCTACAGCGACTTCGGCAGCAGCCTGCCCGGCCAGGCCTGCGCGTTCAATGCGCAGCCGTTCAAGACCCTGCAGCCCGGTGCCGAACGCCTGCAGGCCTCGCTGAGCGCGACCTACCGCTTCAGCGACAACGTCGAAGCCTTCGCCGACGTGCTCTACAGCCACAACACGGCCGACCAGATCTTCAGCGCGCCACTGACCGTCGGCCCGGGCCTGCGCGCCTACAACCCCGCCACCGGCACCCTGCTCGACATTCCGGCAGTGCTGCCGGTCGGGCATCCGAACAACCCGGGCAGCGCTCCCCTGCCCTTCGAGTACACGTTCTTCGATCTCGGCCCGCGCCTGAAGGACAACACGCAGGTGTTCTACCGTGCATTGGCCGGCGTGCGTGGCCAGGGCGAGCGCTGGGACTGGGAGGTCGCCGCGCTGACCTCGCAGAGCGAGCAGCGCGAGTACGTGGACAACTTCATCAACCGCTACGCATTCGAGCAGATCCTGCGCGATGGCAGCTACAACTTCCTCGACCCGGCCAGCACGCCGGCCGCGCTTGACGCGCTGCGCCTGCAGACCAAGCGCCCGGGCTGGTACCAGCTGCACTCTCTGAACCTCAAGGCATCGACGTCGCTGTGGGAGCTGCCGGCCGGCGCGGTCGGCTTCGCCTGGGGCGCGGAGTTCCGCAAGGAATCGCTGGATGCACGGACAAGTGCGCAGGTGCTGTCCGGAACGGAGCTGCGGCCCGCGATCAACGTGGTCGATGGCGAGCGGCAGGTCAGCGCCGCCTACGCCGAGTTCAGCGTACCGTTGCATCGCACATTGGAACTGCAGGTCGCCGGACGCGGCGACCGCTACGACGACTTCGGCAAGGCGTTCTCGCCGAAGTTCGCGCTGCGCTGGCAGCCGCTGGACAGCCTGCTGCTGCGCGGTTCGTTCTCGCGCGGTTTCCGCGCTCCCTCGCTGCCGGAAATCGCACCCGGGCAGACGGTCAGCTACGGATCGGTGATCGACCCGCTCGACCCGTTGCAGCCCGGTGGCAGCCGCGGTGTCACCAACATCCGCACCGGCAATCCCGACCTGAAGGCCGAACGCTCGCGCAATCTCAACGTTGGCGCGGTGTGGTCGCCGGACACTGACAGCAGCATCGGCCTGGACTGGTACCGCATCGAGCAGGACAACCTGGTCAAGCCCGACAGCGCACAGTTCATCGTCGACAATCCCGCCCTGTTTCCGGGCCGGGTCCAGCGCGATGCGCAGGGTCGCATCCAGTTCATCACCAACCAGTACGCCAACCAGGGGGAGCTGACCACGTCCGGTCTCGACCTGGAGGCCAGCCGCACCTTCCGCACCGACGGCTGGGGCAACCTCACCCTCGCCGGCAGCTGGACCCATCTGCTCAGCTTCAAGCAGCCCCTGGTAGCCGGTCAGGCGCCCTATGACGGCGCGGGCAACAACCGCCACGGCGCGCTGCCGCGCACCCGTGGCACCACGTCACTGAACTGGGCGGTGGGCGACTGGAACAGCACGCTGAGCCTGCAATATGTCAGCGGCTACGACCAGCGGGTCGCGACGGCCACCAGCAACCCGGGCCTGCGCGATCGCGTCAAGCCCTATCACCAGCTGGACCTGTACGTGGCGTACGAGGGCCTGGCCAACACCACGCTTTCGCTGTCCGTGTTGAACCTGACCGACCGGGACCCGCCGTTCGACCCCGCGGGCGGCTCCAACGGCTTCGACATCAGCCAGTACAACCTGCGCGGCCAGTTCGTCACGGTGGGGGCACGCTACCGGTTCTGATGCGGAAACTGCACATGTAGCGCCGAGCCCATGCTCGGCTGCTCTACCGGCTTGATGGAGCCGAGCGTGGGCTCGGCTCCACGGAGTGTGCGGACCAACGGTCCGCACCCATCGCAGCGGTCGTGCATCACCGGCTCAGGTGCAGGAACTGCAGGTGCCGCTCGTACTGGCTGATGATGTCGTTGATGATCTGCTTGCGGCTGTATCCGACCAGGTCGTAATCCTGGCTGCCTTCGAACAGATGCACCTCGGCGCGGTAGTAGCGCTGGTTGCGCAGTTGCTGTGCGGCGAACGACGGCGTCAGGTAGCCGCGGAGGATCACCCGATACAGGAAGTCCTGCTGCTCGCCATGGTTGACCGAAAGTTCCATGTCGCCGGCTTCGATGCGGGTATGCACATCCCAGCCCTGCCCGCGCAGCTGCTCGGCCACGGCTTCCATCGCCGGTTTCACCGTGTCATCCATGAAGCGGTAGACCTGGTCGCGCACCGGGAAGTGCATCGCCTGGCTCAGGCGCTGGCGCCAGCCCTGGTGGTGGCGATCGTCGCCGATCAGCGGCGATGGCCGGTACTGCAGCGCGCGCTTGCGGTGCGATTCGTCACTGAAGGCTCGGGTGAGGCCCCACATCATCAGCAGCAGCACCGCCGAGAATGGCAGTGACGCCAGCACCACCGCCGACTTCAACGCATCGATGCTGCCCGCCAGCAGCAGGCCTGCGGTGAGCACGGCGATCACCGTGCCCCAGAACACGCGCAGCCAGCGCGGGCCATCGTCTTCCGGAGCGCCGCCGTGCGACGACAGCGTGGACAGCACCACCGCGCCCGAATCGGCCGATGTCACGAAAAAGATGAAGCTGACCAGCACGGTCACCGCGATCACCGTGCGGCTCCACGGATAACCATCAAGCAATGCGTACAGCACGGTCGGTGGGTCATCCACGGCCAGCTGTGCCAGCTGCTGCTGGCCATGGTGCAGCACCTGGTCCAGCGCGCTGTTGCCGAAGATCGACAACCAGGCCAGGGTGAAGCCGAGCGGAATCAGCAGCACGCCGAACACGAATTCGCGAATGGTACGTCCGCGCGAGATGCGGGCGATGAACAGGCCGACGAACGGCGCCCAGCCGATCCACCAGGCCCAGTAGAACACCGTCCAGCCGCCCAACCATGCCGGCCGTCCACCATAGGCGTACACGTCAAAGCTCTTGCCGACCACGCTGCCCAGATAGTCGCCCAGGTTCTGCATCAACGTGCCGAACAGGTATTGGGTGGGCCCGGCGAACAGCATGAACAGCACCAGCGCGATCGCCAGCAGCATGTTGATGTTGGCCATCCAGCGGACCCCCTTCTCCACGCCGGACACTGCCACGGCCACCGCCGCCCCCATCATGCTGGCGACCAGGGCGATCTGCACGAAGTTCGAGTGCGGGATGTCGAACAGGTGCGACAACCCGGCGTTGAGGTGCAGGACACCGAAGCCCATGTCGGCGCCGATGCCGAACACGGTGGCGACGATGCCCAGCGCGTCCACGGTGTAGCCGATCGGTCCGTTGATGCGCTTGCCGATCAGCGGATACAGCGCCGAGCGCAGCGCCAACGGCAGGTTGTGGCGATAGGCGAAGTAGGCCATGGCCATTGCCGCCAGCGCGAACACGCCCCAGCCATGCAGGCCCCAGTGCAGGAACAGCAGCTGCATGGCCTGGCGCGCGCCGGCCTCACCGGCGGCGGGAGCGCCCTGCGGCGGCTGCAGGTAATGGGTCAGCGGCTCGGAGACACAGAAGAAGAACAGGGTGATGCTGATACCCGCGGCGAACAGCATGCCCGCCCAGGAGAGATAGCTGAACTCGGGCTCGTCATGGTCGGCACCGAGCTTGATGCCACCATACTTGGACAGCGCCACGCCGACCACGAACACCAGATAGAGGGTCATCGCCAGCAGGTAGTACCAGCCAACGTTGAGTGCCGCCCAGTCCTGTGCGCTGAGCAGCAGGCGACCGGCACCGATCGGATAGAGGCTGACGAACAGCGCGAACGCCACGACGATGATCGCCGCGAAGGCGAATACAGGCCGCAGGGTGCGCACCGGGGATTGTTGCGGCTCCAGGGCTTCCACGGGGCGGCGTTCTCCGGTCGATCAAAGAGTGAGCCGGCGGATTCTGGCTGAACGGCGGTGGACGCAGGATGAAGTGCTGTCGCGCGATGACAGCACAGGGACAGCACGCGCGTGGTATCACGCGCGCGCCGCGAAGTTCAGCGCATCACGTGCACGGCGCACAACTTGTTGCCGTCGGGATCGCGCAGGTAGGCCAGGTACAGCTGCCGCCCGGCCTTGTGGCGTACGCCCGGCGGATCTTCGATGGCGCTGCCGCCGTGGGCGATGCCTGCGTCCTGCCAGGCGTGAACTGCCTGCGGAGTCTCCAGCGCGAAACCAATCGTGCCGCCATTGGCGTGGCACGCCGGCTGGCCATCGATGGGCGGGGTCACGATGAACATCCGCCCGTCCTTGACGTAGACCAGTTTTCCATCTTCATCGGTCATGCCCGGTCGGCCGCCGATGGCTGCGAACAGTGCGTCGTAGAAGCGGCGCGAGACCGCAAGATCATTGGAACCGACGGTGATGTGGCTGAACATGGCGGCACTCCGTTGCGGAAAAACCGCAGTGTCGGACAGCGCGCTCCGGTCTGCAATCGTCGCCGCTCATGCGGTACTGAGCAGAAGCACCGCCCCCGTCACCAGTGCAATGCCGATCCAGCCGATGGGCCGCAGGCGATTGCCGAACAGCAGGCGCCCGCAGGTAGCGGTGCCGATCACGCCGATGGCACCCCACAGCGCATAGGCCGTGGCCAGGTCCAGGTAGCGCACTGCCTGGCCCAGCAGCGCGAAGGCGATCCAGACCATGACAACGGCACCGACACCCCAGTGCCAGCGGCGGAAGCCTTCGGACTTGGCCACCATCATGTTTGCCGCGACGTCGATCAGTGCGGAACAGATCACGAAGAACAGTGCCGTTGTGTTCATCAGTGCGCCTCCCCAAGGGTGACGCAGACAATGCCGGCCACCGCCAGCAGCAGGCCGGCCAGCTGCTGCATCGACAGGCTCTCGCCGAACACCGCAATGCCGACCAGGGTCAGCAGGGTCAGCCCCAGCCCCTCCCACACCGCGTACGCAACGCCGACCGCGATGCGCCGTACCGACAGCGCCAGGAAGTAATAGGACAACGCCAGCGCCCCGGCCATCACCAGGTAGCCGGTCCAGCCACCGGCGCGGGCGGCATGGGCCATGAAGGACGTGCCGACCACTTCGGCGACGATCGCCACGGTCAGGCAGGCCCAGGCAATCAGGGGGCCTGGGGCGGGAACACGACGGGTCATGGGAAAACTCCAGCAGGATTCACAGCGCCCGCTGACAGGGGCGATGGCGTCCAGTATCATCGCCATTTACGATGGATCAAAAATGGAATCCATCGATATGAGCGATGGATCGATGCCCTACTCTCCTGAATCCCTGCAGGCGTTCGTCGAGGCTGCCGCACTGGGCTCCTTCTCGGCTGCCGCGCGGCGCCTGCGCAAGACGCAATCGACGGTCAGCACCGCCATCGCCCATCTGGAAGCCGATCTGGGCGTCTCCCTGTTCGACCGCAGCGGGCGCTATCCGCAGCTTACCGACCCGGGGCGGCAGGTGCTGGGCCATGCCCAGGAGATCCTGGCTGCCGATGCGCGCCTGCAGCAGCTGAGCGTGCGCCTGGCTGCACCTGTCGAACCCCGGCTGACGGTGGTGTTCTCCGATGTTTACCAGCTGGACCCGGCGCAACAGGTGCTGCAGCGTTTCGCTGAAGCCTTTCCCGAAATCGAACTGGAGTGGCTCGACGCTGAAGGGCACGATGTGCTGGAACTGGTCGGCAGCGGCCGCGCCGGACTGGGCCTGCTGCCTCGCCAGGAGCGCTATCCGGATGCAGTGATCGCACAGCCCCTGGCCCATCACAGCGAGCTGGCGGTGTATGTCGCGCACGGACACGCACTGGCCGCGGCCGGTGCGCGCGCCGCACCGCAGCTTGCCCGCCATCGGCAGATTCGCTTGAGCGCACAGGTCGATCACGCGCGTGCCGTCGCCGGCCCGGCCTGGACCGCATCGGACTACCTGATGGTGATGGAAATGGCCGAGGAAGGCATCGGCTGGGCCGAACTCCCGAGAGCGCTGGTGCAGCGCTACGACCGCGGACACCTGGTGGAACTGGCCCTGCCCGGTTGGCCGCGGCGCATCCACAGCGACCTGGTATGGCGACGCGACACGCCGCCCGGGCCGGCCGCACTGTGGTGGGCCGACGCGCTGCGGTAGCGCCGGGCCGTATCGGCCCGGGATGTATCAAGGTTGTTGCAACCGCAGCCGCGCATGGGCTCGGCACTCCCCCTCAGCGATGCGCCAGTGCGTAGTCCAGCGCGGAGCAGACCGCGGCCACCTGCGCGTCGTTGCACTGCTGCGGCGTGGCGCGCGGGCTGTCCGGGTAGACTTCGGTGGTGGTGGTGTACGGCGCACCGGTGATGCCGGCACAGAGGGCCAGTTCCACCAGCGGGTACTCGATCACGCCATGGGCCACCACCGGAGAGCCGATGATCTCGCCCTTGTCGTCGGCCGGTGCAATGTGGGTCACCTTTTCCACCGCCGCGATCACGGCCTGCTGGAACGCCGGCTGCGGATTGGCGCTGTCGTCCACCAGGTAGAAGCCATCAGGAATCAGGCCCGGTTCGAACGGCTTGCCGTCGCGCGCCGCCAGCGCAGGGCGGAACTCGCTTTCATCGCTGTCGGTGGTCTCATGCAGATCGATGTGCAGCACGAACTGGCCCTTGAGGGGTTCGATCAGCTCGATCAGCGCGGTAGATTCGCGAGCCGGACCACCGGCACGGAAGTTGCGGTTCGGATCGATCGCGTCGAAGTTCCAGCGGTTGATGCGCTCGAAACCCCACGGGTTGACGCACGGTGCCACCAGCAGGTTGGCCTTGCCCGCGTAATCGGCTGCGTGCTTTTCAAGGAACTCCAGGGCACCCATCACACCACTGGTCTCGTAGCCGTGCACGCCGCCGGTGACCAGCGCCGCCGGCAGCGCCGGGTTCCAGTCGCGGCTGCGCAGGGCGAACAGGGTATAGGTCTCTCCCGCGTAGTCGAGCTGGCCGTAGGCCACCTTGTCGAAGCGCGCTGCCAGTGCCTCGATGCGCGGCAGTACTTCCTCGTCGTAGCGGCGCAGGCGCTGCTGGCGCGCACGCCACTGCTCCCGTTCCGCCGCTCCCCACGGCTGGCCAGGGGTTCCGACGGGATAGAAGACAGCTGCAGGCATGACGGATCTCGGTGAGTCAGGAGGCAATCATTCACTTTACCACCCGACCCCGGAGGCCATCTGCCCTCGATTCCATTCACGAATGGAATCAGCAATAATTCTCATTTACCACCTCCCCTGTGCCGTCCAGATGCCCCTCCGCACCCCGAAACCGGCCCAGCTGCCCTTGGTGGCAGCCCTCGCCCTGTGCCTGATGCCCCTTGCTTCGGCCCTCGCCCAGGACGCCCCGACCACGCTCGACAGCATCCAGGTCTCCGGCAGTTGGCTGGGCACCGGCCTGCATGACAGCGTCAAGAGCTTCGCCGGGGCACGTACGGTGGTCGATCGCCAGCGCATCGAGGCCAGTGGCGCGACCAGCATCGGCGACGCCATGCGCCGCATCCCCGGCGTGCAGGTCACCGACAACTCCGGCACCGCCGGCAGTTCGGTGTCGCTGAACATCGGCGTGCGCGGCCTCACCGGCCGCTACTCACCCCGCTCGACGGTGCTGCTGGATGGCGTGCCGCTGGCCGTCGCACCCTACGGCCAGCCCCAGCTGTCGTTCGCGCCGGCCAGCCTGTCCAACATCGAATCGATCGACGTCGTGCGCGGCGGCGGAGCCGTGCGTTACGGGCCGCAGAACGTGGGCGGCATCATCAACTTCAGCACCCGCGCCATCCCGCAGCAGAGCGGCCTGCACGGCGAGGTCGGGATCCGCTACAACGCCCATGACCATGGCGGCGGCGACAGCACCCAGTACAACACCTTCCTCGGCGGCACCAGCGACAACGGCCTGGGCGTCGCCCTGCTCTATTCCGGCCAGGACGGTCGCGGCTGGCGCGAAGGCAGCGACGACCGTTTCAACGATCTGGCACTGAAGTTCGCCTACGCCATCGACGACCAGCAGACGCTGCGTGCCAAGCTGTCCTACTACGACGTCCGCTCGCTGACGCCAGGCGGCCTGACCCGCGCGCAGTACGAGGCGGATCCGTTCCAGAACACGCGTCCCGATGACTTCTGGAAGGGCCACCGCACGGGCATCGATCTGGGCTACACCCACACGTTGTCCGACACCAGCGAGTTCGAGGTACTGGCCTATTACAACGAGAGCACCCGTGCCAGCTCGCTGATCAACGCTGCCAACACCCAGGTGAGCGTGCAGCCGCGCGACTACCGCGTGCTCGGCATCGAACCGCGCTACACCCAGCGCCTGCACTGGGGGGCAAGCGTGCACGACGTCACCGCGGGCTACCGCTTCCTGCGCGAGCGCGGCAACGACCGCAGCTACACGGTGACCCGCCGCACCGGCGCCGCAAGCCCCATCAACCGCTTCGACAATGCCACCGACGCCCACGCCTTCTATCTCGACGACCGCATCGCCATCGGCCAGTGGCGGATCACGCCGGGGGTGCGCATGGAATGGATCGACATGGACCGCCGCCAGGCCGATGGCGGCACCACCTTCAGCAGCCGCAACGACAAAGCCCTGCCCTCGCTCAACGTCGCCTACCTGTTGACCCCGCAGCTGACCGTGTTCGGCAACTACACCACCTCGTTCGGGCCGGTGCAGAACATCCAGCTGAACTCGCAGACCGCCAGCAATCCGCTGAATCCGGAGGTGGCCAGGACCACCGAGCTGGGCGCCCGCTGGCAGGACGGCGCGCTGCGCGCCGAGGTCACGGTGTTCAGGATGCGCTTCGACAACCAGATCCTGCAGGTGCCGGGAATCACTCCTCCCACCTTCCAGAACATCGGTGCGACCGACCACAAGGGTGTGGAAAGCGCGCTCGAATACCGCTTCGCCGAAGACAGCGTGCTGGCCGGACTGGAGCTGTACGCCAACTACACCTGGACCAAGGCGATCCAGCAGTCCGGTGCCAACCGCGGCCGGGACGTGCCCTTCTACTCGCGCGACACCGACAGCATCGGCGCCCGCTATGCGCTGTCGGCCTGGACCTTCAATGTCTCCAGCACGCACCAGAGCGGCCAGTTCTCCGACGCTGCCAACACCTGGCAGGAAAGCGCCGATGCACGCGTGGGCCGCGTGCCGGGGGTGCGGCTGTGGAATGCGCAGGTGGCCTGGCAGGTTCCGGGGCTGGGCGACAGCGAGATCACGGCCGGCGTGAACAACCTGGCCGACAAGCGCTGGTACACCCGCAATGTCGACGGCAATGCCGGGCGCATGGTGGCCGCGCCACGCACCTTCTACCTGCAGGGACGCTACCGCTTCTGATGCGGTAAATGCCCGATGCGGTGACGGTGGCGATCACGATGGCGGCGTATCATGCCGCCACCATGGCCTCCACGGTTCCACCATCGCGCCTGCATCTGGCCTTCCAGGGCCTGCGACTGCGCCTGCGTGGCAGCGACCTGTGGTTCATCGCACTGGCGTTGCTGGTCGGCCTGATCGCCGGTGGCCTGACGCTGCTGCAGTCGGACATCGCGCGCGGGCTGCAGAGTGCGCTGTACGGGCTGGAACCCGGCATGCGCCTCAGCTCCCTGCCCACGCTCAGCTGGACCGCCCTGCTGGTGCTGCCGCTGGGCGGCCTGCTGGTTGGGCTGGTCAGCCTGGCGGCCGCGCGGCGCAAGCGCCCGCTGCTCGACGCGGTCGAGGCCAATGCCCTGCATGGCGGTCGCATGTCGATGCGCGACAATCTGATCGTGCTCACCCAGACCCTGCTGTCGAACGGCTGCGGTGCGTCCGTCGGTCTTGAGGCTTCGTATACCCAGATGGGTGCGGGCAGCGGCTCGCAGCTGGGCCGTGTCATGCGCCTGCGCCGCAATGATGTGCGCATCCTGGTCGGTGCCGGTGCCGCCGGCGCCATCGCCGCGGCCTTCGGGGCTCCGCTGGCCGGCGCCTTCTACGCGTTCGAGATCGTCATCGGCGCCTACACGCCCGCCGCTCTCGCGCCTGTGGCCCTGGCCGCACTGGCGGGTGCATTCGTCGCCGACCAGGCCGGCATCGAGGCGTACCTGCTGCCCGCAGCCTCGACCATCGATGTGCGCGCCGCCGACTACGCGATCTACGGCCTGCTCGGTTGCTGCTGCGCCATGGTGGGGATCGGCGTGATGCGACTGATCGCCTCCATCGAAGGCGTGGTCAAGCGCAGTCCACTGCCCCTGTGGGGGCGCCCGGTGGTCGGCGGCCTCCTGCTGATTCCACTGGCCATGGCCAGCCCGCAGGTGCTTTCCTCCGGTCACGGTGCGCTGCACCTGGACCTGACCACGCAGCTGCCACTGATCTGGATCGGCGGCCTGCTCGCCCTGAAGCTTCTGGCCTCGGGCATTTCGCTGGGCTTCGGCTTCCGCGGTGGCCTGTTCTTTGCGTCGCTGTTCATGGGCACCCTGGTCGGCACCCTGTTTGCCGGCCTGCTGGCGATGGCCACTGGCGTGCCCGTGGTCGACGCCACGTCCGCGGCGCTTGCGGGCATGGCCGCGTTGGCCGCCGCAGTGGTCGGCGCGCCGATGACCATGGCCATGCTGGTGCTGGAAGGCACCCACGACTTCCTGCTGACCAGCGTGGTGATGAGCGCGGTACTGGTCTCCAGCACACTGGTCCGCCAGTGGTTCGGTTACTCGTTCTCGACATGGCGCATGCATCTGCGCGGCGAAACCATCCGCAGCGCACGCGACGTCGGCTGGATCCACACCCTCAACGCCGGGCGGATGATGCGCAAGGGCGTTGCCACCACTCCGGCCGGGCTGGATGCCGCTGCGTTCCGCCAGCGTTTCCCGCTGGGCTCCGGCAGTCGCGTGGTCCTGATCGACAGTGAAGGCCACTACGCCGGCATCGTGCAGATTCCGCGCGTCTACGCCGACGGCGTGAAGCCGGAGACACCCGTTGGCGACCTGGCCGAGAACCGCGAGGTGTCACTGTTGCCCGGCGCGGATGTGGTCAGCGTGATGCAGTGCTTCGACCGCACGCAGGCCGACGAACTGGCCGTGGTTGCCGCCGATGGCCAGCTGCTGGGCATTGTTTCCGAGGCCTTCGTGCGCAGGCGCTACGCCGAGGAACTGGACAAGCGCCAGCGCGAACTGATGGGCGAGCGTGTCGAAGACGCCGATTGATCGCCCGCCCCGCTGCTACAGCGCTTCGCCGGCATCGGCCAGCCGCGACTCGATCAACGCGTACCATTGCTCCAGCATGTCGATCAGCATGTCCAGCTCTGCATCGGCACGCTGCGCCCGGCCACTGCGCAGGCAGGCCTGGGTTTCCTGCAGCTGGGCCAGGAACCCGGCCACGGTATCGGCCTGCAGGATCAGGCCCGGCAGGCGCCGCCCGGGGATGCGCACGACCGCATGATTGCCGAGCTGGCCATACACGCTGAGGGTGGTTTCCGTCTTCATGGACAGAGGCAGGAATTGGGCGTTCATCGCGTGCACCGTATGAAAACCTGAGCCACCGGCAGGGGTGGACGACGGGGGAGACGTGGCCACGTCCTGCCGGTGGTCAGGGGGGACTCGGGATGCCGGGGCATGACCACGGCGCGGGAGACTTCAGCGCGGGTGCGCGATCCCGACGATCTGCACCCGGCGATTCGGCGCAAGGCACGCGATCAGTTCGCGACGGTTGCGCTGTGCGCACTGCACGATCGGTTCAGCCGCGCCGCGCCCTTCGGCACTGATGCTGCCCGGCGGCACTCCGCCCTGCACCAGGGCCGTGCGCACCGCTTCGGCCCGCTTCTGCGAGAGTTGCTGGTTGTAGCTGGCCGCACCGATACGGTCGGTGTAGCCGACGACCTGGATCGACTGCACCTTGCTGGCCTCACGGACCTGCGCCAGGATGCCCTGCACCGCCTGCTGGCCTTCGGCGCTGAGTACCGCGCTGTCGAAACCGAACAGTGCATCGGCGGCCAGGCGCAGCGGCTGTTCGGGCAGTGGCGCGGGTGCCGGCGGCGGCGGCGGTGGCCGCGGCGGGTCGAGCACGGCGGCGCAGGATTCGGGCTTCCAGTAGCCGGCCTGGGCGATGCCCTTGTTGTCGAAGCGCACCTGGAACTGGCAGGTGAAGTACTCGGCGCCCTGTGCGGTGCGGAAGTTGAACAGATAGTTCCACTCGCGCACGCCCCACATGCCTTCGTTGAAGTGGGGCGTACCCAGCAGGCTGTACAGCTGCCGCTTGCTCATCCCGGGCGCGAAGCGGCGCAGGTCGGCGATGTCGGGATAGGTACCCTCCTTCAGCGACGCCTTGGAGACTTCCGGGAAGGCCACTGCAGTGGCCTCCGCCGGACCCTCACCGGCGGGCGCGTGGCTGCGGCAGGCGGCCAGCAGGCCGGCGGCGAGGATCAGGCCCAGCGACGCGGCGATGCGGCCGGCGCGGGCGATGCGATGCTGATTCATGTCATTCCCCCTGTAGACGTTTGCGCGGCAACCGGGCCGCGATCGCGGCCCGGCTACGGCGTTACCACTGGATGCCGGCACCGACGGCCACACCGGCCTCGCCACGGCTGTTGGTGGAGCCGCTGAACTTGTAGATCCAGCGGCCTCCTTCCGAGACACCGGACAGGCCCACCGCCACGCCCGATTCGCCGTTGTAGCTGCCGGCGGCGAACGAGGCCATGCTGCGACCCGCTTCGCTCGGCTGCGGCAGCGAGGCCGTGGCCATGGCCGAAGCGATGCCGGCCGAAGCGCGGTTGTCGGTCCTGCGCAGGTCGCGCTCGAAGCCGCCCATGCGCTCGTCGGTATAGGCCTTCGACCAGTCCAGGGTCTGCGCCATGCCGGACTTCAGCTGGTCGACATTGACCGCGTCGGTGCCTGCCGTACCGGCGGCAACGTTGCGGACCGTCGTCGGGCCGCTGGTGCTGCTGCCGAGAGTGACACTGTTGAAGTTGGTGGCTCCGTTGACGGTGGTGTCGTAGCGGATGGTGCCCTGCTGCGAGGCCTGCAGCTGCCGCACGTTGACCGCATCGGTGGCCTGGGTGCCGTCTGCCACATTGACCACCTGCCGTTCGGCGCCGCTGGCCCCCACCGAAACCGTGTTGGCACGGTTGGCCACCGACCCTGCGCCCAGGGCCACCGAGTTGTCGGCCTGTGCCTGCGAGCCGTTGCCCAGGGCCGTCGAGTTGGCACCGGCGGCCGTCGACCCTGCACCACCGGCTGCGGAATTGGCGCCCGTCGCGGCCGGATCGGCCAGGTTGTTGCTGTTGTTGGCGCGGAAGCTGCCGGCGACGTTGGTGATGTTCTGGATCTTCTGGTCGGTGTAGGCCTTGGACTGATCGATGGCATAGTTCACGCCATTCTTCAGCTGGCCGACATTCGTCGCGTCGTGATCGTCCGAGCCGTCGGCAACGTGGGTGATCTTGCGTTCACTGCCGCTGCTGCCGACCGACACTTCGCCTGCCGAATTGCTGGCACCCGTCTGACCATAGGCACCGGTATAGCCGCTCTGCGCGCCGACGCTGGCCACCGAGCCGGCACCCAGTGCCACGCTGTTGTCCGCGCTGGCGTTGGCACCGTTGCCGACTGCCACGGCCGAAGCACCTGCCGCACTGGCCTGCGGACCCACCGCCAGCGCCTCCGCACCTGCCGCAGCGGCCGCCGCGGCGCTGGAGTTCACTGCCAGGTACGGGCTGCCGCCACCGTTGGTGATGCGCTGGTTGAGCACCCTCAGCGAACCGTCCACCGCGGAGAACGCCGCGGTGACGTTGCTGTAGTCGTTGGCGGTCAGGGTGCCGTCGGTGGCGATGCTGGAGATGCTGAACGACGGCGCGGTCCACAGATTGGTGGTGCCGTCGAAGGCCGTGCTGCCACCGAAGTAGCTGGCGATGGTCGAGTTCGTGCTGAACAGCTGGTCGCCGGTGATGGCGTCGCTGCTGCCTGCAAGGATGCTGCCGGCCGCCACGTTGGTCACCTTCACCGCACCCGTGCCGGTACCGCTCAGGGTGACCGTGTTCACGACGTTGCCACTGCCATCGACATCGTACTTCACCGCGCGCTTGTCGATATCGTCGGTCTGGTCGGCGACATTGGCCAGCGAATTGCTGACCGCGTCGAAGGCGGTGCCGACGTCGTTGTAGCTGCCCTGGCTGATGGTGCCATTGGCGGCGATGTTGTTGATCGTGTAGGTCGGCGCGGTCAGCACACCGGCCGCATTGACCGCCGCGCCGCCCCCGAGATGGGTGGCGACAGCCTGGTTGGCAGCGAACAGCTGGGCACCATTGATGGCTTCGGTGCTCGTGGCGCTCACCTGGCCCGGGCCGAGGTTGCGCAGCGTGGTCGCCGTGCCGCCCTGACCCAGCGTGGCGCTGGCGTAGTTGACGCTGCCATCGCCATTGAGGTCGTAGCGCAGCGCGCCTTCCTCCGAGGCCTGCAGCTGGCCCAGGTTCACCGCATCGGTGGCAGCCGTACCGGCGGCCAGATTCGTCACCTGGCGTTCGGCACCCGCTGCACCGATCGACACGCTGTTCGCACGGTCAGCCAGGCTGCCGGCACCGACCGCGATCGCGTTGGCCGCCGTGGCGCGGGCGTTGGTACCGACCGCGATGGAGTCGGCACCGGTGGCCACTGCCTCCACGCCCGTGGAGTTCACCCGCAGGTACTTGGTGCCGCCGTTGCGGATATCGTTGATCTGCGTGTTGAGATTGACCAGCGAGCCGTCGACGGCGTCGAAGGCATCGGTCGCATTGTTGTACAGGCCCTGCGCAATGGCGCCATCGGTGGAGATCGTGCTGATCTCGAACAGCGGCGCGGTGAAGGCGCCACTGACCGGATCGAAGGCGGTGATGCCACCGAAGAAGCCGGCGATGGCGGCGTTGGTGGTGGCCAGCTGGCCGCCGTTGACGGCTTCCAGGCTGCCGGCGGTGACCGCACCCGCGGCGAGGTTGCCGATGGTGGTGGTACCGGTGCCGTTGCCGAGCGTGACGCGGCGATAGTCTGGATTGCCTGCGCCATCGACGTCGTACATCACCGCGCCGGCCGAAACATCGTCGATGAGGCTGATCGCACCCTTCAACTGGGCGACGTTGACCGCATCGGTGTTGGCGCTACCCGCAGCCAGGTTGGTGATCTGGCGCTCGCCACCGTTGGCGGTACCCACCGAAACTTCACCGGCAGAGACCTGGGCGGCAGTCAGACCATAGGCGCTGTAGCTGGCCTGTGCGCCGCGCAGCGCTGCGGAACGGTAGCCCAGCGCCACCGAATTGGCCTGGTTGGAGGTCGCCTCCGCACCCAGCAGGGTCTGGCCGTTGGCAGTACCCACCGCGCTGTCGCCGACGATCACCGAGTGGCCCATGCGCGCGGCGTAGTCCGCAGTCGGCACGCCGGTTGGATTGGTGGGATCGTTGGGACCGGCTCCCGGGAACGCCACGTTGGCATCCACCTTCGGCAGCTCATGGCGGGCATTGGCGCCGATCACCACTTCCTTGGAGCCGTTGGCGAAGGCACCGTCACCCATCAGCACCTGGTAATCCTGTGCGGCGTTGACCGCCCAGCAGGAGATGTCGGCCAACGCGATATCCAGGCACTTGGCGGCCCATGCCGGCGAATCCGTCGGCAGCAGCAGGCCCAGCAGGCCACCGGGGTTGCCGTTGTTGATGTTGTAGATGTAACTGTCGGAGGTGACGCCACCGATCAGGGTCAGGTGCGAGCTGCCACCGGTCACCGCGCCGCCCAGGCCATTGAGGGTGCTGCCGACCGGTGACAGGTTCACGACCGGCAGGCCGAGCACGTTGACCGTGGAGTAGGCCTGCATCACGTTCGCGTTGCTGAGCTTGAGATTGCCGTTGTGCAGATAGCCGTCACCGCCGAACAGGCTGCTGGTCGTCGGGCCGATCAGCTGGCCGACGTTGCCGACCAGGCCACCGGTACCGATGATGAGTCCCGCATTCGGATCAGCCGGAGCGGGTGCCTTCGGGCTGTCCGGCGGAATCGCCGAGGGCTGGGTCAGGCCCAGGCCACCCAGCGTGCCGCCCACCAACCCGCCGACTGCGCCGCCGAGATTGTTGACGGTACCGTTGAGGTTGCCCTCCAGCAGGTTGCCCACCGCACCGCCGACGTTGCCGAGCGTGCCGGTGAGTACGCCGTCCAGCCCGCTGCCCGGCGTGGTGCTGCCACCCCCTAGCAGGCCACCGACAACGCTGCCGACCGAGCCGACCGTATTGTTGAGTGCACCGCCCACGGCACCTCCGATGGTGCCGACGGTGCCGTTGAGCACACCACCCACCGCACCACCGACTGCGCCGACCGTGCCGTTGAGCACGCCTCCGACTGCACCGCCGACCGCGCCCACGGCGCCGTTCAAAGCACCGCCTACGGCGCTGCCGACTGTGCCAACGGTGCCGTTCAGCGCACCGCCGACTGCACCGCCGACCGCGCCGACAGTTCCATCCAGGACGCCACCGACTGCACCTACCGTACCGTTCAACGCGCCGCCTACCGCGCTGCCGACCGTGCCGACCGTGCCGTTCAGCGCACCGCCGACTGCACCGCCGACCGTGCCGACAGTTCCATCCAGGACGCCGCCGACCGCACCTACGGTGCCGTTCAGAGCGCCACCCACGGCACTGCCAACCGTGCCAACCGTGCCGTTGAGCGCACCGCCAACGGTGCCGACAGTTCCATCCAGGACACCGCCGACTGCACCTACGGTGCCGTTCAGAGCGCCGCCTACGGCGCTGCCGACCGTGCCAACCGTGCCGTTGAGCGCACCGCCAACGGTGCCGACGGTTCCATCCAGGACGCCGCCGACCGCACCTACGGTGCCGTTCAGAGCGCCACCCACGGCACTGCCAACCGTGCCGACGGTGCCGTTGAGCGCACCGCCAACGGTGCCGACAGTTCCATCCAGGACACCGCCGACTGCACCTACGGTGCCGTTGAGCGCGCCACCGACTGCACCACCGACAGTGCCGGAGGTTCCATCGAGGACGCCACCTACGGCACCCACGGTACCGTTCAAAGCGCTGCCTACGGCGCTACCGACCGTGCCGACCGTGCCGTTGAGCGCGCCACCCACCGCACCACCGACGGTGCCGACGGTTCCATCGAGGACGCCGCCGACTGCACCCACCGTGCCATTCAAAGCGCCGCCTACGGCGCTACCGACCGTGCCGATGGTTCCATCGAGGACGCCGCCAACCGCACCCACGGTGCCGTTCAACGCGCCGCCTACGGCGCTGCCGATCGTGCCGACTGTGCCGTTGAGCGCGCCACCCACCGCACCACCGACGGTGCCGACGGTTCCATCGAGGACACCGCCAACCGCACCCACGGTGCCGTTCAACGCGCCGCCTACGGCGCTGTCGACCGTGCCGACCGTGCCGTTGAGCGCGCCACCCACAGCACCACCGACGGTGCCGACGGTTCCATCGAGGACACCGCCAACCGCACCCACGGTGCCGTTCAAAGCGCCGCCTACGGCGCTGCCGATCGTGCCGACCGTGCCGTTGAGCGCGCCACCCACAGCACCACCGACGGTGCCGACGGTTCCATCGAGGACGCCACCTACAGCACCTACGGTGTTGTTCAACGTGTCGCCCAGGGAACCACCGACGTTGCCGACGGTGCCGTTCAGTACACCGCCCACCGCACTGCCGACCGTACCGACAGCACCGTGGAGCGTGCCGCCTACTGCGCCCACGGTGTTGTGCAGCGTGCCGCCCACTGCGCCACCCACGGTGCCGACAGTGCCGTTCAGTACACCGCTCACCGCACCGCCGACGGCGCCGACGGTTTCGTGTAGCGTTCCGCCTGCTGCGCTGCCCACCGTGCCGACCACGTCGTGCACTACGCCACCCACAGCACCGCCGACCGTGCCGGCAGCTCCGTGAAGCGTGCCACCTACTGCGCCCACGGTGTTGTGCAGCGTGCCGCCCACTGCGCTACCTACGGTGCCGACGGTTTCGTGCAGCGTCTCGCCTGCTGCGCTGCCCACCGTGCCGACTACGCCGTGCACTACGCCACCCACCGCACCGCCAAGATCGCCCAGGGCGCCGTGATGCAGGCCTCCGAGACCGAGCGTGCTGGCCTGCGCACTCACGACGGTCCGGCCCGCGAGCTTCAGGTTGCGATCGGCCACCACGTCCTGGCCACCCGGGCCCTGCACGCGCACCTTGCCGGCGACGCCTGCATCGAACGCCGCCGTGATCGCGCGATCATCGGTCTCGCCCGGCAGTTCTTCCTTGGCGGGCAAGCTCACCGCTGCGGTTGCGGAGGCCTTGCCCTGGCCCTCGATTCGATGTCCGGCGATGGCCAGATGCGAGTCGGCGTTGCCGTCGATGCCGGCCTTCAACCCGGACAATCCCTGCGAGGACGTCGTGATACCCGCTGCCGCCTTGGCGCCGGCACCCACCGATGCCACCGGGGCACCCGCGATGCCGACCCTGGCCTTTGCCTTCGCATCGGCCGTCAGCCCCAGCGGCGAAGCGGAGCCGGAGGAAACGTTCGCTGCCAGTGAGGTATCCACCTGGGTACCTGCTCCGATGCCGAGCTGGGCCCGCACATCAGCGGCCAGCGCTGGCGTGGGCACATGCTGCGGCGATGCGTTCGCCCCCAGCTTCACCTGCACGGCGGCCGGCAGGACCTCGTGCACCAGCGGCAGCGAGGCCGTGCTCAGCTGCAGGCCCACACGCGTATCGGCACTGATCGCAGGCGTGGCCTGCGCCTGTCGCGCGGCTGCAGCCAGGGCGACTTCGGCATCGACCTTCACCGGCAACGTCTGGGTGTACTTGGCCGCCAGCGCCTGCAGATCGCGCAGCGACTGGTTGGATTCGGTTGCGGATGCCGGCCCGCTGGCCAGCACGCACAGCAGTGCAAGCGCAAGGGCGCTGGGCGTCAGCAGGGAGGTGCGCGGATCGCGTGATGCGGTGCCGCCGCTATCGCCGGTGGCCAGTTCCGAGGCCACAACCAGAGCATTGAGCTGGCGGTTCCATACACGCCGGTAGATGCGGTTCATGAGCATTTCCCCCGTAGGCGAACAACTTGAATGACAGTGGACTTGCCGCTAGGCAGGTGACTGACATTTCAACGGTTCGCGGAGGCGTGGCGCACTTCAATCCGGCAGGGCAATCGCGCAATCCGGCAAATCCACGGCCGGATTCGGCAGCCGGATATGCAAAACCGGCAGCAATGCCGTGAAAGCCCCTGTGGGGCAAGACTCAGGCCGGTTGGCCCAACTGCGCGGGTGCACGCATCAGGGTATCCCGCGGAAGTTCACCGAACACCTTCCGGTAATTGTCGGCAAAGCGGGAGAGATCCCACAGGCCACAGCTCAGCGCGATCGCCTTGACAGAACGCCTGCTGGAGTCGGCCATCGATAGGCTGCGGCAGGCTGCACACAGGCGCAGCATGGACAGATAACGGTTGGGCGACGTACCGAACAGATCTTCAAATGCATAGCGCAGGCCACGCTCGCTGACACCGGCGGCGTCGCAGATTTCATTCATGTATATATTGCGACGCAGGTTGAGCCGCATGAAATTCTCGGCGCGCTGGGCGATCAGGTAATGCGTACGCCGTGCGCGGCTGCACCCCGGGCGATCGACGGCACCGGCACCCAGCAGGGCCTGGATGTGCTCATGCAGCAGCCGCTCGGTTTCCTCCGGCTGCAGGCTGGCACCCTGCCCCAGCTGCTGGTGCAGCTGCTGGTAATGCAGCGCCAGCGGGGCATCATCACCGGACAGATTGAACAGCGAGAGCGCCTGTCCCGCCGGCGGGGTGCTGCGCAGGCTCAGTTCGGTCAGCTTGCGCTGCACGCGGGATACCGGCACCAGCATCAGGGTCAAGCGGGTACCGGGGCTGAGGGTGAATTCACTGATGCCTTCGGGAAGCACGGTCAACGCCATCCCGGCCGCCAGCGGTACGCCATGGCACCAGCTCACCGCCTCGTCGGTGGCCTGCAGATACCCCAGCATCGCCCAGTCCGGCGGCAGCATGAAGCGGCCACGGCAATGGAATCCGCAGCTGATGCTGCAGAACAGGGCTTCCTCATGCACGCGCGAAGCGAACGCCGCGCGCGGGCCATTGCCGTCGAGCAGCAACAGTTCCACATCGCATACGCGAAGCACACCGCTCAGCGTGGCCAGGTCGATCGACCGGAGCTCGCCGTCGTCGCTGTCAACCACCCCACCATCAACCATGACAGTGTCGTCCCCCGTTGGTCAGCTGCCCGCCGCAACCCCCACTGCCCTACAGGTGCGCGCGGTTTCCAAGAGCATCATCCGTTGCCGTGATGGATGCGGCCACTGGCCGGCTCCACCTTGAAAGTACCAAACCTTGAATACGAGTATGCCCGATAATCCACGCAGGTAAACAGGTCGCACGGGAATACAGCAACCCGCGCCCGGCGTGAAGGAAATGTGGGCGCCAGTGGCACGATTCTCGCATGCGTTAACCCGGGTCACATTATTAACATCACGATGAATCGTTACGCCTGGGAACGGCGCTTCATCACAGAATAAGCAACCGATTATCAGGAATAAGAGATTCCTGCCGAATTTGCATATAGGTTCCGGTTGCACCCGGCCGCCATTCAGGCAAAGTCGGTATCACGGTGATCGAACCGCTCCGATGCGGTCACACCCAGGGGACAGCATGACGATGCACGCGCTGCTCGATGACGTTGCGACCACCGGCCTGGTGCCGCGCGGTCGCACATGCGCGGTCGCTGCACTCCCTGGCGGAGATCACCCTGCTTTAGCGATGCGGGACAGTCCCGCATTGCCACCTCCGCCAGGATGGCAGAGGTCCATGGACGGTCCCGACGGAGTCGGGCAACCGGCCGATGCAGGTGTCTTGTTGCCATTGACAGGTAGAGGGAGACAACCGTCATGAACGCTTCCATCCGCAAGTTCCTGAAAGAAGAAGATGGCGTGACCGCACTCGAATACGGGCTGCTGGCCGCTGTGATCGCCGGCATCCTGATTGCCGTGGGCCGCACCCAGATCACGGAATTCTTCACCACGCTGTTCACCCGCCTTTCGGCAATCGCCACCGAAGCAACCACCTGAGCGACCTGCGGACGCACCACCGCTGGTCGCGCCATCCGCGACCACGGTGGCCGCAGGCCGGGATGCGGTTGCAGACGGTCCAGTGACGGACGAAGGGGAGTGCGATGACACTGCTGGGACTATTGGCCATCGGTGTGTGCCTGCGGATCGCGATCAGCGATCTGTATGCCCGCCGGGTGCCCAATGCCTGGCTGCTGGCCGCGTGCGCGCTCGCGATACCTCTGCTGGTCGTCGGGCAGTTTGGTGAGCCACGACTGCCATGGCCGGCGCACCTGCTCGGTGCCGTTGCCGGCCTGCTCGCGCTCCTGCCCTTCTACGCACTACGCTGGATGGGCGCAGGCGACGTGAAATTCTTTGCCGTGCTCGGCCTGCTGTTGGGATGGCATGCCTTGCTGCCGATATGGGTAGTGGCCAACCTTGCCGCCGGCGCCCACGCAGTGGCGATCCTGCTCGGGCGTCAGCTGGGCATGCACCTGCCGATGCGCGTGCAGCTGCAGGTATCGCGCGCCAGCGAGCAATGGCAGACACACCCCGCATTGCGCGGAATGGAGGCTGCCCGCCAGGGGCGCCGCGGCATTCCCTATGCGGCCTACCTCGCATTGGCGGCGATCGGCTGGCTCCTGGCCACGACCTACGGAGGTCTCGCATGAACACCCTCGGTCCGCGGCGCCAGCGTGGCGTGGTTGCCGTCGAATACGCACTGATGATGATCCTCGGCCTGGTGCCGCTGCTGCTGTTCACTTTTTCCGGCGTGCTGATCATGGCTGCCCAGCAGACGCTTGCAACGGCTGCTGCCGAAGGCGCGCGCGCATCGCTGCGCTTCGGAACCGCCAACGAACGACGCACCGCCGCGTGCGTCGCAGCACGCCAGTCGATGCAATGGCTGCTGCAGTTCTCCAGGCAGAACCCTGACTGCAGCGCCGGCGGCACCGGTCCGATCCAGGTCTCGGCGCAGGCACCCTGCGCGGGCATGGCGACCGCGCAGTGCATGACGGTCACCGTCCGCTACGACTACGCCGCCCACCCTTTCTTCCCCGGCACCGCCACGCTTTACGGCTGGGTGATGCGGGCCCCCATCCGCAGCGTCGCGGTCGCCCAGCTCGACCTCGGCTCCGGCAACTGACGGTACAGGAGACGGTTCCATGCTCAAGTTGACCCGCATCGCCGCCATCGCTCTGATCGCACTCGCGGTGCTGCTGGCGCTGATCGCATTCGTGATCGGCCGCAGGCCCGCCCCTTCGACGGAAAGCGCGGCTCCGGTCGTTCACGCCGACGCACAGGCCATTACGGTGGTCGAGGCCATCGCCCGGCTGCCGGCCGGTGAACCGATCACAGCCAATGGCGTGCGCCTGGCCCGTCGAAGCGCAGCCGTGCCGGGTGCCGCCGCCGACCTGGCCGCCGTGGTCGGCAAGGTGCCGGTGCAGGACATCGCCGAAGGCAGCACCATCAGCGACGCAGTGCTGGCCCAGGGCTTCTCGCTGCAGCTGCGGCCCGGCGAGCGTGCACTGGCGGTGCCGGTGGATGAACTGGTCGGTGCCGGCAACCGTATCCTGCCGGGCGATTTCGTCGATGTGTTCCTCAACCTGCGCAGCGAACCTGCCAGCTACAACGCGGCACCCGACGCCGCACAGACCCGCCTTCTGCTGTCGCGCCTGCGCGTGCTCAGTTATGGCCAGCAGGACATCGCCCCGAACACGGGCAGCACGAATGCCAGCGCCGATACCAGCAACCGTGCAGACCCGCGCGCGGCAGATATCACCAGCAACGCCAGCAGCGGTGGCGGCAGTAGCGGTGACGCAGCCCAGCCGGCCCGCAGCGCCGTGCTGGCGGTGCCGGTGGCCGATGCCAACCGGCTGCTGCTGGGCGCGCAGCAGGGCAAGCTCTACCTCGCGCTGCGCAATCCCGCCGACGCCGGCCAGCCCGACCTGGCCCTGTTCCCGCAGGCGCGGGGTGTGATCGACCCGCTGCGTGGCCTGGACGCGGAACAGCAGCTGGCGTTGCAGCGCCCCGAGAACCACGCCTTCGCCGGCATCGATGGCGATGCCCTGGCCGGTCGCAGCAACGCACGCGCACGCACGGTGAACGACGCCCCGGCACAGCCCCCCGCCGCCCGCCGCAGCGCACCGCGCGCATCCGGAATCGAGATCATCCGCGGCGATGGTTCTGCGCCTCGCGGCTCCCTTTGACCTGCACCGAGAGCTTCCATGACCGAACGTCGCCAGAGTCCACGCCCCTCCTCCCGCCAGCGCTGGCTCGCTCTGCTGCTGGTGCTGCTGGCGCCTGCGACCAGCGTGGCTGCCGACGACCTGGTGCTGCAGGCCCGCGAACAGCGGCCCTGGACGCTGCCCGCGGACCTGGAACGGGTAGCCATCGCCGATCCGGGCGTCGCCGATATCGTGATGCTGCGTGGCCAGCGCCAGGCGCTGCTGGTCGGCAAGGCCCCCGGCACCACCACCCTGCTGCTGTGGCACCGCAAGCAGTCGGAGCCACAGCGCGTGCAGGTCCGCGTGCAGAGCGCGGTGCAGGGGGCGGCCGATGCGGGTTCCAGCGGCTTGGTGTTCACCCAGCAGGACCAGCAGGGCCTGCTGCAGGGAAGCACCGACAGCGCGCTCTCGCACATGCAGGAACAGAAGGCGGCCGCGATGGCGTTGGGCAAGGATGGCCAGCTGGCCGATGCCTCCACCATCGCCAGCGGCGGTGTGGTCCAGGTCGAGGTGAAGGTGGTCGAGTTCAACAAGACCGCGCTGAAACAGGTCGGCATCAGCTTCCAGAACCGCAACGGCGGTTTTGCCTATGGCTTCGCTCGTCCGGGCGGCATCCTGCCGGGCAACACCGGCGTGCTGCCCGGCATGCAGGAGGGCAATTCCAGCAACGAATCGGAATCGCCCATCTCGTCGGCCTTCCGCCTGGTGTTCGGCTCGACGAAGGGCCTGTGGAATGCGGACCTCGATCTGCTGCAGTCCAATGGCATGGCCCGGGTGCTGGCCGAGCCGACCCTGGTCGCGCTGTCCGGCCAGAGCGCCAGCTTCCTCGCCGGTGGTGAACTGCCGATCCTCGAACCCCAGGGCCTGGGGACCACCACCATCACCTACAAGCCGTTCGGCATCGGCCTGACCGTCACCCCGACCGTGCTCGCGCCCAACCGCATCGCCCTGAAGGTGGCGCCGGAAGCCAGCGACCTCGACTACACCAACGCCATTTCCCTCAACGGTGTGCAGATTCCGTCGATCAGCACCCGCCGTGCCGATACCACGGTGGAACTGGGCGATGGCGAGAGCTTCGTGATCGGCGGTCTCGTCAGCTCGACGGTCGCCTCCACGGTGAACAAGATCCCGCTGCTGGGCGACCTGCCGATCATCGGCTCGTTCTTCCGCGATTTCGACTACAAGCGCCAGGACAAGGAACTGGTGATCATCGTCACGCCACGGCTGGTGCAGCCCCTCGCCCGCAATGCCGAGCTGGCACTGCCAGGCGAGCGTGAGGCCCGGCCCAACCTGCCTGAGTGGGGTTCCTGGCTGCTGGGTCCGGTCAGCCAGGACCCGGTGCCCGGTTTCTCACGTTGAATCCATGATGCCTGCGATACCACGCCCATGCCCTACGCCACTGCCCAGCCGCTGCATCCGCAAGGACCGCCGATGAACCTGGTCCTGTACGGGATGGATCGCGAACTGCTGCCGCGGCTGGCGGCCAAGCTGCCGCCTGCCACCACCCTGCACTGGCAGGACAGCGGTGAGCCGACATCCGCGCAGGACCTGCAACGCGGTCCGCAGAATCTGGTACTGCTCGACTTCCGCCCCGAGCACGCCGCCGCCTCGACCGTGCTGGCGCAGCAGCTGCAGCAGACCCAGCCGGACCTTGCGCTGGTCGCCGTTGGCGCCACCAGTGCCGGGCAGGTCGAAGGCGTGGTGATGGCGCTGCGCGCCGGCCTGCGCGATGTGCTCGACCTGGACAGCGACAACACCGGCATCGAGGCCGCGCTGCGCCGCGCGCTCTCGCCCCGGCCCGCCGCTGCCGCACACCAGCCGCACAAGGCGCGGTTGATCCTGCTGCTGGGCGTACGTGCCGGGGTCGGCACCAGCACACTGGCCGCGCATCTGGCCGTGCTTGCACAACAGACCCATGCGTTGGCGCAGGGCGAGGCCAGCACCCAGGACGGTCTGCTGCTGGAACTGGCGCAGCCGGCGGGCGACCTGGCGCTCTACCTCAATCTGGACAGCCGCTTCCACTACGAAGACGCACTGCGCAATGCCAGCCGCATCGACGCCACCCTGGCGCGCACTGCGATGGCGCGCCATGACAGCGGACTGGTCCTGCTCGACCGCGCCAGCGGCAGCGATGCGCTTCCGCCGTCCGATCCGGGCGCCCTGCTGCAGCGGCTGCGCGGCGTGTTTGCCAGCGTGCTGTGCGACGCCGGCGGCTGCCCGCTGCGTCAACTGCCACCGCTGCTGCTGGACCAGGCCGACGAGATCTGGCTGGTCGCGGACGCTTCGATCGCCACTCTGGTCTCGCTTGACCATGCGCTCAAGCATCTGTCCGGCCAGCGCGAACGGGAGAAGCGCCTGCAACTGGTGATCAACCGCCATGACGACAGCAGCGGCATGAGCCCGGAGCAGATCGCCCGACGGTTCGAGCTTCCACTGCTGGCCACGCTCCCCGAACGACCACGCGTACGTGCCTCCGCCAGCCACGGCCACCTGCTGCTGCAGGACGCGCCGCGTGATCCGTACCTGCGTGCCCTCGCCCCGCTCGTCCAACGCCTGGATCCGGCTGCATGCCCGGTCCAGACGCACGGCCTGCGGGAAAGACTTGCCCTTGCCCTGGGTGGATCGCAATGGAAGACAAAGTAACCCCGTTTCCGCACGCCGTCGCCCGCCACACCGTTCCTGACCACGTTGCGGGCAATCTGCCATTCGCAGAGACCGAGCAGTACCAGAAGGTGCTGTCCGCGGCGCATGAGCACCTGCTCAACAGCATCGAGGACGAGCGCATCGATATCGATTCCTGGGCTCCGGACACGATCGCGCGCTGGGTGCAGGTGCAGACCGTGGGTTTCATCCAGGAGTGGCGCATCCCGATCAATGAAGAGGAGATGCAGGTGGTGGCCGAGGGCCTGGTCAAGGAGCTGACCGGCTTCGGCCCGCTGGACGACCTGCTGCATGATCCCACCATCGAAGACATCCTGATCAATGGCTTCAAGGATGTGCATGTCTCGCAGGGCGGACAGCTCAAGCGCGCAACCCAGCGCTTCACCGACGACACCCATCTGCTGCGCATCCTGCGCCGCATCCTCGCGCCACTTGGCCGGCGCCTGGATGACTCCAACCCGATGGTGGATGCGCGCCTGCCCAACGGCGGCCGCCTCAATGCGATCATCTCGCCGCTGGCGGTGGACGGCCCGATGGTCTCCATCCGCAAGTTCCGCAAGGACCCGTTCACGCCCGATGAACTGCTGGCCAAGGGCACCTTCGATGCGCCGATGCAGGCGCTGCTGAAGGCGATGGTGCTGGGTCGCTGCAACATCCTCGTCTCCGGCGGCACCAGCTCGGGCAAGACCTCGCTGCTGAACGCCCTGGCCAGCTACGTGCCACCCACCGAGCGCGTGATCACCGTCGAGGACACCGCCGAGCTCTCGCTCAACCATCCGCACGTGGTGCGCCTGGAGAGCCGCATCGGTGGTGCGGAGGGACAGGGCGCCGTCAGCATCCGTGACCTGGTGCGCAACAGCCTGCGCATGCGCCCCGACCGCATCGTGGTCGGCGAGGTGCGCGGCGCGGAAGTGCTGGAGATGCTGCAGGCGATGAACACCGGCCACGACGGCTCGATGGCCACCATCCATGCCAACTCGCCACGCGACTGTCTCTATCGCATCGAGATGCTGGCCGGCTTCGCCGGGTTCCAGGGCAGCGAAGACAGCCTGCGCCGGCAGATCGCCAGCGCGATCGATTTCATCGTGCAGATCTCGCGCCTCGGCAGTGGCCGGCGCGTGCTGGTATCGATCACCGAGATCACCGGCGTCAGCGACAACCTGATCACCACCCAGGAGATGTTCCGCCACGAAGTGCAGATCGACGGCAGTGGCAAGGAGACCGACCGCTGGATCGGGCTGGGCTTCCAGCCGCACTCGCACAAGCTCGAGCCGTTCCGCCAACTGTTGCGCGAATCCCTCTACGGAGACTACTGAACATGGGAACCGGCCTGCTGCTGGGCGTATTGAGCATCGTGTCGGTGCTGCTGGCGCTGGCGGTATTGCTGTGGGGCACCGCCAACAGCCGCGAACAGCGGCAGGCATCCCTGCAGCATGCCGAACAGCAGCTGGCACGTGGCAGCGCGGGCCCGGGCAGCAACGCGGCTGCGGCCAACGATGGATCGCGGCCGCTGCCGGCAGCAGCTGGCCGTCGCGCGCTGCCCTGGAATGGCCTGCTGCAACGCGCGGGCCTCGCCACCGGCTGGAAGGTGCCGCTGATGCTGCTGGTGCCCGGCCTGGCCCTCTCGCTGTTCGCGATGCTGCGGCTGGGAACGGCATGGATGCTGCCGCTGACGCTGCTGCTGTACCTGCTGGGCTGCTGGTTGTGGATCATGCGCCGCACCGCCAGGTTGCAGGCCAAGCTGCTGCATCAGCTGCCGGACTTCCTCGACAACCTGGTCCGCCTGACCGCGCTCGGCAACAGCCTGCAGTCGGCCTTCCAGGTCGCGTCGCAGCAGGCGACGCCGCCGCTGCGTGAGCTGCTGGACACCACGGTGCGATACGCACGGGGCGGCATGGACCTGGACCGCGCACTGAACCTCGCCGCGCAGCCCTATCGGATGGAGGTGCTGAAGGTGCTGGCCGTGGTGATGGGCGTCAGCGTCCGCATCGGCGGCCGCGCCGATCAGATCCTGCAGCGCATGGGCGATTTCATGCGCGACCTGGAGCAGGCCCAGCAGGAGCTGTCAGCCACCACGTCCGAGACCCGCATGTCGGCCTGGGTGCTGGGACTGCTTCCGCCCGCCAGCGCCGTACTGATGGCGATCTCCAGCCCCGAGTTCTTCCAGCCCGTGCTGCACGATCCGCTCGGTCACAAGATCCTGCTGATCGCCCTGGGCCTGGAACTGCTCGGTGGTTTCCTGCTGTATCGCCTGGCCAAGTCGCTATGAGCATCCGCAGCGGAGGTTCCCGATGAGCGCAACTGCCTGGTTCGCACTTGCCCTGCTGGTCCTGGCCGCCGGCGTCGCCCTGCTCGGTGTGGGCGGCTGGGTCCGCAGCCATCGCGAGGACCGCAGTGCGGCAACGCTGAAGACCGCATTGCAGCCACGAGATCCGATCGCCGACGAGGACGCGGCCCGCAGGGATTCACTGGGCTGGCTGGAGCGCTTCGGACGGACGCTCAGCGGCGGGCGCCTGGAAGCCGCACTGCTGGCAGGCGAGGATCGCCTGCTGCTTGATCTGGCCGGCTGGAACACCCGTCGCGGCACGGCGATCTATCTGGGCCTGCGCCTTCTGCTGGCAGTACTGGTGCTGGCGCTGACCCTGGCCGTGAGCGATGCCACCGGCCTGGCCCGGATCATGGTGATCGTCGGCGCGCTCGCCGCCGGCCTGCTGCTGCCCAAGTTCGTGCTGGCCGCGTGGGTCAAACGGCGGCGACGCGCCGTCAACAACGAGTTGCCGCTGCTGATCGACCTGCTGCGCCTGCTGCAGGGGGTTGGCTTCAGCATGGATCAGAGCCTGCAGACCCTGGGCGACAAGCTGCGCGACGCACTGCCGGTGCTCGGTGGCGAGATCCAGGAGGCGAACGTCGCCTACACCCATGGACGCACTCGCGCCCAGTCGCTGCGCCGGCTCAGCGATGTCTACGGCGATGACGACCTGTCCAGCCTGGTGCAGTTGATCCTGCAGGTGCACGCCCACGGCGGCGCGGTGCAGGAGCCGCTGCGCCAGTTCAGCATCCGGCTGCGCGAACAGCGCCGCAATGCTCTGAAAGAGAAGGTCGGCAAGCTCTCGGTGAAGATGACCGTGGTGATGATGCTGACCCTGCTGCCTGCACTGATGCTGGTGCTGGCCGGGCCTGCGCTGGTCGCGCTGGCCAAAACCCTGTCGAACATGGGATGACCGTCATGCCTGCTCTGCGCCACGCCTGTCTGTTGTTTGCTCTTGCCACTGCCGTCGCGGGATGCGCCTCGTCCACCCCGAAGTACCTGCGCGCGCCTACCCTGGCCGAGCCCGGGCCCGCGCCGCAGGACAGCCGCAATGCCTACCTTGAGCTGATCGAGCGCATGCAGCTGCAAGGGGCCTGGTACGCCTCGCTGGCGCATGTGGATGCATTCCGCCAGCGCTACGGCGATCCTCCGGCGCTGCGCCTGCTGCAGGCCAATGCACTGCGCGAGACCGGCCAGACCGACGCCGCGGCCGCGCTGTACCGCGAACTCAGCAGCGGGCCGCAGGCCGCCGCCGCGGCACATGGCCTGGGCCTGATCGCCGCGCATCGCGATGACGAGGCCGGCAGCGAACTGTCGCTGGCCCGCGCCACCCAGCTGCAGCCGTTGAATACCGATTACCTGGGTGACCTGGGGTATGCGCGTCTGCGTGCCGGCCGCTTCGATCAGGCCCGCGAGCCGCTGGCCAAAGCACTGGAACTATCACCGGGCAACGCCAAGGCGACCGCCAACCTGGCGCTGTGGGCGGTCCTGCGCGGCGACAACGCCACGGCCGAACGCCTGGCTGCGCAGGCCAACCTCAACGAAGACACCCGGCGCAGCATCCAGCAGCAGGCCCAGCAGATCCGCAGCCGGCTGCAGCAGCGCCAAGCCCAGGCATCGGCGGCCAGCAGCACGGCACGGATCGCCACTGTGCCATCCCGCGCCCCCGCCCCGGCCGGCAGCCGGCTGGCGGCCGAAACACGCCGTGACGCCCGCGATCGCGATCCCTCCCGTCTGCCGCCGTCGATGCTGGAGCGCTTCGGCACGTCCGACCACCCGACCGAGAACACGCCATGACCGCCATGACCCTGATCCGACGCCTGCTGCCTGCGGTCACCTGCTGCCTGCTTGCCACGGGAGCCCACGCACAGGCGCCACAGGCGCCGCTGACCGGCCAGATGCTGGGAGGCGGCCCGGCCGCCGGCCCGGCCGTCGCCCCACAGCAGGCCGAAGCACTGGCAACCGTCGACCTGGCGGCGCCTGCGCCGCCCCCGGCGATGCCAACCGCGCCTCCTGCTCCGGTGGCCGCCGCACCGGCTGCGCCACGGCGCAACGAGGTCGGTGATGCCACGCGCCAGCTGTTCCAGCTGCAGGCGTCCGGGCAACAGGCGGGCGCGCGGCTGCCGATCCTCGGCGACCAGGCAACCGCCAGCTACGCGCGCTACCTGAAGAGTTTCGAGCAGGACATCCCCGCCTTCTTCGACACGGATGTCGGCAGTTCCAAGAGCACCTCCAACTCCGGACGCTGAGGCATGCCATGAACCGCTCTCGCCAGCCCCGTTTCCACCGCCCGCGCGGCGGCATGTCCGTCACCATGATGCTGGTAATGCTGGCACTGGTGGCCATGCTGGGTCTGATCGAGGTCGGTTTCCTGTTCTGGGCCAAGCGCGATGCGCAGAAGGTCGTGGACCTGGCGGCGCTGGCAGGTGCGCAGCGACTTGAGCTGTGTACATCGAACAACGGCGACAACAGCGCCGCGCGGCAGAGCGCACTCACGCAGAACCAGTTCCCGGGCACGGTGCAGGTCCGCTGCGGCAACTGGAGCGCCGCACGCGGAGGCAACCGCTTCAGCGAGACGGTCGACGCCAGCAATCCGCGCAATGCGGTGCGGGTGGTTGCGACCCGCAGCGTGCTGCCGTTCTTCGGCCAGAACGGGAGCCTGCCGACCATCACCGTGCAGGCCGTGGCACGCCGCTCGGAACCGACGGCGGTGTTCGCGGTGGGTTCGCAGCTGCTGCGCACGAACGGCAACTCGCCCTTGATGGGCACCCTGCGCCTGGTGGGGCTGGACGTCACCAACGCCACGGTGCTGTCGTACGACGGACTGGCACAGGCCAACATCACACCGTCAGGCCTGCTCAATGCGCTCGGCATTCCGGTCACCGCCAATCTCAGCGTGGCCGACTTCAATCGCCTGCTGTCGTTGAACCAGGTTTCACTGGCACGGCTGGTGGACGCCACCGCCACGGTGGTCGGCCGCAGCACCACCGCGGGCGTGCAGCTGCGTGCGCTGTCCGACCTGGTGGCCACCCGCCTTGACATCAATCGGGTCAATATCGCGCTGGGCAGCCAGAACGGCGGCGGCGGACTGTTCGCCGAGGTGATCTCTCCCGACGGCACGGTGGGCAGTGCGCTGCAGTCGCAGATCAACGTGCTTGACCTGGTCAATGCAGCCATCTCCATCGCCAACGACGGCAACGGCGTGGCGGTGCCGAACCTCAACCTGCTCGGCATGGATATCAAGGCAGGTGTTGTCGAACCGCCGTCGATCGCCATCGGCGGTGTCGGTTCGCGGGCCTACAACGCACAGGTCCGGCTGATGGTCGACGTCGACAGCGACCGCCTGTTCGGGGTGGGGCCACTGCTCAACCTGCTGGGCACGCGCCTGCACCTGCCATTGCATGTGGACGTGGCCAACGCGATGGGAACACTGACCAGCATCCAGTGCAGCGCGGCACCGCCCACCGCCACCATCCAGGTGGACTCCTCGGTACTGCGCGCGTGCGTCGGCAAGGTCAATGCCGCCGACCGTTTCTCCAAGAGCAATGTCTGCGACGCCACCTTGCAGAACGAACAACTGCTGACACTGCTGGGACGGCCGCTGATCAACGACAAGATCACCCTGCCGGCGCTGACCGGCACGCAGAGCCTGACCCTGGCCGCCGGCCAGACCGGCACCACCCGGATCAATCCCCTGGCCGTCGGTGACGCGGTCTCGCACCTGGTCAACGAGCTGCTGCGTGTCCTGTCGGGCATGCTGAGCTCGCCGGCACAGGGCATGAATGCCAACGACACGGCCAAGGCACTGGCCGACCGCTACCTGCAGGCAGCGTTCCCCTCGGGCGGCCGCTACAACGTCGACCAGCTCATTCCCCTGCTGCGCGACGGCGACCCGTCGCGCAACCTGGCACCGCTGGGCAACTGGACGGTCAAGAAGGGCGTGCCCAAACCCTGCCTGATCGGGCTGGGCACCTGCTGGGAAGATGGCTCGGTCTGGGCAGGCTACCGCGCCACCGTGACGGGACAGGGCCTGGGTCTGCTCGACGGGCTGCTCGGCTCACTGGTCGGCGGGCTGCTCATCAACCGCTGCGACAGCCTGCTGGGCAGTCTGATCGACTACAACGGCTGCGTCCGCACCAATCTGGCCTCGTACATCCAGACCGCCCCGGACGGCTTCCTCGACGCGGCGGCCGGCGGCGGTGTCACCGCGCCCGGCAACAACGTGTCCTGCAGCGGTGTGCTGTGCACCGTGCTGAACCCGGTGCTGGCCGCGCTCAAGCCGGTACTCAACACCGTCGGCTCCCTGCTGAGCACGACCCTGGCCAGCCTGCTGGGGCTGGAGCTGGGCCGCACCGATGTCAACGTCCAGTCCATCCAGTGCAATGGCGCACAGCTTGTGTTCTGAGCCGGGCCGGCGCCCTTGGCGCCGCCGCCGCGCATGCTAGACTCCCGGGCGGGGAACACTTCCATCTCAACCCACACTCATCCGTGGATGGTCCAGACATGCGAGAAACTTCAGGGGGCACCGTCTTCGCCCGCCACGCGCGCGGCGCGGCACTGCTGGCCGTGGCCATGCTGCTGGCGGCACCGTCCGCACTGGCGGCGCGCAGCAGCCGCGAAGCCGCAGCCGAACCGGTACGCAGCAGCGCACCCGTGGTACGCAACACGGTGGACGAGCTCAAGCAGTTGATGGACGCACGCCAGCTGACCGAACTGCGTACCACGTACAACGGCAACTACGGCGCCAGCCTGCTTTTCAATGCCAGTACCCTGACCTACTACGTCGCCCTGTTCCAGGAAAAGAACTTCTGGCGCGTCATCAAGACCGATGCCGTCGACAACGCCGAGCGGGTCTATCGCACGTTCGTGCAGCAGACCGAACAGCTCGCGCAGGTCTACATCGATACCACCCGCCTGGAAGCCGGCAAGCGCTATACCGAGCGCCTGGTGGCCTACAACGAAGAGCGCCTGCGTACCCTGCAGCAGGAAATGGAGCAGCAGCAGGCGCAGTCGGCCCAGGTCAGCGCGTCACTGCAGCAGGCCCAGCAGCAGGCCGTCAGCCTGAGCACCGATGTGCAGAGCACCAACAGCCAGCTGGACGCCCTGCAGCGCCGCATCCAGATCCTGCAGGCCGAACAGGGCAACCCCGAATTGAGCCTGCCGAAGCCGGACAGCACACCCGCGCCGGCAGCGGCCAGCGACGTTCGCTGAATCCCCCGACAGAACCCGACAGCGGCGCCGAACGGCGCCGTTGTCGTTTTTGGCCTGATTGCGACCCGTTTCAGCGGCAGGCCTCGAACACGGCATCGTCCCACTGCCTGCGCTGGACGAAATCCGCCCGGCGCGTTCTGGCCAGCGCCTCCGTGCGCATCCTGCGCGCCCGTGCACAGGCCGCAGCATCCGCACTGATCGGAATCAACGCCCCCTGTGCACGGCCCGATCGCCGCGTCGGCCTGCGTCCACCGTTACCCGTGGGGGTCGCCTCGGCGGTGAGCGGCGCACTGCCGCGCGGCAGCGACTGCTCGGCGGGCACTTCCCAGCGCCACTCCGCCTGCCCCTGGCAAGGCGTCTGCTGGTACAGCGCACGCCCGCCGTCCGAGCACTTGTAGACCTGGGTCTGCGCCGCTGCGGATGTCGCCAGCAGCATGGCCAGCAGCCCCCATCCCGGCAGAGTCCTCATCTTCACCCCCTCCCACGACCAGCACTCATGGTCGGTACGACGAGCGCCGCGCGCCAGAGCGATCCGCGTCACATCCGTGCTCATCCAGCACAGCCGTGCAAGCCACTGCATCACCTCTGCGCTGTACTGCCACAGGCGACGGCCACCTTCGCCGCCGCCGTCCTTCCCTTCCGCCAAGGAAACCGCAATGAGCAACTACATCACCGTCAACGACGGCGCCCGCATCTTCTACAAGGACTGGGGCACCGGGCAACCGGTCGTTTTCGCGCACGGCTGGCCACTGTCCTCAGACGCCTGGGACCCGCAGATGCTGTTCATGGGCCAGAACGGCTTCCGCGTGATCGCCCACGACCGGCGCAGCCACGGTCGTTCCAGCCAGACCTGGGACGGCAACGACATGGACACCTACGCCGACGACCTGGCCGCGGTGATCGACGCATTGGACCTGAAGGACGCCATCCTGGTCGGCCACTCCACCGGTGGTGGCGAGGTGGCCCACTACATCGGCCGCCATGGCAGCGCGCGCGTGGCGAAGGTGGTGCTGGTCGGTGCGGTACCGCCACTGATGCTGAAGACCGCGGGCAACCCGGCCGGAACGCCACTGGAGGTCTTCGACGGCATCCGCAAGGGCACCGGCGGTGATCGTTCGCAGTTCTTCCAGGACCTGGCCACGCCCTTCTTCGGCGCCAACCGTGACGGCAACACGGTCACCCAGGGCATGCGCGATTCGTTCTGGCTGCAGGGCATGCTGGGCGGTGTGAAGGGCCAGTACGACTGCATCCATGAATTCTCGGAAGTCGACTACACCGCAGATCTGCAGAAGATCGACGTGCCGGCATGGGTCGTGCACGGTGACGACGACCAGATCGTCCCCTTCGATGCGTCGGCCAAGCTGTCCTCGCAGATCATCAAGGACGCCGAACTGACGGTCTACCCCGGCGCGCCGCACGGCCTGACCGTCACCCATGCCGATCGCTTCAACGCCGACCTGCTGGCGTTCGCCCGCAAATGATGTCCCGCGGCGGCGCCCCACTGCGCCGCCGCTCCTGCGGGGTAGCGACGGGTATTGCCCAGCGAACGTATCCAGCATCCGCCGGGCATGGCCCGGCGCTACCTGTCAGATATCGCTGTGATGGTGCGGTACCGCCGTGGGCAACGGGTCATGCCCGCCGACGAAATGACGTACCACCGGCGCGCGTTCACCACGGTGCAGAGCACGCAGCACTTCCTGGATCGCCTTGTCGTCGGCCGTGATGCGTTCGTGCTGGCGCAGGTGCTCCAGCCAGGACGGGGTCACGAAATACTCCAGATGGATGCCCGGGCTGGCCACATCTTCGACCACGCCCCACACCACCGCACCGTCGCGGCGCCGGACCGTGCCCAGCGCGCGCATCTGCGCCTGGAACGATGCACGGTCGGCGGCATCGATGCGGTATTCGATCGTCACCAGCACCGGCCCGCGATCGTTGGAGACCGGCACCGACAGTTCCGGCGCCGGCCAATGACCCGCAGGGCGCAGGTTGAGATCTTCGGTGCCAGCGATTCGCACCCTCCACACCAGCAGCCCGCCGATGACCGCGCCTGCTGCCGCAACCAGCAGCGCCAGTTCCGGCGATGTTCGCTGCGCCAGCGCGCCCCAGCATAGGCCACCGGCGGCCATGCCTGCCGAGAACACCATGATGTACAGCGCCAGCGCTCGTGCCCTCACCCACGCCGGAACCGCCGTCTGTGCGGCGATCTGCAACGAGGACAGCACCGTGATCCAGGCAAAACCGTTCACCAGCATCACCACCGGCAGCAGGTACCAGGTGCGGGTCAGCGCCAGTCCAACCAGGCTCAGTGCCAGCGCCAGCGTCGCCAGCAACACCAGCAGATCGCGGTCCAGCTGTGCGCGCAATCTAGGCAGCAGCAGCGCCCCGGCAACCGCGCCGATGCCGATGCAGCCCAGCAGCATGCCGTACTGCCCTGCACCGCCATGCATCTGCCCTCGCACCACCACCGGCAACAATGCGTTCATCGCCGCAGCGAAGAAGAAAAAGCCGACCGATTTGATCAGCACCGCCTGCAGACGCCCGGCGCGGCTGGCATAGCGCAGTCCGGCCTTCAGTCCGGCACCGAAGCCTTCCGGCGGCAGGCTCGATGCCTTCGGGTCACGCTTCCAGCCCCAGACCACGAACAGCATCGCAGCGAAGGTGATGGCATTGAAGCCAAAGGCCCACACGGCTCCCAGCTGGGCGACGATGAGGCCACCGACAGCAGGCCCGATCGAACGGGCGATGTTGATGCCGATCGAATTCAGCGCCACTGCCGACGGCAGCATCGACTGCGGAACCAGCTCGGAGACGATCGCTGCCTGCGCCGGCATCGCCATCGCCGCGCCACATCCCATGCAGAACGTGAGCAGCACCAGCAGCTGCGGCGTCAGCATGCCGAGCGAGGTCAGCACCGCCATCAAGGCCGCCACTGCCAGCATCCATCCCTGGGTGGCCAGCAGGTACGTGCGGCGATCGACGATGTCGGCCAGGGTTCCTGCGGCCAGTGCCAGCAGCACGATCGGTACGGTTGTGGCTGACTGCACCAGGGCCACCATCAACGGTGACCCTGTGCGTTCGGCCATCACCCAGGCCGCGGCCACGTCATTGACCCACGTACCGATGTTGCTGGCCAGGATCGCCAGCCAGATCGAGCGGAACATGCGGATCTTCAGCGGGGACCAGGCACCTGCGGCCGGTGCGGGAGGTTGCGATGTGCGTGCATTCACCATTGCCATGCTCCAACGATCGAGGCGAACAACGTGTCCTGGCCACCGGCCTGCGTCAGCGCAGGACCGGCATCGACCCAGGCCAGCTGCAGCTGCCACTGCCAGTGTGCACTGGCCTGCCAGCGGGTTTCGGATTTGTACTGGCGGCCGATCCTGCGCGCGCCGCCTGCGCTGCCGGGCAACGCCACCAGCGGTGCGGGCGTGGTGTACACCGCATCGGCGCGGCGGTGCTTCCAGGCCATCTGCATGCCCAGTTCAGTGGTGACGGATTCGTGCAACCGCAGTGTGAGGGTTGGCTGCACGTCCATCAGGTTCGCCGGCGCCAGCAGGCTGGCTTCGCTGAAGTAGGCCGATTTCGGGAACAGGGCATTGAAGGTGCCCAGCCGGGCGTCGTTCGGGCGGCCATCACCACTGGCGATGTCGGCCTTCAGTCCCAGCCGTGGCTGCAAGGGCAGTTGCGGCCAACGCCAACCGGTATCGGTGGCCAGCGTCCACGCGCGGATATCAAGCTGCTCGCTGGTGGTCCGCAGCTCACCGCCCTGCACGACCAGCTCGCTGTTCCAGTCCAACGATCGGGCCTGGCCGAACCAGCGCGCCCCGAGAGTCTGCCGGCGCTCGATGCCGGCGCCTGCCGCGAAGCGGGCGTCCTCCCGGCGATAGTCCAGCAGATAGAGGTCCCACTGGCCCGGACCCTGGCCTGGCGCCGTGGTTGCATAGGCACCCCACAGATGCGCACCGCGTTCGCCACGGTCATCGAACGCACCCGGCCGGTTCTCCACCGGACGCAGTGCCATCAGTTCCAGCACGCCCAGTCCGCCCTGCCATCCGACCCTGGCACCATCGAAGGCCAGGCGGATATTCGGCCCGTCGCGCACCGACAGCAGGCGCGAGCTGCCATGGCCCGCCTCCTGCCGCCCGAGCTGCACATGCAGGCCGCCGTGCTGCCAGCGCCAGTACGCCTGCTGCACGTCCAGCGCACCCCGATCGGTCCTGCCAGGTCCACCGGCCCTCCCACGCTCGCCGTGCACGCCCAGCTGCAGCATCGCCTTCCAGTCGCGTTCACCGTAGGTGGCCGACGCCAATGCGCGAAGCAGGCCGTAGCCATCCTCGCCGCCGCCGATACCGAAGCGGGTCGGGTCGTAGTACATGCCGCGCAGACGCATCGAGGCATCCCACTGCAACGTGCCATCAGCGGCATCGCTGCAGTAGCCCCCCTCGCAGGCGAGCGCAAGGGACGGCGCGGCCAGCAGGGCGAGGCTCAGAATGCGAAGCACGAGCATCCCATCGCACCCCAGAATGCGGTCAGATCATTGCTGGGTGCTGCGTGGCGCGCGGCATGGTCGTGTGCACCGTGGGTCCTGCAGGCCGCACCATGGTGATGGTGATGCGCCATCGCCAGGCCGGTGGCCGCGCCGCCCACGTGATACCCCCCGAACCGGTTGACCGGCGACCAGTCCGGCATCGCCGGCGGCAGCTGCGGCGCCAGTCCGGCATAGTCTTCGCCGGCATGCACGATGCGGCCACCGACCACGGTAAGCACGCTGGTGATGTCGGCGATGCGGGCATCTTCGACGCGGAAGAAATCGGCCGAGAGCAGGATGAAATCGGCCAACTGGCCTTCCCTCAAGGTGCCCTTCACCGCTTCATCGCCGGAGAACCATGCGCTGCCCTGCGTCCACAGGCGCAAGGCCTGCTCGCGCTCCAGCAGGTTCTCCTCCCCATACAGCGCCAGGCCGCCGACGGTGCGCCCGGTGACCAGCCACGACAGCGCGACCCAGGGGTTGTAGCTGGCCACGCGGGTGGCGTCGGTGCCGGCGCCGACCGGCACGCCTTCGGCCAGCATGCGCTTCACCGGCGGCGTGTACCGTGCCGCCTGCACGCCATAGCGTTCGACGAACGCTTCGCCCTGGTAGGCCATGCGGTGCTGTACCGCAATGCCTCCACCCAGTGCCCGGATCCGCTCGATGTTGCGCGGGGTGATGGTCTCGGCGTGATCGATGAACCAGTGCAGTCCATCGAACGGTACTTCGCGGTTGACCTGCTCATAGACATCGAGGATGCGGCCGATGCTCTCGTCATAGGTCGCGTGGATGCGGAACGGCCAGCGCTTCTGCACCAGCAGCTTCACCACATCATGCAGCTCCGGCTCCAGTTCCGGCGGCAGCTCGGGGCGTGGTTCGCTGAACAGCTCGAAGTCCGCTGCCGAGAACACCAGCATCTCGCCGGCGCCGTTGTGGCGCAGCAGATCATCGCCCTGGCGGGGCTGCAGGATCTCACTCCAGCCACGGAAGTCATCCACTTCCTTGCCTTTGTTCTGCGTGAACAGGTTGTAGGCGATACGCACGGTCAGCTGGTCGTCGCGGTGCAGCTGCTCGATGACCTGGTAGTCCTCGGGATAGTTCTGGAAGCCTCCCCCGGCATCGATCACCGAGGTGATGCCGAGCCGGTTCAACTCGCGCATGAAGTGACGGGTGGAGTTGGCCTGGTATTCGACCGGCAGGCGTGGCCCCTTGGCCAGCGTCGCATACAGAATCAACGCATTGGGCTTGGCCAGCAGCAGGCCGGTGGGGTTGCCCAGCGAATCGCGCACGATCTGGCCACCGGGCGGGTCCGGCGTTTCGCCGGTGTAGCCGCATGCACGCAGCGCCGCCCCGTTGAGCAGCGCGCGGTCATACAGGTGCAGCAGGAACACCGGCGTATCCGGTGCGATCTGGTTGAGCTCCTGCAGGGTCGGCAGGCGCTTCTCGTGGAACTGCGCGGCGGTGAAGCCCCCCACCACGCGCACCCATTGCGGCGCCGGGGTGCGATCGACCTGTGCCTTGAGCATGGCCATTGCATCGGCCAGCGAACGCAGCCCGTCCCAGCGCAGCTCCAGGTTGTAGTTCAGGCCACCACGGATGAGGTGGGTGTGACTGTCGTTGAGGCCGGGCACCAGTCGCCTGCCCTGCGCGTCGATGAGCGTGGCTTCGGCTCCCCAACCACGCATGATCTCTTCATCGCTGCCTACGGCGATGATGCGCCCTTCCTGTACGGCCAGCGCCTGTGCATGCGGACGGTGTGGATCGAGCGTGGTGATGCGGGCGTTGCGGATGACCAGTGTGTGCATGCGGCGCTCCTTGGGGGCGGAATCGAGGGCGGCGCCGGCCTGTCCGGCAAGGCCCAGCGCCACGGCAGCGCCGGTGCCCAGTACGACGCTGCGGCGGCCGGGATCGAGTGGCTCATGGTTCATGCGATGTCTCCGGGAAATACGGGGCTGTCCAGCGCCCAGGCTCCCGGCCCGGCCAGCGCGATGGCCAGCAGGACGAGGGTCCACATCAGGGGGTACTCGGCGCCGGCGCGCATCCAGAACCAGCCCTTGGGCACGGCCAGCAGCACGGTGAAGCCGATGAACGCCGCTGCGGCCAGCGCAGCGATGCGTGTCTGCCAGCCCAGCAGTACGGCCATTCCGGACAGCACCTGCAGCCCGGCCAGCAGCAATGGCAGAGGCGCCGCCGACGGCAGGCCGAAGCCACGCAGTTCGGCCGCGAAACCGCTCAGGCCAGGGCCACCGAACCAGCCGAACAGCTTGCCCAGCGCGTGGGGCAGCAGGAAGCCGCCCGCCGCCACGCGCAGGATCAGCAGCGCCAGGTCGAGCCCCGGATCCATGGTCAGTGCCCGCCTTCCTGGGCGCCGAACATGGTCTTGGCGTACTGGATGCCGATGCCGTAACCGCCCGCGTGATCACGGGCGATGCCGGTGGTCAGGCCATAGGTCTCGCCGCGCGCCCAGTCGCGCTGCAGCTCCAGCAGGTACTGCACGCTGGTCATCGGCACCGCACCGGCCTGCACCATGCGGGCGATCGCCCGCTCATGTGCTTCCACGCTGACATCGCCGCAGGCGTCGGTGATCACGTACACCTGGAAACCCTGCTCCAGCGCTGACAGCGCAGGCCCCACGATGCACACGCTGGTCCACAGCCCGGCCATCACCAGGCGACGCCTGCCGATGCGATTGATCTCATCGATCACCGGCTGGTCTTCCCAGGTGTTCATGGAGGTACGATCGAACACCTTCTGCCCGGGGAAGATCACCGGCAGCTCCGGAAACATCGGGCCGGAGAACGAGGTCTCCGCGACCGTGGTCAGCACCACAGGCACATTGAAACCCTGCGCGCCCTTGCTGATCAGCGCGACGTTGTTGCGCAGCGCCGAGATGTCGATCGTGTGGGTTGCAAATGCCATCTGCGACTGGAAATCGATCAGGACCAGTGCGTGATCGGTGGGCGATAGCAGGCCTTTGGCAGGAACTGCGGTAGCGAGGCTCATGGATGGACTCCGTTGCGAACAAGGGCAGGGGGAAGGGACAGGGCTGCATCTCCCGCCAGGTACTGGCCGGGGCTGCAGCCGGTCTCCGCGCGGAAGCTGCGGACGAAATGGCTCTGGTCGAAGAAGCCCAGCTGCTGCGCCAGGCAGGACATCGGCAGTTGCACGACGGGCAGCAGCTGGCGGGCACGCTCGATACGGCGGCGGCGCACGTAGCGCAGTGGGCTCGCGCCGGTTCCGGTGCGGAACAGCCGCACCAGATGGAAGCGGCTCACGCAGGCCGCGTCAGCCAGCTCGGTGACCCGCATCGGCTGTGACAGGTGTTCATCGATGTAATGCAGCGCACGCTGCAGAGCGGCAGCCTGCCGGGGCGGCAGCGCCGCGACGGTCGGAACAGGGCGGGATACGGTAGCCATGGAGGGGTGCCACGACGGGGTGCCCCATGGTGCGGGGCGCCGGCACGATGCCCTACCCCCGACGGACGAGGGCAGCACCTACCCGAATGGGGGAGACCGTCGCTCCAGCACACGTCGTCCGAACAGCCGCGCGTCCAGCGAGTAGGCACCCGGCCCAAGTGCCAGCAGGGCCAACGGCAGCAACGCCAGGGCCCACGGCACGGACTGCCAGAACAGGCACGGCACGGCCAACAGCGCCGACAGCGGCGTCAGCACCCCCAGCAGCAGCGACAGGGCGACCAGCAGGCAGGCAGCCGTCAGCCAGCCCGCGTCGGACGGGCGCACGCACAGCGCTGCGACCATGCACAGCCGCAGCCACAACAGGCCGGCGCCGGGACCGCGGTCAGGAAACATCACGAACAGGCGCTGCATGGAGAGTCTCTGTGGTCCATGCCGGCGTGATAGCCGAGTGCCGCGGCAGGCGCCTACCCCGTTCGGGTCACCCCGCCCTGCCCCGCACCTGCGAGAATGCGCTGCATGCATGGCTGCCCCTTCCCTTCCCTGCGTCGCCTGACGGCGTTGCTGATGTGCCTGCTGCTGTGCATCGCCCTGCCCGCCCACGCCGTGCAGCGCCCGGCAGTGAGCAGCGGGCTGCCCGGCTACGAGCACACCGCCTGGCGGGTGGGACAGGGCGCACCCGGCGATATCTGGGACATCGCCCAGGATCGCGACGGCCTGCTCTGGCTGGCCACCGGCTCCGGGCTGTACCGCTTCGACGGGCGTCGCTTCGAGCGGCAGCCCGCACCGCCCGGCAGCCGATTTCCCTCCACCAACATGGTCACCCTGGTGCCCGGCGATGGCGATGCGCTGTGGATCGGCTATTTCCAGGCGGGCATCAGCCAGTTCGCCAATGGCCAGCTGCGCAACTTCGGGCGCGCGGAGGGGGTTCCGGTCGGCGTGGTGCCGCGCTTCAGCCGCGACCAGCAGGGGCGCCGCTGGGCCGCCATCAACGGCGGGCTGCGCTGGTTCGACGGCAAGCGCTGGCGGCCGCCACCGGCCAGCGCAGGCCTGCCCGAGCGGCGCGTGCAGTGGGTCCTGCAGGACAGCCGCAATACCTTCTGGGTGCTGGCCGACCTGAAGATCTGGAAACGCGCGCCGGGTGCCGTCCGCTTCGAGGACACCGGCATCGCTGTCTCGCAGATGGCCACGTTGGTGGAGAGCCCGCTGGGCGAGGTGTGGCTGGCCGACCGCGTGCGCGGCACCTCGCCGCTGGCCAACGCGGAGGGTGTGCTGCCACAGCACGAGCGCGAAGCACGCCGCCTGCCGGAGCTGGTCGCTGCGCGGCTGCAGTTCACCGCTGATGGCGCGCTGTGGGCGACGATGAGCCCGCACGGTGGGGTCGCCAGGGTCACGTTCGATGGCAGGCGCGCCGTGCGCATGGAACGTTTCGATTCACCGGATGGCCTGACCGCAACGTCGGCCGTGCCGATCATGGCCGACCGCGAAGGCAATATCTGGGTCGGCACCAATCTCGGCCTCAACCGCTTCCGCGCGCGCAGCGTGAAAACGCTGTCGGCCGGTCCTGCCGATCCGTATCGCTCGCTGGTCCGTGCCAGCGATGGCCGCGTGTATGGCTACGGCGAGGATCTGGCACCTTATGACCTGCGCCGGGAGCTGCTCGACGGCAGTGGCGCGCAACTGAAAGCCGCTGCGCGCGGCGCGCCGACGCCGATCTGGCAATTCGACTGGGTCAATCTCGCGCGCACGCGTAACGGCCGGACCGCACGGATCGCACTGCCGGCGCCGTTCACCGGCCAGCCACTGCACGCGCTGCTGTTTCCCGATGACGAGCAGGCCTGGGTCTGTGCCGGCGAGCGCGGCGTGCTGCATTACGCGCAAGGCCGTTGGCAGCGCGAAACGCGCCTGCCCCAGCAGGCCTGTTCCTCCCTGGCAATGGACGACAACGGCCAGCTGCTGCTGGGGTATGCCGATGGACGCCTGCGTCATCTGGGTGATAGCACGATCGAGACCTTCGGTGCCGCGCAGGGGCTGTCAGTGGGGCCGGTGACTGCCCTGCTGCGGCAGCGCGATCTGTTGCTGGTCGCCGGCGAATCGGGCCTGGCCGCACGCCTGGGCGGCGGACGTTTCATGCCGGTACGCACCGACCTTGCGGGCGTGCTCGAAGGCATCACCGGCATGGTGGCCGATGCACAGGGCCGGCTCTGGCTCAACGGCAGCCGCGGCCTGGTGCGTCTGGACAGCGCGCATCTGCGGCACGCGCTGCGCGCCGGCCTGCCGGTGACGCCGCGCCTGTTCGATGCCGTGGACGGCATGCCGGGCGTCGCCCTGCAGAGCGGTCCGATCTCCACGGCGGTGCTGGCCGGTGACGGGCTGCTCTGGCTGGCCACCAACCAGGGCCTGGCATGGCTGGACACGACCCACGCGCACGTCAACAGCATGGCGCCGAGCGTCCGCATCGGCGATGTGCTGTACGGCAACGTGCACGAACCACTGCGTGACAATATGCGCCTGCCCGCTGGTACCACCCAGCTGCAGATCGAATATGTGGCCCTTTCACTGGCCCGGCCCGAACGCAACCGCTACCGCTATCGACTGTCGGGTGTCGACGAGGACTGGCAGGACGCCGGCAGCAGCACCCGCGCCTACTACACCAACCTGGCCCCCGGCAGCTACCGCTTCGAGGTGGAGGCCGCCAACGAAGACGGCATCTGGAGCCGGGTGCCGGCGCATCGCAGCTTCCGCATCGCACCGACCTTCATGCAGACGGTCTGGTTCAAGCTGCTGTGCGCGCTGCTGGTGCTGGCGGTGCTGGTGATGGCCGTACGGATCCGCAGCGGACAGCTGGCCGCGCTGTTCCGGGCCCGGCTGCAGGAGCGCAACGGCGAACGCGAGCGCATCGCACGTGACCTGCATGACACGCTGCTGCAGGGCAGCCAGGGCCTGATCCTGCGCCTGCACGCGATCAGCCAGTCACCACAGACACCGGAAACCGTGCGCAGCCAGCTGGAATCGGCGATGCAGCTGGCCGAACGCAATCTGGCCGAGGGCCGCGAACGGGTCAACGCCCTGCGCGACGGTCCCTTCGCGGGTCGTGATCTGGCCTCGGCCCTGGCCGATGTGCACGCTGAGTACGCCGGCCAGGGCACCAACCCACTGCGCCTGACCGTGGAAGGCACCCCGCCCCGCCTGCAGCCGGATGCTGCCGAGGAGGTGTTCCTGATCGGCCGCGAGGCGATCCGCAATGCATTGCGGCATGCGCAGGCCAGCGCCATCGAGGTCGAGCTGTCCTACGGTGCCCGCTGCTTCCTGCTGCATGTCCGCGATGACGGCGTTGGCATTGCCGACGACCATGCCGGTGCCGGCCACTGGGGGCTGCAGGGCATGCGCGAGCGCGCGCAGCGGCTGGGCGCGGCGCTGAAGCTGTGGACGCGGCCCGGCCTGGGCACTGAAGTGGCGCTGTCGGTCCCCGCGCGCCGCCTCTATCACCGAAGGCCGTCGCGCTGGCGCTGGCCCTGGAGCAGACCTGACCATGACTGAGCTCTCCCCTCCCATCGGCGTGCTGGTGGTCGATGACCACCCGCTGCTGCGCGACGGCCTGGCGGCCCTGCTCGGCGCCCAGCCGGACCTGAGGCTGCTGGGCGAAGCTGCCGACGGTGAAGAAGCCATCGCGCAGTACCAGCATCTGCAACCGGACGTGGTGCTGATGGACCTGCAGATGCCCCGGCTGGACGGTGTCGAGGCCATCATGCGGATCCGCGCGCTCGACCCGCGTGCCCGCATCATCGTGCTGACCACCTACCGCGGCGACGTGCGCGCGGTGCGCGCCCTGCAGGCCGGTGCCAGCGCCTACCTGCTCAAGGACATGCTGCGCCATGAACTGATCGATACCATCCGCATGGTGGCCGGTGGTCGCCGTGCGCCTATTCCACCCGCGGTGGCCGCCAGCATCGCCGCGCACGTGGTGGAGGACCGGCTGTCGCCGCGCGAAACCGAGGTGCTGCGGCATGTTGCCGGCGGACTCTCGAACAAGCGCATCGGCGAACGCATGCAGATCTCGGAGCAGACGGTAAAAGCGCACATGAAGAGCCTGATGGACAAGCTGGGCGTCGGCGACCGCACCCATGCGGTCACCCAGGCCCTGCGCCGCGGCATCATCAGCCTGGACGACAGCGGCCACGATTGACGCGCGGCTGCGCGCGCAGCGCTCAGCGCAGGCGGATCAGCAGGCTGCCACCGGCACAGAGCGTCGCCAGCCATGCCACCCCATGCCACCCCCACTGCGCCAATGCCAGGCTGCCAAGTGCCCCTCCGGCCGCCATGCCGATGAACATGCCGGTGAACAGCACTGCATTGAGACGGCTGCGTGCGGCGGGCGCCAGGCCATACACCAGTGTCTGGTGGGCCACCAAAGCCGACTGGAAGCCGAAATCGAACAGCAGTGCGCTGGCCACCAGCAGCGGCAGCAGTGCCGCTGCGGGCAGCCACGATTCGGCGAGCAGCAGTGCAAAGCCAAGCAATGCCACCATGATCGCCAGGCGTGCCACTGCGGGGCTGCCCAGCCTGTCGGCGAAGCGACCGGCGAACGGCGCCGCCAGCGCGCCCGCCGCACCGGCAATACCGAAGGCGCCGGCGGCAGCACTGCCCAGTCCCAGACGCGCATGCAGCATCAGCGCCAGGGTTGACCAGAACGCGCTGAAACCCACCGCCAGCAACGACTGGCTCGCCACCGCCCGGCGCAGCTGCGGCTGCTCCCGCCACAGCGACAGCAACGAGCCCAGCAGCGCCGGATAGCGCAGGGTGCTGGTGGGTGCGAAGCGGGGCAGTGCACGCGCCATCACCACCCCCATCGCCGCCACGGACACGGCCGCCAGCACGAACTGGGTGCGCCAGCCCCAGGCCTCGGCCACCATCCCGCTGACCACGCGCGACAGCAGGATGCCCAGCAGCAGACCGGTCATCACCCGTCCGACCACCTGCCCGCGTTGCGCATCCGGTGCCAGCGCCGCAGCGGCAGGCACGATGTCCTGGGCCAGCGTTGCCATCAACCCGACCAGCAGGCTGGCCATCAGCAGGCCCGGCAGGTGCCCCGCCCCGGCCGCTGCGGCAAGTGCAACCGACAGCAGCGCGGACTTCAGCAGGATCAGCGACCGGCGGTCGAAACGATCCCCCAAGGGCGCCAGCAGCAGGATGCCCAGCGCATAGCCGAGCTGGGTCAGGGTCGGCACCAGACCTGCCGCGCGCTCGCCCGCGGACAGGTCCTGGGCGATCAGTCCCAGCATCGGCTGGCTGTAATAGAGCGATGCCACCGAAAACCCGGCACCGGCCGCCATCGCCAGTACCAGGGAGGTGGAAGGAGCCACGACCGGCGGGGCGGTCACGGAAAGCATGGGGGTGGACATCAGCAACTCCAGTCAGGGAACGGGAGGTAGCCTGCGCCTATTCGCCTCACGTCTGTAGTAGGATCAAATGAATACTTTTCATACAGGGTGCGTATGATGGACATGGCCCCGGGCGCCGACCGGCTCGACCTGCTGCGCACCTTCCTGCGCATCGTCGACGCCGGCAGCCTGTCTGCCGCCGCCGTGCAGCTGGGTACCACCCAGCCCACCGTGAGCCGCCGCCTGCAGGCACTGGAACGGCAACTGGGCCTGCGACTGCTGCACCGGTCCACGCATGGTCTGCAGCTGACCGAGGAGGGCATGCGCTGCCAGCGGCACGCGCAGCGGGTGGTGGAAGAATGGGAAACGCTCCAGGCCGAACTGCAGGGACAACCCGACGTGCTGCGTGGGCGCCTGCGTGTGATGGTGCCGCATGCGTTTGGACAGGCACAGCTGCTGCCGACCATGCTCGCCTTCCTCGCCCGGCATCCACAGTTGAGCCTGGAGTGGATCCTCGAAGACCGGCGCCCGGACTTCATTGCCGAGGGCGTCGACTGTGCGGTGCGGGTCGGCCCGGTGGACGAGCCACGCATGGTCGCGCTGCCGCTGGCCGAAGTCCCACGCATCGTGGTCGCCGCGCCTTCGCTGGTCGATCCCGATGCGGTGACCACCGCTGCACAGGCGCAGGCATTGCCCTGGATCTCCCTCGTCACCTACTACCGCGAACGCCTGCTGCTGTACGACGCACGCGGGCGTCCGCACACACTGTCGATCACGCCGCGCCTGCTCAGTGACAACCTGTTCGTGGTCCAGCAGGCGGCGCGTGCGGGCCTGGGTGCGGCGGTGGTATCGGCCTGGCTGGTCGCCGAGGATCTGGCGCACGGCCGTCTGGTCCAGTTGTTGCCGGGCTGGGAAGCGCCGCCCCTGCCGGTGCATGTGGTGTTTCCTGCCGCGCGCCAGCAGCCGGCGCGGCTGCGCGCCTTCATCGATGCGATGAAGGCCGCCCTGCCGCAGCTGCATGGCATGCGGCCGACTCCCGGTCTCAGTTCAACCGCGCCTTGATCAACGGTCGCAGCAGGTAGTTCAGGACGCTGCGCTTGCCGGTCAGGATGTCCACATCCGCCACCATGCCGGGAATGATCGGCAGGGCCTCGCCGTGCCGCCGCAGTTGGCTGCCATCGGTGCGGATCAGCACCTGGTAGAACGATTCCTTGCCCCGCGGCGTATCCTCCTCGATGGTATCGGCACTGATCTGCTCGACGGTGCCGCTGAGTTCGCCGTAGATGGTGTAGTCATAGGCGGTGATCTTGACCTTGGCCGGCATGCCCGGCACCAGGAACGCGACGTCGCGCGGCTTGACGCGGGCTTCCACCAGCAGCCGTTCCTCCACCGGAATCACCTCCATGATCGGCTCGCCGGGAGGAATCACGCCACCGCGGGTATTGATCAGCACCGTGTTGACCCGCCCACGCACGGGCGACAGGATCTCGGTGCGCCGCAGCTGGTCCTGCCGCTGGTGCACGATCGGCTCCAGTGCGGACAACTCCGCCTTCAGCTTGGAGCGTTCGGTATAGGCTTCCTGGAAATAGGTGTTGCGCAACTCGCTGAGCTTGCCGGTCAACGTGGCGATTTCCTGGGTCAGCTTCAACTCTTCCATCTGGCTGACGGCGTTGCGCGCGACCAGCGGCCGCACGATCCGCAGCTGGTCGCGCGCGATCGACAGCTGCTGGCCGATGGCTGCCGAACTCTGCTGCAATGTCGCACGGCGGGACTGGTACAGCTCCCTCTCCGAACGTGCCAGCGCGCTCCCGGCTGGAATGTCGTCCGGGAACTCGATGGCACCTTTGCCCAGCACCTCCGCATCCAGTCGCGCGATTGCGGCCCGCAGCACCTGCGACTGGTTGGCCGATTCCTCGTAGTTGGTGCGGAAGTGGGTTTCCTCCAGCCGCACCAGCGGCTGGCCCACTTCGACCAGGTCTCCCTCCTTCACCAGCAGGCGATCGAGGATGCCGCCTTCCAGGCTCTGGATCTTCTGCATGCGGCTGTACGGCACCACCCTGCCCTCGCCACGGGTCACCTGGTCCAGCTGCGCAAGCGCGGCCCAGCCCACGGCGATGGCCACCGTCGCCAGCAGCACCCACAACAGCGGTCGGTACACGGGATGCGTGGACGCCAGCAGTGGATCCGCAAGCTCGCGCCGCAGTCGCTGCGAACGCTTCTGCCGCTCAACCATGATGTCCTCCTGCGACCGCGGCGATCGGCTGCACCTGGTTGCCCTGCACCACCTGCTCCAATGGGCCGTCCATGATGATCCTGCCGTTGCGCATCACCACGGCACGCTCGACGAGGGCCAGCATGCTGCGCTTGTGGGTGGTCAGTACCAGCGTGCGCTGGCCGAGCCAACGCTGCAGGAACTGGATGACATGGGTCTCGCTCTGCTGGTCGAAGGCGGCGGTGGGCTCATCCAGCAGCACGACAGGCGGATCCTGCAGGATCACCCGGGCCAGGCCGATGGCCTGGCGCTGGCCACCGGACAGGCTGCCGTTGCCCATCACCAGCTGGTCCAGCCCCAACGGATTGCCGCGCACGAAAGGCCCCATGCCCACCGCGTCCAGCGCCTCCAGCAGCTCCTCATCCCGCCAGGCGGCACCTTCCAGATTGAGGTTGTCGCGCAGGCTGCCATGGAACAGCGCCACGTCCTGCGGCAGATAACCAATGTTCCGTGCGCGGTCACCGGGATCGATCTGTGCCAGCGCCACGTCGTCCAGCAACAGGCGTCCCTGCTGCGGCGTCACCAGTCCGGACAGCACGCGCAGCAGGCTGGACTTGCCCGCACCGTTGCCGCCCAGCAGCGCCACCCGCTGCCCAGGTGCGATGGACAGCGCATGCACGTCGACCACCCACGGCCCTTCGCCCAGCGCCAGGCGGACATCGTGCAGCTGGTAGGCACCCTGCAGGCGCGGCCGGTGCACGAAGCGGGCGCCCTGTGGGCGCTCCTGCTCGGCGCCCATCAACTGGTCCAGCCCCTCCATGGCGACGCGGGTGTGCTGCCAGCGCCCCAGCACCGCTGCAACCTGCGCCAGCGGCGCGATCGCCCGCGATGACAGGATCGAGCACGCCACCAGTGCGCCCACGGTCATCGCACCGTCATTGATGCGGTAGACACCGAAGGCGACCACACCCACATACGCAAGCTGCTGCACCACGGCCGCGCCATGGCTGAGGCTGGCGGTGAGCGTACTCGTCTTCAACGCCGTTCCCGCCAGCTGCGCCGTCAGGCTTTCCCAGTGCTTCAGGCTGCGGCCTTCGGCACGGGTGGCCTTCACTGATTCCAGGTGTTCAAAGGCCTCCAGCAGCACGCTGTTCTTCATCGCCCCTTCGCGCAGATTCTGCCGCGACAGCTCACCCAGCCGGCGCTGCGCGAGCACGCCCGGCAGCACCATCAGGACACAGGCCACCACCGGCACCCAGACCACATGCCCACCGATCAGCGCGATCAGCAGCAGGAACACGAACACGAACGGCAGGTCGCTGAGCAGCGCAGCGGTGGACGAGGTGAAGAAATCACGCACGCCCTCAAACTCGCGCACCTGCGTACTGAATGCCCCCATCGACGCCGGCTTGGCGTTGATCCGGGTACCGAGCACGCGGGCGAACAGCAGCGTTCCCAGCTGCAGGTCCATGCGCTTGCCGAGCACATGCAGCAGCTGCCCGCGCAGGACGCGCAGCACCCCTTCGATGATGACCGCCAGGGCAACGCCACTGGCCAGCACCCACAGCGTGTCGAACGCTGCCACCGGCACCACCCGGTCATAGACCTGCATGGCGAAGATCGCCGTCGCGATGGCCAGCAGGTTGGCCACGAATGCGGCGGCCCCGACCTCGACATAGGAGCGCCACAGCTGACGCAGTGGCCCGTAGAACCAGTGCTCGCCCCGGCCCGCGGCGAAATCGCCGACCCGGCCATCCGAGCGGAAGCGCGGTTTGGCGAACACTGCCGTACCACTGTACAGCGCCTGCAGTGCCTGCAGCGGCATGGCCTGTGTGCCACCCTCGGCCTGTGGCACCTCCACCTGCGCCTGGTCATCGCTGATCGCCGTCAACAACAGCGTGTTCCCATTGTTCAGCAGCAGCAGGACCGGCAGCAGATAGGCGTCGATGTCGGTCAGCTCGAAGGCCTCCACGCGCGCGTTCAGGTCCGCCCGCCGCAGCGCGCGTGGCACCCGCTGCAATGGCAGCCGCCCCTGCTCCAGAGCAATGCCGTCAACCAGCTCGGCAGCACCCAGTGGCCGGCCCAGCCGCTCGCACAGCAGCAGCAGGCCATCCTGCAGCGGGTCGCGCGGCGTGTTGCCGCTGCCGGTGGTAGTCGATTCAATGCGCGGCGTCTGCATGCGTCCTCCCTCCAAGCAACTCACCCAGCTGCCCGATCTGGGCGGCAGCGCGATAATCGATACGGACCCGCTCCATGCGCAGAGTTGCCAGCTGGCGTTCGGCCTCCATCCGCTCGCGCTGCACGCTGAGCAGATCGATGATGTCGCGGCGTCCGACCTGGAACTGGTCGTGATACAGGCCGCCGACGTGCGTGGACTCCTCCACCTGTTGCTGCAGCGCCTGCTCACGCAGTACCAGCGCATCGGCGTTGTCGAACAAGGTGCGCATCTTGCGCCGCAGATCACGGCGGGTGGCGTCGGCACTCCACTGCGCCGCCTCCAGTCGCTGCCGGGCCGCCGCCGGCCGCTGGAAATTGCTGAAGCCGCGCAGGACATCCATGCGCAGGCGCAGCGAAACCACCGAATCGTTCTCCATCTGCCCGCCGATCTCGCGGCGCAGCGCCGATGCCTCCACGTTGAGCTGTGGCTTCAATGCCGCGCGCGATTCAGCCAGCTCCGCCTCGGCTGCCGCGGCATCCTCGCGCGATTCCCGCAGCAGCGGCGCGGCCTCGATTGCTGCATCCAGGCCGTCACGCTGCCACGCCCGCTGTCCGGCAGGCAGGTCCGGCGCCTGCAGCGGGCCAGGATCCCGGCCCAGCAGCAGGGCCAGCTGGTTGTTGGCATCGCGCAACGCGCCTTCCTCGAACGCCAGCTGGTCCTGGCCGCGCGCGAACTCCAGCTGCGCGCGATCCAACTCGGTGCGGTCGGCGTAGCCGCTGCCGCTGCGGTCGCGGGCCATGCCGCGGACGCCCTCGATCCGCTGCAGGAAGTCACGCACGGCTACCACTCTTTCGCGGGCGACCAGCACGTCCAGGTAGGTCTCGATGATATCCAGCGCTGCGTCGTCCCGGGCGACCTCCAGCGCTGCCAGATAGCGGCGCTGGGTCGCACTGGCGGCCTCGACCTGGCTGCGCGTCCGGCCCCAGTCGAACAGCATCTGCGACAGCGTGACGTCGTACACCATCTCGGACATGTGTCCGGCCTGCGGTCCGCCGGAGACCTGCAGTGCGGGAAAGTAGCCCCCCCGTGCGATTTTCACGTCGGTGCCTGCCCGTTCCGCTTCGCTCAGCGCCGCACGCACCCGGGGATGGATCGCCAGTCCGGTCTGCACAGCCTGCTCCACACTCATCGCACTGGCCCCCGCCGGCAGGCCGCACAGCAGGAGGAGCGCGAACGCTCCTCCTGCCCACCGCCTTCGGCTCCGCCGTTGCGGCATCAGGCCACCACCTGCACCGAGTTGTCCTCCACCAGCAGCGTGGTGCTGCCAAAGGTGTACACGTCGTAGGTCACACCATTGATCAACTGGGTGGTTCCGGTGTTGACCGCACCGATGACGTTCAGCACATCGTTGCTCTCGCCGGTGATCTGCAGCGTGTCGTTGCCATCGGTGATCGCCGCCACCTCCGCCGCAGTGAGGGTGAGCACGCTGCCCGAATCTCCCGTGCCCAGATCGATGCGCTCGATGTTGCTGAGCGTGCCCACACCGGCCGAGTTGTAGTCCAGGTCGATGCCATTGGCCAGGATCAGGGTGTCGAATCCAGCCCCCCCATTGATGCTGACGAAGTTGGTGGCGGTGATCTGGATCGCGTCGTCGCCGTTGCCGGCGACCACGTGATCGCCGCTGCCGACGTTGAAGATCAGATCGCTGCCATCGCCGCCGTTGATGTGCTCGGAACTGCCGTTGGCGCCGGAAAGTACGTCATTCCCGGATGTACCGTTGACATCGATCTGACCGATGTTCAACGACAGGCCGTTCGGACTCAGCGTGACGCCGTAAGCAGCGCTGTCGTTGCCGTTGGAATCGGTAGATACCAGATTGAAGGATATCTGCGACCCAAGGTTGAGGATATCGGTGATGTTCAACCCGAGCTGGCTGAGGATGGTCGGACTGAGCAGGTTCAGCGAGAAGTTGCCGGAGGAATCGGCCTGGATCGGCAGCAGCTCGACGTTCAGCGCGGGCGTGATCACCCGGATCACAACGCTCGAATCCGGCTCGGTGGTGCCACTGAAGCCAAAGCGCGGACTGAGAGGATTGAGGCTGACGTCCACCCCGAAGTTGCCGATGGTGACCGGCTGTTCGATGCTGGTGCCGATGCCGATGCTGGCCACGTTGCTCGGATTGCCAGCCGGATCACTGCCCACGACCGACACCTGTGCGTTGAGCAGCTGGTCCCAGGTGAAGTCGATATCCAGATCGGTGAGCAGGTTCAGCGACGCCAGGCCACTGTTGTCGGCGGTGACCGTCGCCGTGGCCGTCACACCTCCTACCGTCAGCGTGACCGTCAACTCGGTGCCGGGTTCGGCGGAAATGGTCAGCAGATTGCCGACCAGCGACAGCACCGGGGTTGCGGGTGGAACCGTATCGATGGTGAAGGCTTCCGGCGCCGATGCGGTGCCACCGGCGACTTCGGCGGTGATGGTCGATGCGCCTTCCGGGAACGGCCCCATGCCAGCGGGCGGCGTCAAGGTCACGGTCACCGAACCGGCCGCGATGTCCGCAGCGGTCAGGGTGTGGCTGGCATCGGCCTCGTAGCCGTTCTGGCCCGCGAACCTGACGGTGATGACCTGCCCGACCTGCATCGTCGGGCGAACGGTCACGTCGACCTGGATGCCGTCGCCGATTTCCGCAGCATTGATCCACGTGTCGGCGGCCTCCGGCACGCTGATGTCCGGTGGCGCAAGATCGGGGGCATTGATCGTCGCCGGACCGCTGGTATTGCCCGCCAGATCGATCGCGACCGCAGAGATCAGCTCGCCGGCAATCAACGGTGGTGCGAACGGCAGGCTGAAGTTGCCGCTGCCATCCACATTGACGGTGATCGGATTCGCGGTGTCTCCATTGACCACAATCCGGACCTGGCTGTTGGGCTCGGCCGTGCCGCTCAGCAGCGTACCGTCAGCACTCACGCTGAGCAGCGGCGCCGGCGGCGCCACGGCGTCCACCGTGGTGGTGGCCGGGCCGCTGTTGTTGCCCGCCGCATCCTGGGCCACCGCGTTGATCACGGTGCCATCGGGCAGCGGCGCTCCAGGGGTGAAGCTCCAGTTGCCGCTGCCATCGGCGGTGGTTTCGCCGATCGGATCGCCGTTGCCATCGGTGAGGATCACCGTGGCACCCGCTTCGGCCGTGCCAGTGATGACACTGCCGTTGCTCGGGTCGATCACCGGTGCCGGCGGCGCCACCGCGTCCACCGTGGTGGTGGCAGGGCCGCTGGTATTGCCTGCGGGATCTTGTGCCACCGCGTTGATCACGGTGCCATCGGGCAGCGGCGCTCCAGGGGTGAAGCTCCAGTTGCCGCTGCCATCGGCGGTGGTTTCGCCGATGGGATCGCCGTTGCCATCGGTCAGGATCACTGTTGCACCGGCTTCAGCGGTGCCAGTGATGACGCTGCCGTTGCTCGGATCGATCACCGGTGCCGGCGGCGCCACCGCATCCACCGTGGTGGTGGCCGGGCCGCTGGTATTGCCTGCGGGATCCTGTGCCACCGCGTTGATCACGGTGCCGTCGGGCAGCGGCGCTCCAGGGGTGAAGCTCCAGTTGCCGCTGCCATCGGCGATAGCCTGCCCGATCGGATCGCCGTTGCCATCGGTGAGGATCACCGTGGCACCCGCTTCGGCCGTGCCAGTGATGACGCTGCCGTTGCTCGGATCGATCACCGGTGCCGGCGGCGCCACCGCGTCCACCGTGGTGGTGGCCGGGCCGCTGCTATTGCCTGCGAGATCCTGCGCCACCGCGTTGATCACGGTGCCGTCGGGCAGCGGCGCTCCAGGAGTGAAGCCCCAGTTGCCGCTGCCATCGGCGGTGGTTTCGCCGATGGGATCGCCGT